>CAVWTZ010000161.1:0-15418 GCA_963757485.1 uncultured beta proteobacterium
GCCACGTATTGCTGCCTGGCGTTGACCGGCGCATGGGTCGATCCGCAGCGCGGACTGATCTCGACCATCGTGCTGGAAATGGGGGGATCGGCCGATCTGTGCGCCATGCTCAAGCCAGGCGAGCCGGTGGTGCTGATGGGCCCGACCGGCTCGCCGACTGAGATTCCTGCCAATGAGACCGTGATGCTGGTGGGCGGCGGATTGGGCAATGCGGTGCTGTTTTCGATCGGCCAGGCAGTGCGCGCGGCGGGTTCGAAAGTGCTCTATTTCGCCGGCTACAAAAGAACCATAGACCGGTACAAGGTAGCCGAGATCGAGAATGCCGCCGATGTGGTGGTCTGGTGCTGCGACGAACAGCCCGGCTTTGCGCCCGGGCGGGCACAGGACCACGGCTTCATCGGCAATATCGTCGAGGCGATGACGGCGTACGCGAGCGGCGCACTCGGGGCGCAGCAGATTCCGTTTGCCGACACCGACCGCATCATCGCGATCGGCTCGGACGGCACTATGGCCGCGGCGGCGGCGGCGCGCCATGCGGTGCTGAAACCTTATCTGAAGCCGCATCATTTTGCGATCGGTTCGATCAATTCTCCGATGCAGTGCATGATGAAAGAGATCTGCGCCCAATGCCTGCAGACGCATATTGATCCCGACACCGGCAAGACCAGCCATGTGTTTTCCTGTTTCAACCAGGACCAGCCGCTGGACCGCGTCGATTTCCCCGGGCTGAAAGCCAGGTTGCGCCAGAATTCGGTGCAGGAAAAATTGACCGCGCAATGGATAGACCGCTGTCTGGTTCGCTTGCATCTGCGCCGATCGGCCGCTGCTTGACGCGGGCGACATGAATAGCGCGCCGCTGGTTTCGCCAAACGTGGCAAAATAAGCAGCTCTGAAATAGCGAGGCACAGCGATGGAAGTGTATTGGATCTGGTGGCTGGCTGCGGTGGTGCTGGTGATCGCCGAAATGAACAGCGGCACGTTCTATCTGCTTGCGGTAGCAATCGGCCTGGCTGCCGCCGGTTTGTCGTCCTATCTGGGGATGGCGTGGGGCGGTCAAGCCGCGGTGGCGGCGCTGATTTGCATTGCGGGTGTTGCGGCGGTCTATCGCTGGAAGCGGAGGCAGGGGTCGGCGCACGGGCAGGCCAATCTTGCCTATGACATCGGCCAGACCGTGCAAACGGTGCGCTGGACGGACGAGCGCCACGCGCGGGTCAGTTATCGCGGTGCGGAATGGGATGCAGAACTGGCCGGCACCGCACCGGCGGACCCGGCCCGGCAAAACTGGCGCATCAAGGAAGTCGTGGGCAGCCGCTTGATCATCGAGCCGGTTCCGGAAACCAAGTAGTCATTCATCAGGCAGGAGCAGGGCATGGATATATTCTTAATTGTGCTGGGGGCATTCGCGGCATTCCTGGCATTCAAGACGATCAAGATCGTGCCGCAACAGAACGCATGGGTGATCGAGCGTTTCGGCAAGTTCGACCGGACACTGGAGCCCGGCCTGAACATCGTGATCCCGTTCATGGACCGCGTCGCCTATCGTCACCGTCTCACCGAGTTTCCGATCGATATCGAACCGCAGGTCTGCATCACCCGCGACAACACCCAGGTGCAGGTCGACGGCGTGCTGTATTACCAGGTCACCGACGCGGCGCGCGCCAGTTACGGCACATCCAATTATCTGGCCGCGATCACGATGCTGGCGCAAACCGCGCTGCGTTCGGAATGCGGCAAGCGCGATCTGGACAAACTGCTGGAGGACCGCGAGGCGATCAACCGCACCGTGGTATTCGCGCTGGACGAGGCGAGCCCGACCTGGGGCGTGAAGGTGCTGCGCTACGAGATCAAGGACATCACCCCGCCGCAGCAGGTGCTCGCGGCGATGCAGAAGCAGATCACCGCCGAGCGCGAGAAGCGCGCGCTGATCGCGCAGTCGGAAGGCAAGAAGCAGGAAGAGATCAACATCGCCGAGGGAAAAATGACCGCGTCCATACGCGAGTCGGAAGGCTCCAAGCAGGCGGCGATCAACAACGCCCAGGGCGAGGCGGAGGCGCTGCTGCTGGTTGCGAATGCGACCGCCGAATCGATCAAGGTGGTCGCGAGCGCAATCCAGAGCGAGGGCGGCCTCACCGCCGTCAACCTCAGGGTCGCCGAACGTTTTGTCGATGCGTTCGGCAACATCGCGAAGCAGGGCAATACCATGATCCTCCCCGGCAACGCCGCGGACATCGCCGGTATGGTCGCGACCGCGATGCAGGTGGTGAAGAAAAGCGGATAGCCCGACATGCGGGATATGCGAAGCAAGTCATGAAACCGGGCAATGCACGAAGCCCTTGTTGATACGGAAATTGCGATGGATCTGAAAGAGACGCGGCTGGATTCAAAGTTGATGTATGACGGTGATTTTATCCGGGTGCGCAAGGACAAGGTGCGCCTGCCGGATGGTGCGGTGAGCAGCCGCGAATACATCACCCATCCCGGCGCTGTAGCGGTGCTGGCAATGCTGGATAACGGCAATCTGGTGATGGAGCGGCAATACCGCTATCCGCTGCAGCGCGAGTTCATCGAGCTGCCTGCCGGAAAGATCGATCATGGCGAAGACATCCTGAAGTGCGCACAGCGCGAGCTGCTGGAGGAAACCGGGTATGTGGCAAACGAATGGATACACCTGACCACGGCGTGGCCGTGCATAGGCTATGCCGACGAGCGCATGGAATATTTTCTGGCACGCGGCCTGGTCCATCAGGGCAGACAGCTGGACGACGGGGAGTTCCTCGAGGTGTTCGAGTTGTCCCTGCCGGAAGCGCTTGAGTGGATACGCAAGGGCAAGATAAACGACAGTAAATCGATCGTCGGTTTGTTCTGGCTGGAAAAACACCTCAACAGCTGGAAAGATTAGAACTTCTCCTTCGGGAGCATCGGCATCAATTGAATAATAAAGCCGTACCGTACACGGAACGCGCAAAAGGGGAGAAGCATGGAAGACTTGAGAATCAATAATGACACGTTGTTCATTCTGATGGGCGCCATCATGGTCCTGGCGATGCACGCAGGCTTTGCTTTTCTGGAGCTGGGCACGGTACGCAAGAAAAACCAGGTGAACGCGCTGGTCAAGATCCTGACCGACTTCGCGATGTCCACGCTGGCGTATTTTTTCATCGGCTACGCGATTGCCTACGGCACGAATTTTTTTACCGGGGCGGACCAGCTTGCGCAAAAAAGCGGCTACGAGCTGGTGAAGTTTTTCTTCCTGCTGACCTTTGCAGCGGCGATTCCGGCCATCGTTTCCGGCGGAATAGCGGAGCGCGCCAAATTCCATCCGCAGATGGCGGCGACCTTCATGCTGGTCGGGTTCGTCTACCCGTTCTTTGAAGGCATCGCGTGGAATCATCATCTTGGCTTCCAGCACTGGCTGGCTGCGACATTCGGTGCGCAGTTCCATGATTTCGCCGGATCGGTGGTGGTGCATGCGGTGGGCGGGTGGATAGCACTGGCGGCAGTGTTATTGCTTGGCGCGCGGCGCGGCCGCTATACCAATGAAGGGCGCATTTCTGCGCATCCCCCGTCCAGTATTCCGTTTCTTGCGCTGGGCGCGTGGATACTCACGGTGGGCTGGTTCGGCTTCAATGTGATGTCGGCGCAGACCATCAATAACATCAGCGGACTGGTCGCGGTCAATTCGCTGATGGCGATGGTGGGCGGCACGCTGGCCGCGCTGTGGATGGGCAAGAACGACCCGGGCTTCGTGCATAACGGCCCGTTGGCCGGCTTGGTCGCGATTTGCGCAGGTTCGGATCTGATGCACCCGATAGGCGCGCTGATGGTCGGCGCCGTGGCGGGTGCGCTGTTCGTGTCGATGTTCACGCTGACGCAGAACCGCTGGAAGATCGACGATGTGCTCGGCGTGTGGCCGCTGCATGGTTTGTGCGGCGCCTGGGGCGGGATCGCGGCGGGCATATTTGGCCTCAAGGCGCTTGGCGGCAGGGGCGGTGTGAGCTTCATGTCGCAACTGTGCGGCACGGCACTCGGTGTGACTATCGCGTTTGCCGGGGGCCTGGCGGTCTACGGCGTGCTGAAAAAGGTTGTTGGCATACGCTTGAGCGCCGAGGAAGAATTCAACGGCTCCGACCTGAGCGTGCACAAGATAACCGCGACACCGGAGCGCGAGTCGGGCTGGTGATGGTTTGCCCTGTTGCGTGACAATGGAATCATAACGAACGCCTGCGTGCGCAAGAGCAACAGGCGTTCGGATACATTCAATTTGACCGGCGCAAACCGGCCAGGGCTGATCGTCCACGTGAAGGAGCGAAATTGAACTTTTTGGCCCATGCATTGCTTGCAGGCGAAGATCCTGCATTGCTTGTGGGCGGGGTCATCGGGGACTGGATCAAAGGCGCCTTGCCTGGCGCATTACCTGACGATCTTGCCAAAGGAGTTGCGTTGCATCGGGCCATAGATAACTTTGCAGAATCGCAGCCGGCCTTTCGGCGGAGCCGCTCACGAATCTCTGCGGGGCGGAGACGTTATGCGGGCGTGCTGGTCGATGTGTTCTACGACCATCTTCTGGCCCGAAACTGGGCAACAATACATCATCGGCCCCTGGATGAGTATTGTTTAACTGTCTATCGATCGATCGCAGACAGGCTACACGAGCTTCCCGTCTCCTCGCATCCCGGGTTGACACTAATGGCGAAGGAGAATTGGCTGGCGAGTTACGCACAGATTGACGGCATCGCTGATGTCTTGGCACGAATGTCTCGCCGAGCCCGGCAACCCAATCCACTGGCGAACGGTGAATGGGAGTTTCTTGCTGATGTGGATGGATTTACGGGTGATTTTTATGAATGGCTGGACGACGCGAGCAGGTTCTGCCAGCGCTGGCAATCAGAGTAAAAAAGCGGTGCTGCGCATGGCCGAATCGGGATTGCAAGTCAGCCGGTCATTCAAGAAGTTTTCCAGTTAAAGGCAGGCGACATGGGACGTAACGCGGCTTCACCGATGGTCCTTGATGAGTACAGGCGGGCAATTGCAGAACATTTTGACGCCCGCACCGATTATGGCCGTAGCAAGACTCATGCGCGGCTGGCCGACAGGCTGGTCCGGCTCGCGGCGCCGCAGCCCGACGAGCGGGTGTTGGACATTGCTACCGGGACGGGTTTCGTGGCGATCCGCGCCGCCCGCTTAGTCGGGGAGCGGGGTACGGTAGTCGGCGTGGACATCTCCACCGGCATGCTGGATCAGGCCGCGAAAGCCATCGTGGCTGAGGGTGTTGGCAACATCCAACTCATGCAGGCGGACGCCGAAACCCTGGATTACCCTGCTGGCAGCTTCGACCTCATTTTCTGCTGCAACGCTCTGCCGTACATGACCGATGTTCCCGCAGCATTGCGGCTATGGCACTCGCTGCTTCGGCCAGGTGGTCGGCTCGCATTCAACTGTTGGGCTGGGGAATCTTATGCTACCGGTCATCTGCTTCGGGCCATCGCTGCCCGACATGGCATCCGAATTGCAGTTGTCGGCCAGGACACTGGAACGCCCGAGCGCTGCCGAGCCGTTCTCGCTGCGGCGGGGTTTGTCCGAACAGAAGTAGTGGTTGAGCCAACAGCCACGTTTTTCTCGGTAGAGCAATTGGAGACTATCCCGGAAATGGCGGTAAAAAATCCGCTTTACGGCATCACGCCAAGCGACGCAAGCCGCCTAACTGCGCTGCTGGACGCATACATGACAGATGCGCGGTCCCCATCCGTCCGGAAATGCATCGATGCCGAGATGGGAGCATACTTCGTTCTGGCTCACAAGCTGCCTGCATCGTAACTGTTGTGAAGAGCTTGAACGTTGAAAGTGCGCTTCGGGCCGCAGAACAGACGGATAGATATTCGTGAGGTTTTCTGTTCGCGATAGTTTTGCCAGGAAACAACTGTTGCCAGATATAAAGCATTGCATCGCGATGGTGTGGTGACCGACACAAATAAAAAAGGCAGACCGAATGGCCTGCCCTTTTTATGCAAATCCGGATTAATTCTTTATTGCCTCGATCTCGAACACCAGTTTCACGTCATCGCCGATGTTGGGCAGTCCGTATTTCATGCCGAAGTCGGAGCGCTTGACTTGGGCAGTGGCACCGGCACCGCATTCCTCCCTCTTGCTCATCGGATTGGAGCCGCAATGGAATGCATCGATGGTCAATGTGACCGGCTTGGTGACTCCCATGATGGTCAGGTTGCCGTCCACGCTGGAGGGGGTATCGCCGTTGAAATGCACCGCCGTGGACTTGTAGGTGATCGCGGGGAATTCAGCAGCGTTGAAGAAATCCGGAGATTCCAAATCCTCGTCGCGCTTGATATAGCCGGTACTGATCGAGTCAGACGCGATACTGATGCTGACCGAGCCGGTTTTTGCAGCGCGATCCAGCGTGATCGTGCCGCTGGTCTGGTCAAAGCGGCCTTGCAGGGTCGAGAAGCCCAGATGGTTGATGCTGAAATGCGGGAAGGTGTGATGTGGGTCTACGGTATAACTGTCGGCGGCAAAGGCGGACACAGGCAATGCAACGGAGATAACAAGGGCGGTAAGCAGTGACTTGTGCATGATCAATTCCTTACGTGATTGTCAGAATTCAAACAAGTGTTTGATGAACGTTCAGCATAACAACCGGCATTGCATCTGTAAAGAACACATCTGTGGATTACCCTCTGCACAGCATGGCCCGAGCAGGCGCTGAAATGCACTCCTTTTGTCTGCAAGTTCGGATTTATTTCCGTTTCAAAGTGTTCGGGTCGTTTTATGACCATGCAACACTTGGTAAAATCCCCATGAACGGGCCATTTTATTGTTCTCCCGTCCTGCAAAGGTGTAGCATGTCGGCTATCCGGCTCTCTAAGCATGTTCGAGATCAGCAATGAATAAAAAGCATCCCAAACACCTCGCTCTGCATAAAATAAAATTACCGCTACCCGGTATCGTATCCATACTCCATCGCATCAGCGGATTGTTGCTGTTCATTGCATTGCCGGTGCTTCTGCTGATGCTGCAGTACAGCCTGAACTCGATTGAAACCTATACCGAATTGATGTCCGTGCTTGCGCACCCGCTGGCCAAATTGGTGCTGCTCGGTTTGCTGTGGGCGTTCCTTCATCACTTTTGCGCCGGGCTGCGTTATCTGGCGGTTGATCTCCATCTGGTGCGGGATCTTGCGCAGGCACGCAACAGCAGCAAGGTGGTGATGGTGCTGAGTCTGGCACTGACGGTTTGGCTGGGGGTGAAATTATGGTGAATCGTGTCGTCGTCGGTGCGCACTACGGGTTGCGCGATTGGCTGATTCAGCGCATCACTGCGGTGCTGATGGTGTTGTACGTCCTGGCAATGGCCGGTTATCTGCTGATGCAACCCTATCTGGGTTATGACGTCTGGACTGCGCTGTTCTCCAGCCTGGTGGTGCGCACCTTCACGCTGTTGTTCCTGTTGAGCCTGTTCTACCACGCCTGGATCGGCATACGCGACATCGTGATGGATTACGTCAATTCCGCCGCCGTGCGATTGGCGGTTCATGTGCTGGTGATACTGGCGTTGCTGCTGTACACGATATGGTCGGTACAAATCTTGTGGGGAATGTAATGGCAGTAACGAAAAGAACTTTTGATGTGGTTGTGGTCGGCGCGGGCGGTTCCGGGATGCGCGCGGCATTGCAGCTGGCGCATGCCGGGCTGAAGGTGGCAGTGCTGTCCAAGGTGTTTCCGACCCGTTCGCATACCGTCGCGGCGCAGGGCGGCATCGCCGCCTCGCTCGGGAATATCAAGGAAGACAACTGGCACTGGCACATGTACGACACGGTGAAAGGCTCGGACTACCTCGGCGACCAGGACGCGATCGAGTTCATGTGCCGCGCCGCCCCGGAAGTGGTCTACGAACTGGAACATTTCGGCATGCCGTTCGACCGCACCGACGCCGGCAAGATCTATCAGCGCCCGTTCGGCGGCCACATGCAGGAATACGGCAAGACCCCGGTAGACCGCGCCTGCGCGGCGGCCGACCGCACCGGACACGCGATGCTGCACACGCTGTACCAGCAGAACGTCAAGGCCAACACGCATTTCTTCATCGAATGGATGGCGCTGGACCTGATCCGCGACGAAGACGGCGACGTGCTCGGCGTGGCCGCGATGGAAATCGAAACCGGCGAGACGATGATCTTCCAGGCGCGCGCCACGCTGCTCGCGACCGGCGGCGCGGGACGCATCTTCCGACTCGAGCACCAACGCGTACATCAACACCGGCGACGGGCTGGGCATGGTTGCGCGCGCCGGAATTCCGCTCGAGGACATGGAGTTCTTGCCAGTTCCATCCGACCGGCGTGTACGGCGCGGGTGTGCTGATCACTGAAGGCGTGCGCGGCGAGGGCGGTTACCTGGTCAACAAGGATGGCGAGCGTTTCATGGAAAAGTACGCGCCGAACGCCAAGGACCTGGCCAGCCGCGACGTGGTCTCGCGTGCGATGGATAGAGATCAACGAGGGGCGCGGTTGCGGCCCGCAGCGACGATCACGTCATGCTCAAGCTCGATCATCTCGGCGCCGAGACGGATCCGGCAGCGGCTGCCGGCGATACGCGAGATCGCGATGAAGTTTGCGCATGTCGATCCGACCGGGCACCGATCCCGGTCGTGCCGACGCCACTACCAAATGGGCGGCATACCGTCCAATTTTCACGGCCAGGTGGTTGCACCCGACAAGACCGGTGCCTGACGCGGCGTCGCACGGGCTGTATGCAGTCGGGGAATGCGCCTGCGTGTCGGTGCATGGCGCGAATCGACTCGGCACCAATTCCCTGCTCGACCTGATGGTGTTCGGACGCGCAGCCGGCCACCATATCGTCGGTGCCCTGGCGCAGGACGGTGCGCATCCAAACCCTTGCCGGTTGATGCCGCCGATCGTCGCTGGCGCGTCTGGCGCGCCTGGAAAACAGGACGGCGAGCGGGCACGCAGGAGGTGGCCGACGCCTGCGCCGCACCATGCAGAAACATTGCGGCGTGTTTCGCTTTCCGGGTCTTGCTGGCCGAGGGCGTGGAGGCGGATCAAGCAGATCGCCGAACGCGTCGCGAACACCGAAATACAGGACAAGAGCAAGGTATTCAACACCGCGCGCATCGAGGCGCTGGAACTGGACAACCTGATCGAGGTTGCACAGGCGACGATGATCGCTGCAGAGGCGCGCAAGGAAAGCCGCGGCGCCCACGCTCGCGACGATTTCCGGCAGCGCGACGACGTGGACTGGCTGAAGCACAGCCTGTATTTTCGCGAGGGACACCGGCTGGATTACAAGCCGGTGCGCTCGAAACCATTATCGGTGGAATCATTCCCGCTCAAGGCGCGGACATATTGAATAACCACTGGCGATACGCTTAAAGACTATTGCCAAGTGGCCGGTTACAGGAGCGAGTTATGAAGTTTCGTATCTACCGTTACAACCCGGACACGGACGCTGCGCCATACATGCAGGACTACGAACTGGACATCAGGCATGACGACAGCACCCAGGGCAAGATGCTGCTCGACGCGCTGCTGCTGATCAAGGAGCAGGACGACAGCCTGTCGCTGCGCAAGTCTTGCCGCGAGGGCGTGTGCGGGTCGGATGCGATGAACATCAACGGGCGCAACGGGCTGGCATGCATCACGCCGCTGCATAGCCTCAAGGAGCCGGTCGAATTGCGGCCGCTGCCGGGGCTGCCGGTGATCCGCGACCTGATCGTCGACATGACGCAGTTCTTCAAGCAATACCATTCGGTCAAGCCCTACCTGATCAACAACGAACCCCCGCCGGAGACCGAGCGGCTGCAATCTCCCGACCAGCGCGCGCACCTGAACGGCCTTTATGAGTGCATCCTGTGCGGCTGCTGCACCACGGCCTGCCCCTCGTTCTGGTGGAACCCGGACAAATTCGTCGGTCCCGCGGGATTGCTGCAGGCCTATCGCTTCATCGCGGACACGCGCGACCAGGCCACCAGCGAGCGCCTCGACGATCTGGAAGACCCGTACCGTTTGTTCCGTTGCCACACCATCATGAATTGCGTGGACGTGTGCCCCAAGGAATTGAATCCGACCGAGGCCATCGGAAAAATCAAGGATATGATGGTCAAGCGCATGGTATGAAAAACCTGGAGCGGATACGCTGGCGGAGCAGGCGCGGGTTGCTGGAGCTGGATATCGTGCTGACCCGTTTCATCGACAGGCATTATGCGCAGCTCGACGAGGCCGGGCAACGGGCGTTCGAGGAGTTGCTGGATACACCCGACAATCTGCTCTGGGATATGATTGCGGGGAGAGCGGAGCAAGAGACACAGGAAGCAATGCAGGCAAGCCAGCAGGCGTTGCTGGAAATGATCAGGGCGTCCTGAAGGTTCGCCCAAACTGGAGGAATATCGATGGAAAACAAGCAACGCTTCGCAACACTGACTCTGGATGACGGGCGCAGTATCGAATTGCCCATCCTGTCCGGCACGCTCGGCCCGGACGTGGTGGATGTGCGCGGCATCAGCAAGCTCGGCGTGTTCACCTACGATCCCTCATTTACCGCAACGGCCAGTTGCACGTCGGCGATCACCTTCATCGACGGCGATGCAGGACTGCTCTATTACCGCGGTTATCCCATCGAACAGCTTGCCGAGAAGTCGGATTTCCTCGAGGTGTGTTATCTGTTGAAATACGGGGAATTGCCGAACATCGAGCAGAAGGCGGATTTCATTAACAAGGTCACCAAGCACACCATGGTGCACGACCAGCTGACCCGTTTCTATAACGGTTTCCGCCGCGATGCCCATCCGATGGCGGTAATGGTGGGTGTGGTCGGCGCGCTGTCGGCGTTCTATCATGATTCTCTGGACATCAACAACCCGGAGCATCGCGAGATATCGGTGATGCGTTTGATCGCAAAGGTGCCGACCATCGCCGCGATGGCCTACAAGTACAACACCGGCGAACCGTTCATGTACCCGAAGAACCGTTACAGTTACGTGGAAAACTTCATGTACATGACGTTCGGCGTTCCTTCGGAGGACTATGTGCAGAATCCGGTGCTGGTGCGCGCGCTGGAACGCATTTTCATCCTGCACGCGGACCATGAGCAGAATGCATCCACCGCAACGGTGCGCCTGGCCGGTTCCAGCGGCGCCAATCCCTTTGCCTGTGTCGCTTCAGGCATAGCCGCGCTGTGGGGGCCCGCGCACGGCGGCGCCAACGAGGCCGCGCTGAACATGCTCGAGGAGATAGGCGACATATCCCGCGTGAAAGAGTATGTGCAGGGCGTGAAGGACAAGAAATACCGCCTGATGGGTTTTGGTCATCGTGTCTACAAGAACATGGACCCGCGCGCCAGCGTGATGCGCCAGACCTGCTACGAAGTGCTCAAGGAACTCAAGCTCGAAAACAACAAGCTGTTCGAGCTGGCGATGGAACTGGAGCGTGTCGCATTGCATGATCCTTATTTCATTGAACGCAAGCTGTATCCGAACGTGGATTTCTATTCGGGCATCGTGCTGCGCGCATTGGGGATTCCGACCAACATGTTCACGGTGATCTTTGCGCTGGCGCGCACCATAGGCTGGGTATCGCAGTGGAACGAGATGGTCGGGGATTCCGAGCAAAAGATCGGCCGCCCGCGCCAGCTCTATCGTGGTTCCGCCAAACGCGATTACGTTCCTTTGGAGAAGCGATGAACAAACCGGTCAATTTCATGCAGTGGATGCAGAACAGCTCGCTGCTGTTTGGCGCGAACGCGCCTTTTGTCGAGGAGCTGTACGAGAACTATCTGATCGATCCGAATAGCGTTGCAGAGGAGTGGCGAGGATATTTCGACGCGCTTCCGCCGCTGGCCAACGGGGCACATGATGCACTGCACAGCTGCATCCAGCAGTCATTTGCGGCATTGCCGAAATCGGCCTCAAGCGCGGCGCTCGCGCCCGTCGCCGGCATGGAGCGCAAGCAGGTTTCCGTGCTGCAGCTCATCAACGCGCATCGCTTCCTTGGTCTGCGTGTCGCCAGTCTCGATCCGCTGAATCGTTTTGCCAAACCGCTGGTCGCGGAACTCGATCCGGCTTACTACGGACTGTCCGAATCCGACATGGATACGACCTTCGACACGGGTTCGCTGGTCGGCAGCGCGCGCATGACATTGCGTGAAATCCTGAAATTGTTGCGCCAGACCTATTGCGGCAGCATCGGCGCGGAATACATGTATATCAGCGATATCGCGACGAAGCGCTGGATACAGAATCGTCTGGAAAGTTCGCGCGGACAGGCCGGTTACGATGCCGGGACACGGCTCCGAATCCTGGAATGCATTTCCGCCGCCGAGACGCTGGAGCGATATCTGCACACCAAGTTCGTCGGACAGAAACGATTTTCGCTGGAAGGCGGCGAAACGTTGATCGCGTTGCTCGACCATTTGCTGCAACGTGCGGGCGCGCAAGGCGTGCAGGAGGCGGTGATCGGCATGGCGCATCGCGGTCGCCTGAACGTGCTGGTGAATATTCTCGGCAAGCAGCCGGGCATGTTGTTCGCAGAATTCGAGGGTATCCATGCAGAACATCTTTCTTCAGGCGACGTCAAATATCACCAGGGCTTTTCCGCAGACATAGGCACACCGGGCGGTCAACTGCATGTTGCGCTGGCCTTTAATCCTTCGCATCTGGAGATTGTCAATCCTGTGGTGGAAGGTTCGGTGCGCGCGCGCCAGCACCGACGCAAGGATCACGACGGTTCAAAAGTGATCCCGATACTGATCCATGGCGACGCTGCTTTCGCAGGCCAGGGCGTCGTGATGGAAACGCTGGCCATGTCGCAGACACGTGGATACGGTACCGGCGGCACAGTGCATATCATTGTCAACAACCAGATCGGCTTCACCGCATCCGACTTGCGCGACGTGCGCTCCAGCAGTTACTGCAGCGATGTCGCAAAAATGCTTGACGCACCGATCTTCCATGTGAACGCGGACGACCCGGATGCGGTATTGCTGGTCACCGAGATCGCGCTGGATTACCGCATGCAGTTCAAAAAGGACGTAGTGATCGATCTGGTGTGTTTCCGCAAGCTGGGGCATAACGAACAGGACGAGCCGCTGGTCACGCAACCATACATGTACAGCTTTATCCGCCGGCATCCCGGCACGCGCGCCTTGTATGCGCAGCGACTGCAGGAACAAGGTGTGATCCAACCCGGCGCAGCGGACGAGATGGTCGCGGCATACCGCAAGGCGATGGATGAGGGCAGGAATTCGATTCAGCCCGCTCTGGAAGCCGGCAAGGCCCAGCATGCAGTCGATTGGTCCAAGTTCAGGGACGATGTGCCCTGGGATGTGCCCGTGGATACCGCGGTGCCGCTGGAGCGGTTGCGGGAACTGGCGAAACCGCTGACCACGGTTCCGGAAGGTTTCATCCTGCAATCGCGCGTGCGTAAGATCGTCGAAGATCGTATTGCAATGAGCAACGGTGAAATGTCGCTGGACTGGGGCATGGCAGAAAATCTTGCCTATGCATCACTGCTAACAGAAGGCTATCCGGTGCGGCTCAGCGGCCAGGATACTCAGCGAGGCACATTCTTTCACCGCCATGCCGCCTGGCATGACCAGAAGCGCGTGGAATTCGGCGACGGGGTTCATATCCCGCTGCAGCACCTCGCGCCTGACCAGTCCGATTTTGTGGTGATCGACTCGCTGTTATCCGAGGAGGGCGTGCTCGGCTTTGAATACGGCTATGCCACGGCCGAGCCGTATTCGCTGGTGCTGTGGGAAGCGCAGTTCGGCGATTTTGCGAACGGTGCACAGGTGGTGATCGACCAGTTCATCGCCTCCGGCGAAGTGAAGTGGGGCCGGAAGTGCGGGTTGGTGATGCTGCTGCCGCATGGTTATGAGGGGCAGGGTGCGGAGCATTCTTCCGGACGCATCGAACGCTATTTGCAACTGTGCGCCGACTACAACATCCAGGTGTGCGTGCCGTCTACTCCTGCGCAGATGTTCCACCTGCTGCGCCGCCAGATGCTGCGTGCTATGCGCAAGCCGCTGATCGTGTTTACGCCCAAGAGCCTGCTGCGCAGCAAGGACGCGGCATCGCCGATCGAAGAGCTGACCCACGGAAAATTCCAGCCGGTAATAGCCGAGGTCGATACGCTGGATGCCGCCGGGGTGCGCCGCATCATCGCATGTAGCGGCAAGATTTATTACGAGCTGCTCGGCGCCCGGCGGGAGAAGGGCATTACGGATATGGCGATCATCCGCATCGAGCAACTTTACCCGTTCCCGCACGATGACTTTGCAGCGCAGATTGCCGCGTATCCGAATGCAACCGAACTGGTCTGGTGCCAGGAAGCGCCGGGCAACCAGGGCGCGTGGCATCGCATCCAGCATTATCTGCTGCGCCACATGCGCAAAGGGATGCGCCTGGAATACGCGCTGCGACCCTCGTCTGCCGCACCGGCCGCAGGCTATCTGGCGGTGCATCAGGAACAGCAAAAGGCGGTAATCGAAGCCGCGTTCCGCCCCGATCTGGACATCAAAAATAATCCCAGGAGCAAACGGAATGACCATCATTGAAGTCAAAGTGCCGCAACTGTCCGAATCAGTGTCCGAGGCGACGCTGCTGACCTGGCATAAACAAGTTGGCGAGGCTGTCGCCGAGGGCGAAAACCTGATCGACGTGGAGACCGACAAGGTGGTGCTTGAATTGCCTGCCTCCAAGAGCGGCGTGCTGAGCAAGATCATCAAGGGTGACGCCGAAAAGGTGGGAAGCAACGAACTGATCGCACTGATCGATACTGAAGCGGTGGCTGCCAAGGCTGCTGCATCGCAGGCAGCCGCCGGCCCTGCAGTGCCTCCTTCGGTGCGCAAGCTGGCGCGCGAACACGAGATCGATGCCGGCAGCCTGCACGGCAGCGGGCGCAGCGGACGCGTGACCAAAGAGGACGTGCTGAACGCGATGCAGCAGGTTTCCGGTGAGCAAGCGCCCGCTGGCAACGTGCCGCAGGCCGTTGCCGCTCTTGTACCCCTTGGCATCGCCCCGTCCGGCAACCGGCCCGAACAGCGCGTGGCGATGACGCGGATCCGCCAGCGCATCGCCGAGCGCCTGCTGCAATCGCAACAGAACGCCGCGATCCTGACCACATTCAATGAAGTCAACATGCAGCCGATCATGGACCTGCGCGCACGCTACAAGGACGCGTTCGAGAAGAAGCACGGCGTCAAGCTCGGCTTCTCCTCATTCTTCGTCAAGGCCGCGGTCCTGGCGTTGCAGAAATTTCCTGTCGTGAACGCGTCGGTGGACGGCACCGACATCATCTACCACGGCTACTTCGACATCGGCATGGCCATCGGCAGCGAACGCGGCCTGGTCGTGCCTATCATCCGTGACGCGGACAAACTGTCATTTGCCGATATCG
>CAVWTZ010000162.1:0-4862 GCA_963757485.1 uncultured beta proteobacterium
AGGCCATGGAGCGGTTCAGGCAATTGGTGAATCGCCGTGAAGTCACGCTCGTTTATGTGACAGGCAGGCACCGCGAGTTGATCGAGCAAGCCATTGCCGAATTCGGCCTGCCCCGGCCGGATTACGCCATCGGCGATGTGGGCACAACGATCTACCGGATCGATACGGCCGGTTGGCGGCAATCGGACGAATGGGACGCGCAGATCGCGCCCGACTGGCAGGGGCTGACGCATGACGAGTTATACCGCTGGCTGAGTGTATTTCCGGCGTTGCGCTTGCAGGAAAAGGAAAAGCAGAACCGCCACAAGCTCAGCTTCTATGTTCCGCTCGAAACGGATGCGGAAATATTGCTCGGGGAGACCGATGCAAGACTGAAATATGCGGGCATCAAGGCGAACCTGGTCTGGAGCATCGATCAAAAAGCCGGGCTTGGCTTGCTGGACGTGCTTCCGGCCGGCGCCAACAAGCTGCACGCGATCCGGTTCCTGATGCAGCAGCTCGGATTCGGCGTTGGGGACACGGTATTTGCCGGCGACAGCGGCAACGATCTGGACGTGCTGCTGAGTTCCATACCTGCCGTGCTGGTGGCCAACGCGGACGATGAAACCAAGGCATTGGCGGAACAAGCGCACAAAGACACACTCTATATCGCCACGGGCGGCTACCTCGGCATGAACGGAAACTACAGTGCGGGCATCCTGGAGGGCGTCGCGCATTACCACCCGGAAGTGGATGCCTGGCTGCATGGCCTGAATTGAAACCAACAACAAGAGGCTGTTGATGTACGAACAGGTTTCCCACTCGCTGCTCAATGAAATACTGGTGGAGCTGAAACCGGAGATCAGGAATCTCCGGTTGCGGCATTTCTTCACCCGCCTGGGGGCGAATTTTTACGCGATCCACTCGCTGTTCCGGCTGCTTTACGGCGACCGCCCCGATTTCAAGGAACAGATGATCAGCCTGGTCGAAACGCTCGCATTGCGCTACATCGAACGAGCCCCCCACCTGCGCAGGTCCGACCTGGAACGTGAAAAGAACTACAACTGGTTTCTCAGCCAGAAATGGGTCGGCATGGCGCTGTATTGCGACCGTTTCGCGGACGACCTGAAGGGTTTGCGTTCCAGGTTGCCGTACCTGCAGGAACTGGGCGTCAATATGCTGCACGTCATGCCGATACTCGATTGCCCGCCGGGAAAAAGCGACGGCGGATATGCGGTCCGTGATTTCAAAAAAATCGATTCCCGTATCGGCACCACGGCAGAGGTCGAGGCGCTGGCGGGGTCATTGAAGAAGCGTGACATGCTGCTGGTGCTCGATGTCGTGGTCAACCATACGTCGGAGGAGCACGAATGGGCGCAACGGGCTCGCCGGGGCGAAAAGAAATACCAGGACTATTTCTATATCTTCGACGACCGCGAAACCCCGGACATCTACGAAGAAACCATGCCGGAAATCTTTCCGAATACTTCGCCAGGCAACTTCACCTGGGATGAACAGATGGGCAAATGGGTGATGACCGTGTTCAACAACTACCAGTGGGACCTGAACTACCACAATCCCGAAGTGCTGATCGAGATGATCGACATCATCCTGTTCTGGGCAAACAAGGGCGCGGACATTCTGCGCCTGGATGCGGTGGCGTTCCTGTGGAAGAAGATCGGGAGCACCTGCCAGAATGAACGGGAAGCCCACCTGCTGCTGCAACTGATGAAGGATTGCTGCCAGGTGACCGCGCCGGGGGTGCTGTTCATCGCGGAGGCCATCGTCGCGCCCGGCGAAATCGCAAAATACTTCGGCGAGGATGCGATCAATGCCAAGGAATGCGAGATCGCCTACAACGCCACGTTCATGGCTTTGCTCTGGGATGCGGTCGCAACCAAGAATGCGAAGCTGCTGAGCCGCGGCATCAGGAGCCTGCCCGAAAAACTGGAACGCGCGACCTGGCTGAATTACGTGCGCTGCCACGACGACATCGGCCTGGGATTTTCCGACAACGACATCGTGCTGTCCGGTTACGACCCGGTGCAGCACCGGCGCTTCCTGATCGACTATTTCACCGGAAAATTTACCGGCTCGCCCGCCCGCGGCCTGCCGTTCGGCGACAATCCGAAGACCGGCGACGCGCGCATCTCCGGCTCGCTGGCATCCCTGGTCGGGCTGGAAACCGCGCTCGAAAAACAGGATGCGCAAGCCATCGATGCCGCGATCAGTACCATCCTGCTGCTGCACAGCATGATACTTTCGTTCGGCGGAATCCCGCTGCTCTATTACGGCGATGCGATCGGAACCCTCAACAGCCTGGAATATCTCGCCGACCCGGACGAGCGCGATGACAATCGCTGGATGAATCGTTCGCATTTCGACTGGAACAAGGCGGAGAAGCGCCACCAGCAGGGTACGGTGGAATACCGTATCTTCAACGCGCTGAAAAAAATGATCGCGCTGCGCAAGGAGCTGAGTGCATTTGCGGATTTCGACAATCGCCAGCTGCTGGCGGTGGACAACCCCAATCTGGTGGTGTTTTCCAGGGCAGACCGCGAAAACAGCGGCAACAGGGTATTGGTTGTGGCCAATTTCAACGTTGCGCCGCAGACGCTGAGTGTCGGCGAGTTAAAGCCGCATGGCTTCTTCAACCCGGACGGAATGAAGGACCTTTGCTCGGGCGCGCCCGTGCACCCGGAAAACGACACTGTCGTGATCCCGCCCCTTTGCTGTTACTGGCTGACCGACTGGCGCGAAAGAAAAGCGCGCTGACCGGGAATGTGCAACAGGATACAATTGCCGCCTGCCCGGTATCTGCAACAATAAACCAATCAATTTCACCCGGATTCGTCGATATGCGCCTGGCTACCTGGAATGTCAATTCGCTGAAAGTCCGCCTGCCGCATGTGCTGGACTGGCTGGCCGCGAATCCGGTCGATGTGTTGTGCCTGCAGGAAACCAAGCAGCAGGACAGCGATTTCCCGCAGGCCGAGATTCAGGCGGCGGGTTACCACAGCGTATTCAGCGGGCAGAAGACCTATAACGGTGTCGCGATCCTGAGCAAAATACCGGCCGGCGAAGTGCAGCACGGCATCCCCGATCATGACGACGACCAGAAGCGCGTGATCGCGGCCACTTTCGGCGATGTGCGCGTGATCTGTGTCTATGTGCCGAACGGGCAGGCGGTCGATTCGGACAAGTATTACTACAAGCTGGGCTGGCTCGACAAGCTGCGCAACTGGCTGAAGGAAGAACTGAAGCGCCACCCGAAGCTGGCGGTGCTGGGCGACTACAACATCGCGCCGGAAGACCGCGATGTGCACGACCCGGTGCTCTGGCAGGGCAACGTGCTGGTCAGCGAGGCCGAGCGCATCCATTTCCAGAACCTGATCAAGCTCGGACTGTACGACAGCTTCCGGCTGTTCGAGCAGCCGGAAAAATCGTTCACCTGGTGGGACTACCGGATGATGGCGTTCCGCCGCAACCACGGCTTGCGCATCGACCATATCCTGATCAGCGAGGCGCTGGTTAAGCAATGCAAGAGCTGCGTGATTGACAAGGCACCGAGGAAGCTGGAGAGGCCGTCGGATCATGTGCCGGTGTTGGTGGAGATATAGTTCTCTGATCTAGGGCCGTTCGTGTTGAGTAGGCCAAAGGCCGTATCGAAACATGAATGACAAAAACAAAATCAACTTCGCCGGTGGTAGACCGGCAGCTAGTCACTTTCTTTTGCTTCGCCAAAATAAAGTAACCAAAGAAAAGGCGACCCCGGTTTGCCGCCGCTGCGCGGTATTCTGCGTTGCTCAACTGGTCAGGCGGCTGCGGAACTCGCGCTACGCGCTCAAAGCAGTCCTCGCCGCCTTCCCCTGACCAGTCTGCGCTACTCGGCGGCGCACAGGGGTATGGAAAACAGACGAAGTTGTGTGCGCTGCGCGCACGGTCTGTTTTGCACCCGGCATATCGTATGCTACGCTGGATTCAAGACGAGAGGATAGTTTGGAGAAAATGGCCGTAAAGTGCCGCGGATATTAGCACCTGCACGTATTATTTTGCATATGCGGATAAATTCTCACGACTCCACTGAATAAAGGAATATCCATGAAAGAAAAAAGATTGAGCGCCTTAATGAAACATAGCTCTCCGGACAAGGCGGAGAGCGTTGATCGATAGACTGCCATGGCTAAGCGGGTACCCAATATCCAAGTTCGAGAATTCAATCAGATGGAGTGGGTTGATCCGCGACAACTGCTGGTGAACCTGCGTTGGCTGGAATTCAATCTACCAGCGGATATGGATGAAAGTATCAGACGCCTGCGTACCAACGCTCTGAAAGAGTGGCAGGAGGCTAGGTATGCTGCCATGTTCGCGTATGGCATAAGCAACGCAGTGCTGCACCTCCCTACACACTTCTCAAAAACCGAAAAGGTGGATTTCGATGCCGTAATGAAATGGCAGAAAAATGGCGAGGATCATTACGCTCCACTTCAGATCAAGGAACTTCCGCCTAATGATATAAATCCAGATGTGTCACTGGATGATATTCTCGACAAGCTCGGTAAATATTCTGGTGAAGACAATCTCACAGTAGTTGTTTGCCTTAACCGAAGAACACGCATTAAATTCCAGCCTTGGGATCGCGAATCAAAGCCACGAGTAAGCGAGCTTTGGTATCTAGGAAGCACAGATGCATATCAGTCAAAATGGTTTCTTTATGGCAGCGTCCTTGAAAAGAATCCCAGGAGATTCGATTTTGAATATCCAGAAGGAACACCTACCATTTCCCTAGGGGACATCGATCAGTACCTTCGCACTTGTTAAATGACTAAACTGCCTAGCGGGGTTGGTGGGACACCGTAGGCATATGACTGTCTGCAACGTGT
>CAVWTZ010000163.1:0-32462 GCA_963757485.1 uncultured beta proteobacterium
TAGAGTCGGGATGTGGCGCGGTAGAAGTAGGTTTGGTTTGTCTGTTGCCGCCCCTTTCGTTTGGCGGTGCCCTAATACCCTTACCTTAACCCCGTTTCCACACCCCTCTCATCGAACCGGACATGCAGATTTCCCGCATCCGGCTCTCGGACAAGACCTCACGCTTTCGCCCACGCCACGCTGCGCCCTCGCGCGCTCAGACGTACGAGTCCAAAATACCCGTAGAGGTGCGAGAGTGGATATGCCCCGCCCCTTCTGCGCCTGACCTTATGCTTGTTGCGCAGCCACTGCCGCAACCGCACAGCCGTGTAGCTGTCGAGTGCACGATACGCACGACTGACTGTACCTACACTAAAGTAGTTCGCCCAGCCGCGCAACATGCGATTCAACTTGCCAATCAGCTCTGTGGTCTCTTGCCATGTTCCTGAGATAAGCGTCAGCTCATAGACCTTTTCGATCATGCGCCGAATGCTTTTCTTCGACGGCCACAAGGCAATACGAGCCTTCCCTGTGATCGCCGAATATCTTTTCCCAAACGTGTAACCCAGAAAGTCGAACTCCCCTTCCGGAACCCTACAGGTGCGTGTCTTTTCCTCGTTCACCGTCAACTTCAGCTTGCCCATGATCGCGCGCATCCATTGCAGCGCTTCTTCCGCCTTGCCACGTTTGCACAGAATCACAAGATCATCCGCATAGGTAACGATTCGACTGCCCAGTCTTCGCTCCAGCCCCAGTTTCTTCCACGCCAATACAAACCGCCGCATGTACAGATTCGACAGCAGTGGTGAAATTGGCGAGCCTTGTGGGATGCCTCGCCCTTTATCCTTGGCCTCGGTGCTTCGTGTTTTCCTGCCTCGTTGGTCGGTCTCTTCAACGGCGCATTCCAGCCACATCTTGATCAGATGCAGCACACGCCGATCAACGATGCGTCGCGCGAGCGATTGCATCAGTTCGGGGTGTGGGATGCTGCCGAAGTAGTCCGCGAGATCGGCGTCGACGACATCCGTTTGACCTCGGTGCAGGCGCTCCTCCACTTCCTCTGCCGCCTGCTGGGCATTGCGGCCCGGTCGGTAGGCATATTGCTCGGGTGGGAGGTCGGCTTCGAAGATCGGTTCCAGCACCAGCATCGCTGCTGTCATGCAGACCCGATCGCGCAAGGTGGAAATGCCCAGCGGCCTGAGTTTGCCATTGGCTTTCGGGATGTACACTCTCCTAATCGGGTCAGGTCGGTAGTTCTCTTCTCTGAGCGCAAGCGCCAGTTCGGCCAGCCATCGCGGCACTCCGTACGCCTCGATGTCCGCAAAGTCCTGTCCGTCCACGCCCGGTGCGCCCTTGTTCGAGCGGCACTGAGCATAGGCATGAGCCAGAATATCCTCGCGGCTGATCTTGTCGTACAGCGCATAGAAACGATAGCCAGCTTCTGACTTCGCTTTTGCGTGTAACGCCATCTGCAGCTTCTGAACACTACTCGGAGTTGATAGGTTACCCAATCTCCACGTCCTCACTACGTCTTGCGTCTATCTTGAACTGAGGTTCCTTCCCTCCACCAGCATTACCCGGTTTCGGCAGTACTACGAACCTCTCCGTCACCCCAGGGTGCCCGGCCTGTCCCTCGCGGGCGTCCGGTTGATCACCCCTGATCACACCAAGGGGCTTCCCGTGTTGCGCGCGCTTTCCTTGTGTACATGCTGTCGCCACTACCCCGGCACAGCAACTGGTGGTATTGCTTGCTCTTCCATCCAGTTGTATCAACCTTCCCCGAAAGTGTGGTCGGGTCGGCCTGTGCATTGTCCTTTTCGAGGCTTGCTCAGCGTTCACTCACGTTACGGCCTGCACACTCGCGCTGTCACCAATTCGTGACACGCTTTACCCGAAGGCTTCAACCATTTCGTTGCCTCCATAGTTGCTCCGGTTGCTTCCGGCTGGAGCTAATTGGCCGGGTGGGATTTGCACCCACTGGAAAAGCGCCGCCTTTGCACGGCGCACACACGTTGCTGACTTTGGCGAGTGTCCGCTAGCAGGCAAGCAATTTAGTGGGGAAAATTCACCCAATTGACTCGTTCAGGCCATTCCTGCTTCTCGAAATCAGACATTCAGCCGTTGATTACTTTGCATAGCTGGTAATATTCATACTTACAACGACAGACGTAAAACGAGATTGGAATCATTGTAATGAAACGGCTCATCATATCATTGCTGGCCCTCCTTCTTTTGCTACTATCAGGCTGCGCCAACCAAAAGTATCCTACGGGATGGGCTAAGCCCGAAACATCATTATCGCCAGACGGATGCACTGCTCTGGCTGGCACTTACTCTAATAAATCTAATGCAGGAACTCCTGATTCCGGAATAGGCTTCTATTTAGTACACAACTACTATTCCCTGAAAAAAGCGGACCACTTCGAGCTTATCGTACCAAAACCAGGGACCTTAAAGATTGTTACCTATTTGAACGATTCGGTTGTAGGTAAATTCCACTTTTCGGAACAAGAGAAGACGTTAAAGTGTTTGCCCACGGGAGCTGAGCTTTATTTAAGTGGCTGGTGGGGTGGTGAAGATGTAATCGGGATTTCGAAAAAAACAGTTAGCCTTGGTAAAGATACTAATGGCTATCTAATATTAGAAAACGATGAAAGTGGCGTCGCATTCCTTATGGATATATTGCCAATGCCAAATAGTGGGAAAAGCTGGATTCGCTTCCACCCAATTGTTTGCGAGAGGCCGCACTGTTCGCAATAAAGTTTGCGAAACCTGGATGCCTACTCTGCAAGCTGGTCATATTAGACATACGAAAAATTTAAATTAACAGCAGCGAATCTAAGTAATGAGCAGCTTGCCCTTCAGTTATTGGCAGCAGGGCCAACCTTCCTTATGTCATCCAATTTGATAATGTGCCAACCATATTCGGTATGTACTGGTTTGCTTATTTGACCTATTTTGAGACTCCGAACAGCCATTGCAAATGTCTTTGGGTATTCGTCCAGAAATGTCCACCCCAAATCGCCATCATTTCCACTGGAGCCAGCATCTTTAGAACTTTCTTTGGCTAACTTTCCAAAATCATAACCTCGGTTTAATTTAGCCAAAGCTGCGTTAGCCTCATCTTCAGTATTCAGAAGAATATGAGAAATTTTATATTTGCCCGGATGGGCATCTGCAATTGATTTTGGAACGGGCATTGCTGAAGGATACTTATAGCTTCCAAATCGATACCAATTTGTATCACCACCAGGAATGGCAATTACGCCATAGAATGCAACTCCAGCCTCTTCTCTTTTAACAATTAGATATCCATCTTTATCCTTGCTTAGGGTAACTTTGATGTGGGATACGCCGGCCACTTCCTGATCCATCCAACCACCATTTACAAAAAGTTCTGCTCCCCCTGGACCACAAATCAACGTCTTGTCTTTCTCCGAAAATTGGTATTCGTGTATCCCCGGCCCAGCGACAACATCTAATATTCCTCGTGCTGGAAATCTAATTGTGACTTTTTCGATACCATACCGTGGATTGTGGTACCCAGACAAAATATCATTCAACCCCATACGAGAAGGTCCGGCACTAATGCTTCCATCATAGTCCCCAGCTAATGCCAAACACCCATCAGGCAGATTCGCAATTGGCTCAGTCCAATTAGACGGATACTTTTGAGTGCCGCACCCAGAAATGGCAAGTACCAACAAGATAAAACCAGTGAGTCGGTTCATATGGCCATCTCCTGCACCTACGAGATTATCTTTTATCCAAGTCAATTGAATGAAATAGCAAGAGATTGCTTAACCGCTTGTTACCAGTTACGACCGTCAGCTTGCTTAGAGGATATTCTACACCTCGACCGCCAGCTTCTGGCACGATGTTGCCGGTCACGAACGACCGCATTATTGCTGCCTATTTTGCACCTCGAATGTCGCCTGATGGCACGATCCGGAAATACGCATTTCTTATTTAATTGCCGAAAAGCGGAAGTTCAAAAAAAATCATATCAGCAAAAAGACACTAAAGCGATGCTCTAGTGTAATGGCTTGTCACAGACTTGCGATGCAAGACTGTGGATCTGTATATTCAATATCGTATTATGCACGTAGTGGTATCACTTCTGCCCCAGCCTTTAACTTGTCCAGATAATCAGCCCACGCCTGCATCATGGCGGTGCGTTCAGGTAGGTACATTCGCCATGCCTCGCGCTTGTATGCCGCCTTGATCTTGTTCGGCTCTTCATGAGCCAGTTGACGCTCCAACCATTCCTGTTTATAGCCCATGTTGTCCAGGATTGTGGATGCCATCGCCCTGAAGCCGTGCGGAGTCATTTCGTCATTAGCCCAACCCATGCGCCTCAATGCTGAACGTATGGCGTTATCACTCATTGGCCTGTCGTGATCGCGTTCGCCGTGGAACACAAACCTGCTACGTCCTGTCAGTGGTATCATTTCGCGCAACACTGCTACGGCCTGTTTTGCCAGCGGGACTATATGCGTAACCCCCATTTTCATTTTATGCTCAGGAATAATCCATTCCGCTTTGTCCAGATCAAGTTCTGTCCATTCCATCTTGCGTAGTTCGCCAGGTCGCACAAATAGCAAGGGTGAAAGTTTGAACGCGCCCTTTACTATGTACGATCCTTGATAGCCTTCAATGTCGCGCATCAGTTCGCCCACCTTTTTCGGGTCAGTAATGGCGGCAAAGTGTTTCTCCTTTTTGACTGGTGGCAATGCACCGCGTAGATCGCCTGTTGGGTCACGCTCAGCGCGTCCGGTTGCCACGGCATAACGAAACACTTGACCACAACAGGAAAGGGCGCGGTGTGCCGTTTCCAGTGCACCACGAGATTCAATCTTGCGTATCGCTGCCAACAATGCAGGCGCTGTAATCTCTGCTATTGGCCGGTTACCAATCCATGGGAATACATCTTTTTCCAGTCGGGCGATGATCTTGCTCGAATGATTCTCTTTCCAGTTGGGGGCATGGCGGGCAAACCATTCGCGTGCAACCACTTCAAAGCTGTTTTCAGTCTGAGCCACAACAACGGCCTTTTGAGCCTGCTTAACTGCCACAGGGTCTATACCGTTCGCTATCAGCTTGCGAGCCTGTTGGCGACGATCTCTTGCATCCGCAAGGCTCATCTCTGGATATACCCCGATTGCCAGCGTTTTGCGCTTTCCTGCCAGACGGTAATCCATGCGCCAATACTTTGCGCCATTCGGCTGAATGAGCAGATACATATTGCCGCCATCAGCCAATCTTTGCGGTTTGTCTGTCGCTTTTGACTTGCTTACCTCTAATGCGGTGAGTGCCATGACATCCCCCTTTGACAGTATCGAATTTGAAATGACAGTATCACAAGGGGAAATATACTGTCAAATGATGCAAGATGCGATGAGATTGATTGATACAGCATGAGCGTAAAAAAACCCACAAAGCCTTATGGAGTGTGGGTTTCTGAGACTTCTTGCTACCGTTTAAAACTGTGTACTGGTGGTGATAGGTGGATTTGAACCACCGACCTCAGCGTTATGAGTGCTGCGCTCTAACCACCTGAGCTATATCACCGCGAAGAGCGCGGCATTGTCCGGATTTAACCCTATTTTGTCAATGCGCAGGGAACGGGTTTCAGCTCGCTGCCGGGAAAATCCTTCTGTATTGCAGCCAATTTGGACACAGTCACCGCATCCACCCCGTTCAGCATGAATATGGTGGATTTAAGCTTGCTGGCGCGCTCTCCTACCAGTGCGGTATGTATGCCTCTGCCATTCAGGCCATGAAGAAAGCCCTGTGCCGCTTCCTTCGTCTTGAACACGCCCAGTGAAATGGCATTATGCCAATGGCCGGGACCCTGCACGACAAAATAATCATGGACACCCAGCGCCTTGATCTCAGCGATTTTCCGGTCGACCGCAGCCTTGTTCCTGAGCGGCGGAAAATACACCCAATAACCTATGTCCTGCTCAATCTCGCGCCGGCTCAATTTATCGGCCAGTTGCAGGGCTGACAACGCAGCCGTGGCACGCGCCAGATCCGTGCCCGAGAAATCGCCCCACTCCAGACAGGCCATCGTGCCCGGCTTCGCTGGCGCGGGTGCGGCCGCATCCATGGCGGAATCCGGTTTCGAATGGGATTCGGGCGGTGGCGGAACCGCAACAGGCGCGGACGCCGTGACAGGCCCGGCCACAGGCATCGAAGAAGACAAAGCCCTGGCTGGCGCGCTTTGCACTGCGGGAATCAGCCGGATCATGTCACTGTTCAATTCAGGCTGCGCTTGCACTTGCTGTTCGCCCAAACCGAACCCGCCGGCCCGCATCGCGGCAAACAAGATCACATTCCCCAGCAACAATATCCAGAATAAATTTCTCATCGCCCGTTCTATTCCTGAACCATCAACAACAATCCCTGCAGCACCAGATTATCCACGATGCGCGGCGGCGCGCCGAAGCATTTTTGATCGAGACCTGGCTGCAATACCCTTGCCGCTCCGCCGCTCAAGATCACCGGCGCGCTGTCGCCTCCGAGCAAATTATATTGCCGTTCTATCGCGCCGCAACTTGCCTGGATCGCGCCGCTGAATAACGCGTCGGCGCTGTTCAGCGGGAAGCGCACATATTCTCCATGTGCCGGCTTCAGCTGCCCGGTGGCGGCCGCCAGACTGCGCTGCATCAACTCGACTCCGGGCATGATCAGCCCGCCGACAAATTCGCCTTGTGCGTTCAAGGCATCTATCGTGGTCGCCGTGCCGCTGTTCACCACCAGGCATTCACGCTGCACCAGATTCCATGCCGCAATCAATGCCGCCCAGCGGTCGCTGCCCAGCTGCGGCGGGTTGGAATAGCCGTTGCGCACGCCGCATTGCCTTTGCTGCGCAACAATAAAGCGTGGCTGAACTGAAATTCCTGCAGCGATGTCGCGAATATGCCGCGCACATTCTTCACCGGCAACATTGCTCGCCCAGATTTGCCGTATGTCATGCAAACCTGTGCTGAGATTTTGACGGGCAATGTGATCGGCTATGTCCCGTGCCAATCGGTCCGCCTGCCCGGTGGGCAGATCGCCGCTGCACAGCCAATCCTTCCCTCTCACCAGGGCCCATTTGATACGTGTGTTTCCCGCATCGATCAGCAACTTCATCAAAAAATACCGCGGTCGCGATGACGCGGAGCGCACCGGCAAGATACTGCCGCGGTAATCTCTGCCGTATCTGTTTTTTCAAGGTTCATCATGCCGCACTCCCACTTCGCCGGAATTGAAACGCCGCGTTCCCTGTTCGGTTTCGATGCATAACTCGCCGCTGTCGCTGACCCCGCGCGCAATACCGTTCACCGAGCTTCCGTCGGGCATTTTCAGACTGACCGGCTTGTCCTGGTACGCGTGATGCCGCTCCCACTCCTCGCGAAAAGGGGCAAATCCGCCCTGCGCGAACTGCCGCAACACGCGCGCCAAATCGTGCAACAGGACGGCCAGCAACTGATTGCGCGTCGGCATCGCCGCACATATTTCGTCCAGCGCGCATGCCGGCTGGCCGATCTGCTGCGCCAGGCTGTCCGGCAAAGTGTAATTCAGTCCGATGCCGATCACCACTGCACTGGGGCCGAGCATATCGCCTTGCGCCTCGACCAGCACGCCGGCCAACTTTCCCTGCCCGGTCATGATGTCATTCGGCCACTTCAACTGCGCACCCTGTGCGCCCAGCCTGTCAAGTGCGCGCACCACCGCCACGCCTGCCGCCAAACTCAGCCCGGACAGCGCGTTCAACCCGCAATCAAAGCGCCACAGCAGGGAGAATGTCAGCGCCGTGCCCAAGCCGGAATGCCATGTCCGCCCCATCCGACCCCGCCCGGCTGTCTGCAGTTCGACCGCCAGCACGCTGCCGCTGGATGCACCCCCGTTTGCGACATCCGCTGCTGCGCGCCGCAGCAACAGCGTATTGCTGGATGCAGCCTGCTGCAAGATCTCGATATCGAACTGTTCGATATCCTTGCCCAGCCATCGCGCCACTTCGCTCTGCTCCAGCCGCTGCCAGGGGCGGGCCAGCCGGTAACCGCGCCCGCGTATGCGCTGCAGCAGGACGCCGTAATCGGCGACCCCGGCCAGCGCATTGAATACAGTGGCGCGCGACACGCCCAGCCGTTGCGCCAGCACCTCGCCTGAATGGAATTCGCCGTCCGCCAGCAGGGTCAGCAACTCCCAGGTGCGCGCGTTGAGAACTTCCGCGATCATTGCGGCATATCAACATCATGGCGCGGTTTAAGATCAAGAAACGCCATGATTTCATCGCGCCGATTCACGGCGTCCTGATAACCCAGGTCGATCAGGGCCCGGCAGAAATTCTTTTCGGACATCAGATAGCTCAGCAGCGTCCCGCCGCGCTGATGCATCGTGCCGATCAGGCGCAGCAGCAGCCGTATCGTCCAGGGCAGTTCCGCAGCATGCCGGTCGGCTATTTTTTCGATGGGCTGGCTGGGCAGGATGATGAATGCATCGACATGCCTGATCTCGGCACGCTCGCGCATCTCTTCCGGCATGATCGCGACCAGATCGTTGATTTTTTTCAGGCGCTCCAGATCCGCTTCCATGCTGTCGAGAAAAATGCTGTTCAGGGCATGACCGGCAATACTGGCCAAGGATGGATACTCGCCGATGCCTGCTCGATTGCCGTGCTCATCGTTGCCGTTCGTGGAAACACCGATAATCAGCACGCGTGTCGCGCCCAGGTGCAGCGCAGGGCTGATCGGCGCGGTCTGGCGCATCGATCCGTCGCCGAAATATTCGCGGTTGATCAATGTCGCGGGAAAGATGAACGGCAGCGCGGAGGAGGCCAGCAGGTGCCTGATTTCGATCTGCGCCGGGATGCCGATACGCCCCTTGCGCCGCCACGGAACCAGCTGTCTCACGCCCTGGTAGAAGGTCACCGACTGGCCCGACCCGTAGCCGGATGCGGTGATGGCCAGCGCATGCAGCAAACCGGCATCAATGCTTTCCTGGATTTTTTCACAGGGCAGTATCTCTTCGAGCAGCTTAACAAGCGGTGAATTGTCCAGCAGTGAAACCCGGGTGAGCTTGTTGATCCCGAAAATGTTCAGTATCACGCCGGCTATCCACAGCATGGAATTATTGAACACCCCGATCACGTCGGTGCGATAGATCTGGTTGGCATGGAAATTTCTCCATGTGTTGACCAGATATTGCACACCCATGCTGAAATTCCCGGCATTCACCGCGAGCGTGGCGGCATTGAGCGCGCCCGAAGACGTGCCGCAGATAATGGGGAAAGGACAGCGCGCACGGCGCGGCAAAAATTCCGCGATGGCCTTGAGCACGCCCACCTGGTAAGCGGCGCGCGCGCCTCCTCCGGTAAGTATCAGTGCCGCGCGCTGCTCCATGCGTTTATCTGTTGGCTTCGGCCTGCACCGATTCGAGCGCGTCTTTCAATGTCTCCTCCGGCAGGGCATTCAGGGTCTCCGACAACATCTCTGCTGCATCCATTGCCTCGTCCGGAAAAGACTCAGGATCGGCGTTTGCCACAAATACCGCCGCCGCGCCAACCACTTTGAGCAGCCTGGCGCGCTCCTGCATCAGCATCTCGACTTCATCGCTCAGCATATCGGTTTCCTGCTTGTTCATCGTCATCATCTTTCTCCTAGTGTAACTTCACGCCGGCAACTGCCAGCGCGCTCATGTTCACGATGCGGCGCACCGTGGCGGTTGTCGTCAGGATGTGCACCGATTTGTTGGCGCCCAGCAAAATCGAACCGATGGTAATGCCATCAGCACCGGTCATTTTCAACAGATTGTAGGCGATATTGGCCGCGTCCAGATTCGGCATGACGAGCAGATTCGCTGTCCCCTTCAGCGACGAGTCCGGAAAGGTCGATGTGCGTATGCTTTCAGACAGCGCGGCATCCCCGTGCATCTCGCCGTCGACTTCCAGTTCCGGGGCGAGCTTCTCGAGCAATTCCCTTGCGTGGCTCATCTTGCGCGCCGAGGCGTCCGAATGGCTGCCGAAGTTGGAATGCGACAACAGTGCTACCTTCGGCGTCAAACCGAAGCGGCGCATCTCTTTGGCTGCCAGCACAGCCATTTCTGCAACCTGCTCGGCACTCGGGTCGAGATTGACGTGGGTGTCGCAGATGAACAGCGTGTGCTTGGGCAGCATCAGGATATTCATCGCCGCGTAGATGTTCACGCCGGGGCGGCGTCCGATCACCTCGTCGATATAGCGCAGGTGCCTGATCGGCTGTGAAATCGTGCCGCACAACATCGCGTCCGCGGCGCCCAGACGCACCAGCATCGCGGCAATCAGGGTGTTGCTGCGGCGCATCGCGCGCTTGGCCGTGGCCGGCGTGACGCCGTGCCGCTGCATCAGGCGGTGGTATTCGCCCCAGTATTCGCGGTAACGCGTATCGCTTTCCGGATTCACCAGTTCGAAATGCTCGCCGGCGCGAATGCGCAGCCCGAGCTTGGCGATGCGCTGCTCGATCACTTCCGGGCGTCCGACCAGTATCGGGTAAGCAATGCCTTCGTCCACGACCGTCTGCACCGCATGCAGCACCCTGGATTCCTCGCCTTCCGCATAAACCAGGCGCTGCGGGGCGCGCTTGGCAGCCTCGAACACCGGCTTCATCAGCATGTTGGAATGGTAAACGAATCCTTCCAGCCGTTCGTGATACGCGGCCATGTCGGCAATCGGCCGCTCAGCCACGCCGCTGTCCATCGCGGCCTGGGCCACGGCGGGGGCGATGCGCATGATCAGGCGCGGATCGAACGGCTTGGGGATCAGATGATCCGGACCGAAGCGCAGATTTTCATCGCCGTACACTTCTTCTGCTTCCTCGGATTGTTCGGCCTGCGCGAGCTCGGCGATCGCATGCACCGCTGCGTGTTTCATCGCCTCGTTGATCGTCGATGCGCCCACATCCAGCGCGCCGCGGAAAATGAACGGGAAGCACAATGCATTGTTGACCTGGTTCGGATAATCGGAACGTCCGGTCGCCAGGATCGCATCCGGACGCGCCGCCTTGGCGACGCTCGGCAGAATCTCCGGGGTCGGATTCGCCAGCGCAAAAATCAGCGGACTCTCGGCCATCTGCTTTACCATTTCCGGCTTCAACACCCCGCCTGCGGACAAGCCGAGAAACAGATCCGCTCCGGCGATCACTTCGGCCAGGGTCCGGGCGGCAGTCTCCTTCGCATAGCGCGCCTTGTTGTCGTCCATTTCCTCGGTTCGGCCCTTGTACACGACGCCCTTGATATCGGTCACGGTGATGTTTTCCATGCGCACGCCGAGGCTGACCAGCATGTCCAGGCAGGCCAGCGCGGCCGCGCCTGCGCCGGACACCACCAGTTTTATTGTTGCGATGTCCTTGCCGACCACCTTGAGGCCGTTCAGCAGCGCGGCGCCGACGATGATCGCGGTGCCGTGCTGGTCGTCGTGGAATACCGGGATCTTCATCCGCTCGCGCAGCTTGCGCTCGATGTAGAAACATTCCGGCGCCTTGATGTCTTCAAGATTGATTCCGCCGAAGGACGGTTCCAGTGCGGCGATGATATTCACCAGCTTGTCGGGATCGCGCTCGTCGATTTCCAGATCGAACACGTCGATGCCGGCGAATTTCTTGAACAGCATGGCCTTGCCTTCCATCACCGGCTTGGCGGCAAGCGGGCCGATCGCGCCGAGGCCAAGCACTGCAGTGCCGTTGGTGATCACCGCGACCAGGTTGCCGCGCGAAGTCAGGTTGCGAGCCTCTCCCGGGTTGTCCACGATGGCCTCGCAGGCCGCCGCGACCCCGGGCGAATAGGCCAGCGCAAGGTCGCGCTGGGTGATCATCGGCTTGCTCGGGGTAACCGTAACCTTTCCTGCCGGAGCTTGCCGGTGGTATTGCAGCGCGGCTTCGCGCAATTGCTCATCCATTTTTTCTTCTTTCATGGCCAGACTGAATGGCGCCGATTATACCGTAGGCAGGCGGGCGGCCCTGTATATCATCTGATACGCTTCGTCATGGATGGAATGGCAGAAGTTGCCGGCATGCTCACCGCTTGCGACATCTCGGGCGAGTAACCACAACAACACATGCGTTTCACCGGGGGTCAGCGACGATAAGGTGCTGATGAAGCACATCAACCGATGTTACGCGTTACAACACATTGTTTTACTGACAGCAACGGTACCGCCCGTGCCCCGTTTTTTGCTTTTTCCTGTCAGGACTTCACGATGTTCGCTGCTCTTATTGGCTAGTTACTTTACGGCAAAGACTTTTTTTGGAGCGCGAGTCCAATGCGGTTTATCTTGATATATGCAAGAAATTCCGCGGCCGAGCATCCATCGCATAGCTTGACCACGTCTGGAGACAGCGAAAAAATATTGACATCATGTTCCGCAATGTGCAGGTCATCCTCCGACGCTGTATGGATAGTGTAATTGACTTTATCGACAAGTTTCTCGCTGGCCTGGGTGTAAGGCACCAGAATCCAGAAATCGGTCCCGTCGCGCGCAACCAAGTCGGTCTTGCGGAAAGCCTTGCGCAAGGCATGTGCAACCTCGTCAAGCTTGTGCGACGCATCTTTTGCCCCGTAAGTCTCGCCGAGCACAGCGAGGTTTTGATAATGAATATGAACCAGACCGAATTGAAGGGGGTCGGAATAGCGTATTGTGACTGCCAGCAGCCATTCCAGCGTGAACAGAAATTTATCGTGCGAATCGATATCTTCTTGGTGCATAACCCCTTCTCCCCTCACTGCATTCTGGATAAAAACTGCAAATATCACTGCAACGACTGGTGTCATGTGATTTATCTAAAATCACATTTGCAGAATTGGCGCTTCCCGCCATCTGCTATTTATTATGTTTATGGCAACAGCCACGACCCGGCAATACTGCCTGCATCAACCCAATGCTGATCTTCTGCAGATTGGCCCACTCACCAAAACTTGCATGGGCCGAGTTATCCCCGCGTCATAAACGGGGCCACAATATTCGCGATGTTTTTCGAATTATAGGCACAAAACCTCGCTGCAAGGAAGCAAATATCCATACATTGCATCTGTTATTCTGACGAACAGAGCGCTGTGCCGATCGGTTGATCTCGCCGCCGAATTAAAACATTCGCGGTATTGGTTGTCGATGTCTCACTGAAGCGCCCGTACAAATGGTATGCAGCAAGGCAGAAATGAAAGTAGGCTAAGGCTCTGCGGTCGCCGGCAGGGTTGACGGCTTGCCCAATGTCAGCGCGTACAGTCGTTGCGCGAAACGACTGGGATAGATTATTACCAGCAGCGCGGTCAGCGTGATGCTGGCCAGCACCACCATATAGGTTGTGTCGCGGATCATTTCTCCGCCTGCAATCCCGTATTGCAGCGGCAGCGTCGCCAGCACGGCCGACGCCAATCCCTTGGGCGCCATCATTGAGGCGATGGCGGTATCGCGCAGGCCGTAGCCGTGATCGCGGAAAATCAGGCGCGCCAGTCCGAGGCGCATGAGATACACCATGGATACCATCGAAATTGCGGCAACCGCCAGCGCCACATCGCTAAAATGGATCGAAATGCCGAGATAGACGAAGAAGTAGGTTTTCAGCAGAAACACCGCTTCGCGGTAAAAGGCCAGATCGATTTCGTTCAGCGGCACGATACTCTTGTCGATGTAAGGAATGCGGTACAGGTGGAATTTCTGGAAGTTGGTCAGCGAAATGCCCAGCGCCAGCGCGGCGATCGCGCCCGAATAACCCAGCATTTCGGTCAGGCCGTACACGATGAATACATAGGCAAGCGTCGACGAAATGGTGTTGGGAAAATTGCGCACCTTGCCCAGCACCATGAGCCAGCCTATGCCGCCAAGCAGGCCGATCACAGCCGCGAAAACCAGCGAAGCCAGCACGGCGCCCACCAGCCTGCCCGGCACGACACCGCCTTCCGTATGGATCTGCAGCAACGCGAACATGCCGACGATGCTCAATACGTCGGTGAGCGCCGATTCCAGCACCAGCACGGTGCCGGGCTTGTTCGACATTTTCAGCGCATTGACCATCGGGATCACGACCGACGAGGAAGTGTTCCCCAGCGTGACGCCCAGCATGACGGCGGGCAGCAGCTCCAGCCGCAGCATGTAATAGCCGACCGCCGCAATGATGGCGGCGGTCAGCAAAAAACTGGTCAGTGCAAGCAGGCTGGTCGTGCCCAGCGATTTTCCCAGCACGTCCAGATTCAGCGTCGTGCCGCCCTCAAACAGGATCACAACCAGTGCAATGGTGGCGATCAGGGAACCGATCTTGCCGAAATCGTCCGGCGTGACGATGCCGAACAGCGGTCCGATCACGATGCCGGCCAGCATCAGCACCAGCACGTCGGGGATATTGGTCTTGCTGAACTGCAGCGACAGGAAATGCGCAAAAAACAGCATCAGGCCGATGATCAGGATGGTCGTGGACATTTAAAGCTTCCGACTATTTGCGAGGGGCAGATTATACCCAGCTATCCTTGCAGCCCGGTTGCACGGTGGCGTGGCATCCCTGAGGCATATGTCTGGTAGCCGGGCGGTCACCTTCTGCCCACGGTAGCGCAGACTTGTGCGAAAACAGAAGGATAAAAACCGCAATCAGCAGGAGCAGGGCCGCCGAGGCCGCGTAGCGGCTCAAGTTTAGGCCGCCATTGCTGAATGGCTTGTCCAGGAAATCGCCGACCACCGCGCCCAGCGGACGCGTAAGGATGAACGCCCCCCAGAACAGCACGGTATGGGAAATTCCTGCCCGGTAATGCGCCGCTGCAATAACCGCCAGCATCGCGCCGAACACGATTGCGCCGCCTTCGTAGCCTATGCCTGCCGTATCCGCTGTCCAGTCGCCCAGCGCGGCGATGAATATCGCGGCAAATATCGCCGTGCCGTCGAGATAACCGAAATGGATGGACATCGTCACCGCGTCGCCGCCGGTCTCGCCCAGCGTTGTCGCCAGGATTTTTATGATCCAGAAGATCAGCGTTACCTCGGGCACCTTGCCCAGCATTTCCTGCTTTTTCCTGTTCATTCCCTATTCCGATTTTGCGCGGATGTTCAGCCCCTGATTCCCGCCAGCATTTTCTCCAGCCGTTTCAGCGAGACGATCACCGGTGTTTTCAGTTCCTGGGCAAACAGCGACACGCGCAATTCCTGCAACATCCACGCGAAATCGTCCACGCGCGGATCGCCGTTTCCGTGCTGCGCCTGACGCAGCCTTTGCCATGCCTGTGTCAGCGGCTGCATCTGCGCCATGCACTGCACGTCGCGCGCCGGGTTGCTGCGCAGTTTTTCGATGCGCAGGCCGATCGCCTTGAGATAGCGCGGCACGTGCTGCAGGCGTTCATACGGGGTGTCGGCGATGAAGCGCTTGTGCAGCAACCATTCGAGCTGGGCGCGCACATCCTGGATCGCCTCGCTGTGCGCCTTCGACACGTTACTGGCGAAGCCAGCCGTTTGCGGGAGAAGGCGCGACGCGGCCACTCCCGCACCTTTCGGCTCCGCCGCACCGTCTCGTGGCCGCGCCTTGAGCTGCGGAAGATTTTTCTGTACTGCCTGATATTCGGCCAGCACATTGCCCGCCAGCCGCGCGATCTCCTGCGCGACCAGGAGCAGGCGCGTCTTCGCTTCCTTGCCGCGCGCGATGAATTGTTCTTCGTTGGCCGGCAGCGGATCGCCCAGGCAACAGCGATCGAACGTCGTCGCCAGTATCTGCTGCTGCAATTCCTGCCGGGTTCCAAAATGCATGAACAGCATGCCCAGCCGTTGCGCGTCGGGCAGGCTCTTTTCCAGATACTTCACCTGTTCCTTGATCAACAGCATGAACAGGCGGCGCAGGCCGCCGCGATGCGCGGCCTGCGCGGCATCGCGGGTGTCGAACGCACGCAGTGTCACCGCATCGCCCTCATCCACCAGCGCGTTGAACAGCGTAACGTCCTGTCCGGCACGCTTCACTATGCGCGTTTCGGCGAAGTCGCCGAAACTCCACGAGGTGTAGCGCTGTTCGGAGACGGATTCACCTTTATTCTGCGTCGCCGCGCCTGCCGTCGCAATCGCTGCGGGTGCAGCGCGCGGCGCGAACTCGGCGTGCAGCTGGGCGAAATTGCGCGACATGCCGAGTTGCCGGCCATGCTCGTCCACGACGCGGAAATTCATCAGCAGGTGCGGCGGCAGCTGTTCGAGGCGGAACGCATCCGGCGGCGCATCGACCTGTTTCTGCTCGCGGATGTAGCGCACCAGGGCGTGCAGCAAGGGCGTGTTTGACGGTTGCACCTCGCGGCAGAATGCCGCGGCAAATTCCGGCACCGGCACCAGATGGCGGCGCAATTTCTGCGGCAGTGTCTTGATCAGCTGCGTGACCTTCTCGGGCAGGATGCCCGGTATCAGCCATTCGCAGCGCGCGGCAGCCACCTGGTTGATCAGCGCCAGCGGCACGGTCAGCGTGATGCCGTCATCGTTTTTGCCGGGAGAAAAGTGGTAGCTCAACGCGAAGCTGACATTGTCTATCTTCAGGTTCGGCGGGAACTGGTCGGTGGTGATACCCGCCGCCTCGTGGCGCATCAAATCTTCTTTTTTCAGATAGAGCAGTTTTGCGTCGGTGCGTTCGGCTTGCTTGCGCCAGTGCTCGAATGACGCCCCATTATGTATGCCTTCCGGGATGCGGCTGTCGTAGAACGCGAAAATCAGTTCATCGTCCACCAGTACATCGGGGCGGCGCGCCTTGTGCTCCAGCGCCTCGATGTCGGCGATCAGCTTGCGGTTATGCGCGAAGAACGGCGCGCGCGTCTCGAACTCGCCGCCGACCAGCGCCTGGCGTATGAACACCTCGCGCGACTCGGCCGCGTTCATCGGCCCGTAATGCACGCGCTTCTTGGGATTGATGATCAACCCATGCAGCGTGCTGCGCTCGTAGGCCACCACCTGCGCGGCTTTCTTCTCCCAATGCGGATCGTAGTAATGCCGTTTGATCAGATGCTCACCGGTCTCCTCCAGCCATTCCGGTTCGATGCGCGCGACGATGCGCGCATACAGGCGGTGGGTTTCGACCAGCTCGCCCGCCATTACCCACTTCGCGCCTTTTTTCGCCAGCACCGAGTTCGGCACGATGATGAACTTGATGCCGCGCGCCCCCAGGTATTCGTTGCCCTCAATGGCCTTCATGCCGATATTGCCGAGCAGTCCGCACAGCAGGGCTTTGTGAATCTGTTCGTAAGTTGCCGGCTGTTCGTTGCCGCGCATGCCCATCTCGGCAACCTGCGCGTGCAACTGCTGGTGCAGCTCGCGCCACTCGCGCAAGCGCAGCGGCGACAGGAAACTCCTGCGGCATTCTTCAGCCAGCAGGCGATTGGATTTTCTTTCCGCGAGCGCCTGCTCGAACCATGCCCATACCTTCACATAGGCGAGGAAATCGGAACGCTCGTCGGCAAAACGCTTGTGCGCCGCATCCGCGGCTTCCTGGCGGTCCGGCGGGCGCTCGCGCGGATCCTGCACCGACAATGCGCTGGCAATGACCAGGATTTCCGTCAAACAGTGATATTGCCGCCCGGCCAGCAGCAGGCGAGCAATCTTGGGGTCCAGCGGCAGTTTGGCGAGTTCGTGGCCGAGCGGTGTAAGTTGGCGCGCTTCATCAATTGCATTCAACTCTGCAAGCAGCTGGTAGCCGTCCGCAACCATGCGCGGCGTGGGCGGGTCGATGAACGGAAACTCCTGCACTTCGCCAAGTTCCAGCGCACTCATGCGCAGGATCACGGTCGCAAGCGACACGCGGAAAATTTCCGGGTCGGTATATTCGGCGCGCTGCAAAAAATCCGCCTCGTCGTACAGGCGGATGCACACCCCGCTCATCACCCGGCCGCAACGCCCGGCGCGCTGGTTGGCGGAGGCGCGCGATATCTTCTCGATGTGCAGTTGCTCGACCTTCTGGCGGAGGCTGTAGCGGTTCACCCGCGCCAGGCCGCAATCGATCACGTAGCCGATGTTGGGCACGGTCAGCGAGGTTTCAGCGACGTTGGTCGCCAGCACCACGCGCCGCTGTGCGCCGGTCTTGAACACTTTGTCCTGTTCGGCCGCCGACAGCCGCGAGAACAACGGCAGCACTTCAATTCCTTTTGGGTGATGCTTGCGCAGCACCTCCGCCGTGTCGCGTATCTCGCGCTCGCCGGGCAGAAACACCAGCACGTCGCCGCGCAATCCGCCTGCGGCGAGTTCTTCCAGCGCGGAGCTTACCGCCTTGGGGACATCCTCTGCATTGCCTTCCTCGTCTTCCTGCGGCGGACGGTAGCGCAACTCGACCGGATAGCCGCGCCCGGACACTTCCACGATCTGCGCGCCGAAATGTTTCGCGAAACGCTCCGCATCCAGCGTCGCCGAAGTGATGATGAGCTTGAGGTCGGGTCGGCGCGGCAACAGCTGCTTCAGATAACCGAGCAGGAAATCGATGTTCAGGCTGCGCTCATGCGCCTCGTCGACGATGATCGTGTCGTAATTTTTCAGCAGCGGGTCGCTGTGTATCTCGGCGAGCAGGATGCCGTCGGTCATCAGCTTGATGCTGGTGTCCTGCGACACCTTGTCGTGGAAGCGCACCTTGTAGCCGACCACGCCGCCCAACTCTGTCTTCAACTCGAACGCGATGCGGGATGCCACGCTGCGCGCGGCGACGCGGCGCGGCTGGGTATGCCCGATCACGCCCGGCACACCGCGCCCCAGCGTCAGGCAGATTTTCGGCAACTGCGTGGTCTTGCCCGACCCGGTTTCGCCGCACACGATCACCACCTGGTTGTCCGCAATGGCGCGCGCCAGATCGGCACGTTTGCCGGCCACCGGCAGATCGGCGGGAAACTCGATATCGGAAAGCGATGCCAGCCTTGCCTTGCGGCGCAAGGCGCCCGCCGACAACTTGGTGTTAACGGTCAAAAATGCCTCGTAAAAAATTGGGGATCGAGCATGCGCTTATAATGGCAACGCGCGCAAATGTCTATATACTTTGCATTGTTCGCAACCATTTTATCCGGAGCTGTACATGCCTTACGTCAATATCCGCATCGCGGGAACCCTGAGCCGCGAACAGAAAGCCAGGATTGCCGAGGAAATCACCGACACGCTGGAACGCATCGCGCTGAAACCAAAAAGCTATACGTATATCGCTTTCGATGAACTCCCGGACGAAAACTGGGCCATTGCAGGAAAGTTGCTGGACGAGGAATAGCGCGGCATGATGCGCGCAGATCAATAGGGATATTCATATGCAGATCAACGCCTCCGCCGAATTTGTCGCCTGGTTTCGTTCGGTCGCGCCGTACATCAACGCGTTCCGCGGCCGCACTTTTGTGATCGCGTTCGGCGGCGAGGTGGTCGCGGACGGCAAGTTCGTCGAGTTGACCCATGATTTCAATCTGCTTGCCAGTCTCGGCATCAAGCTGGTGCTGGTGCATGGCGCGCGCCCGCAGATCGAGCAGCATCTGGCCAGGAACAATCTCGCCGACACCTATCATCACGGCATACGCCTTACCGATGCAGAGAGCATGCAATGCGTCAAGGAGGCGGTCGGGCGGGTGCGCGTCGAGATCGAGGCGCTGCTGTCCATGGGGCTGCCCAATTCGCCGATGGCCAATGCCGACATCCGTGTCGCGGGCGGCAACTTCATCACCGCGCAGCCGATAGGCGTGATCAACGGCGTGGACTTGCAGCACACCGGGAGCGTGCGCAAGGTCGATGTCGCCGCGCTGAAAGACCGCATGGAATTCGGCGAGGTGGTGCTGCTTTCGCCGCTAGGCTATTCGCCCACCGGCGAGGTCTTCAATGTCACGCTGGAAGATGTCGCGACCGCCACGGCCATCGCGCTGGATGCCGACAAGCTGATGTTCCTGATGGACACCGACGGCGTGCATGACAGCAAAGGGCATCTGGTCAAGGAACTCACGATTTCGCAGGCGCAGGACGTGCTGGCACCAAAGGGCAAAAAGCGCAAAATTCCGGACGACGTCAGCCTGTTCCTGCCCTGCGCGATACGCGCCTGCGAGGCGGGCGTGGCGCGCACACATTTGATCAGCCGCCACACCGACGGCGCGGTGCTGCAGGAGCTGTTCAGCGACGAAGGCATAGGCACGATGGTGGTGGAAAGCACCCTCAACACGCTGCGCGACGCCAGCATAGAAGATATCGGCGGCATTCTCGAACTGCTGCGGCCGCTGGAAGAAAGCGGCATCCTGGTGCGGCGTTCGCGCGAACTGCTGGAACGCGAAGTCGACCGCTTCGTGGTGCTGGAACACGGCCACCGCATCGTCGGCTGCGCCGCGCTGTACCCGTTCCCCGACGAGGCCGCCGCCGAACTCGCCTGTCTTGCTGTCGAGGCGCAGAGCCGCGACCACGGGTACGGCGAGGCCATCCTCAACCACATGATCTCCGTTGCCAAGACGCAGAAGATGAAAAAGCTGTTCGTGCTGACCACGCGCACCGCGCACTGGTTCATCGAGCGCGGCTTCGTCGAGAGCGACGTTTCGGCGCTGCCCGAACAGAAGAAGTTGCTGTACAACTTTCAGCGGAAGTCCAAGGTGTTTGTCAGGAAAATCTGATTCGCACTTGCAGTTTTGACATCGTTGCGTTTTACCCGGCCTTTGCTTGCCAGCTCTTTTGGGGAACATGTACCCTGAACCAGATTCATGCTGAAAGAAACTGACGCAGTTCTATCTTCCCTGTCTCCGGCTGTTCTGGCGGCACTTTCGTTGCTGCTTGTCGCATTTGTTGGTGCAATTGATTACGTCTCGGGGTTTGAAATTTCATTTTCCGTGTTTTACCTTATACCTGTCGGGTTTGGAACATGGTACCTGGGCAAACAATTTGGAATCTTCATTTGCCTCGTGTCTGCCGCGACCTGGCTGGCGGTAGACTACGCCTCGGGCCACGTGTATTCCCGCATGGCCATTCTTTTTTGGAATTCTGCAGTTCGCCTCGCGTTTTTTCTGGTTGTCTCCGATCTGCTACAACGACTTAAGCGCGCTCTCGAGACTCTATCGTCCCTTGCGCAAAATGATGCACTTACCGGGCTCATGAATTCTCGCGCTTTTAAACAAAGATGCAACTTGCACTTTGAGCTGGCATCGCGGAATGGACAACCGCTGGCTGTTGGCTATGTTGACCTGGACGGTTTCAAAGGAATCAACGACAGCCTTGGCCACCGGGCAGGCGACCAGGTTTTGGTGGCTGTCGCCGACACAATGGCCAAACGGCTGCGCGGCTCTGACCTGGGTGCGCGCCTCGGAGGTGACGAGTTTTCCATTCTGCTTCCGGATACAGAACTTGCAGGGGCCGAAGTATTCTTCTCCGGGCTACACGAAAGCCTGCTCGAACTTGCCTCTCTGAACCACTGGCCGATCGGATTCAGCATCGGTGTGGCGGTGTTCCATAAACCCATTGCAGGCATAGACGAGGCAATTCATTGCGCAGACGCGCTGATGTACAAAGTCAAGAATTCCGGCAAGAACAGGGTCATATTTGAAGAATACCGCAGCGCCCCGCTTGGCGCCTGACCGGCAGACATCAGCCCATTTCCGGACAACCGGGCGGCGACGGGTTCTGCCACGAAAATTGGTCAAGGAACTTCGCTTCGCTCAGCGCCCGCCGATTTCCCTTTCCCTTTCCCGTGCCTGTTTGCGGATGGCGGGCTATAGCCCATTTTCACTTTTTCGGCCCAAGGCGCAACCTTCAACAGCAACAGCATCCCCGGTATCGCCAGCCCCGCGCACAGCAGGAAGAAACTGGCCCACCCCAGTTGATCCACCAGCCAGCCTGCCGTGGCGTTGACGAAGGTGCGCGGCACCGCGGCAAGGCTGGTGAACAGCGCGAACTGGGTGGCAGTGTAGGCGGGATGGGTGGTATGCGCGATGTACGCGACGAACGCCGCGGTGCCCAGTCCCACACCGAATGCTTCGAGTCCGATCACGAACGCGAGCTGGGTGAGGTGCAGCGCAGTCACTTCCTGCTGTGCGCCCTGCAGCGCCAGCCAGTAAAATCCGAAGATGCTCACAACCTGCACCGCACCGAACAACCACAGCGCGCGGTTGATGCCGATCTTCAGCATCCAGATGCCGCCGAGCAGCGCGCCGATCACCGCCGGCCACAGCCCGGCGTTCTTCGCGATCAGGCCGATCTCCGATTTTGAGAATCCCATATTGAGGTAGAACGGCGTCGCCAGCGATGTGCACAGGCTGTCGCCGAGTTTGTAGAAGAACAGGAACGCGAGGATCAGCAGTGCGCTTTGCCAGCCGCGGCGGGTGATGAATTCATGGAACGGCTCCACCACCGCTTCGCGCAGCGTCCTGGGCGGTTCGGCGCGGTGCGGCTCGCTGACCAGCAGCGTCATCACCATGCCGGGCAGCATGAACAGCGCGGTGATCATGAACACCATGTCCCACGGCAGATGGTCGGCGAGGATCAGCGCCAGCGAGCCGGGAATCAATCCCGAGACGCGGTAGGCGTTGACGTGCACCGCGTTGCCCAGGCCGAGTTCGTTGTCGAACAGCAATTCGCGGCGATAGGCATCCAGGGCAATGTCCAGCGTGGCGCTCAAAAAGGCCAGCAGCGTGACGAGCATGACGATGCTGCCCAGATCATGCTGTGGCGAAAAACCACCCAGCGATGCAATTACCACCAGCAGCGCGCCCTGCATCAGCATCATCCAGCCGCGCCGCCTTCCCAGCACCGGCACCGCATAGCGATCCAGCAGCGGCGACCAGAGGAATTTCCAGGTATACGGGAACTGGATCAGCGTGACCGCGCCGATCACCTTGAGATCGATGTGTTCAGTGTACAGCCACGCGGGCACCAGGTTGAGCAGCAGGTACAGCGGCAGGCCGGAGGCGAATCCGGTGAACACGCAGATCAGCATGCGGCGGGTGAAGAGCTGTTGCCAGACGCTCATGCGCCGCGCTGGAAGCGGTACACCGCGGTGCTGCCCAGCAGATTCGGCAACAGCTTCACTTCGTTGCTGCCCGTCATCACGCGGCGTTCAAGTATGGATACGCGATGCCCGTTGCAGAATTCCTCAAAGTCGCGCAGCGTGCACAGGTGTATATTCGGCGTGTCATACCACTGGTAGGGCAGTTCCTCGGATACCGGCATGTTGCCGCGCAACACATTGAGCCGGTTCTTCCAGTAACCGAAATTGGGGAAGCTGACGATGCCTTCGCGCCCGACGCGCAGCATTTCCCGCACCAGCGGCTCGGTGTGGCGAGTGGCCTGCAGCGTCTGCGACAGCAGCACGAAATCGAAGGCGTTGCTCTCGAAACCGGACAGGCCGGATTCCAGATCGGCCTGGATCACGTTCACGCCGTTGCGGATGCACGCGACGATGTTCGCGTCGCTGATCTCCACCCCGTAGCCGCGCACCTTGCGGGTGTCCTTCAGGTAGCGCAGCAGGCTGCCGTCGCCGCAGCCGAGGTCGAGCACCGATGCGCCCTGCGCTATCCACGCTGCGATCGCAGCAAAATCCGGACGGGCTGCGGCGAGTTCGACGGGATCGTGCGCGCTCATGCTGAAATCTCTCCGGCTATGCGGTCAAGATATGCGCTCATCACCTCGTGGTAATGCCCGTGCCGCATCAGGAACGAATCGTGACCGTGCGTCGAGGCGATTTCTGCGTAGCTTACGTTGCGGTGGTTGTGCAGCAGCGCGTTGACGATCTCGCGCGAGCGTTCCGGCGCAAAACGCCAGTCGGTCGTGAACGACACCACCAGAAAATTCGACTGTGCGGACGAGAATGCCTTGTCCAGGTCGCCGCCGTATGCGCGTGCCGGGTCGAAATAATCCAGCGCCTTGGTCATCAGCAAATAGGTGTTGGCGTCGAAATAGCCGGCAAACTTGTCGCCCTGGTAGCGCAGGTAGGACTCGATCTCGAATTCGATGTCGTAGCTGTAGCCGAGTTTGCCGGAGCGCAGGCTGCGCCCGAATTTGTCAGCCATCGCATCATCGGACAGGTAGGTGATATGGCCGAGCATGCGCGCCAGCCGCAGGCCGCGCCTGGGCACGACGCCGTGTTCGTAAAAATTCCCGCCGTGGAAATCCGGGTCTGTCAGGATCGCATTGCGCGCCACGTCGTTGAAGGCGATGTTCTCCGCCGTCAGGTGCGGCGCGGCGGCGATTACCAGCGCGTTGCGCACGCGTTCAGGAAACGACAGCGACCATTGCAGGGCCTGCATTCCGCCCAGGCTGCCGCCCATCACGGCCGCAAATTGCCGGATGCCGAGGCGGTCGGCAAGACGCGCCTGCGACTCCACCCAGTCGTCCACCGTTACGACCGGAAAACTTGCACCGTAAGGTTTGCCGGTTTCCGGCGCGACGCTGGAGGGTCCGGTCGAGCCGTGGCAGCCGCCGAGATTGTTCACGCCGATGACGAAGAATTTGCCGGTATCGACCGGCTTGCCGGGGCCGATCATGTTGTCCCACCAGCCCACGTTCTTGGGGTCGTCGGCATAATAGCCGGCAACATGATGGTGCCCGGACAGCGCGTGGCAAACCAGGATCGCGTTGGATTTGTCCGCATTCAGTGTGCCATAGGTCTCATACACCAATTCATAGCGCGGCAGAACTGCGCCGCTCCTGAACGTGAGCGGCGTGTCGAATGTGGCGCGCTGTGCGCTGACGATACCTGCAGAGTTGTTCATAAATTTGTTTTGCGGGGGAAATCGCTGGTTATGTGCGGCGCCTTGCGCTTCACGCCGCAAAGCCGAATTCCAGACTTTGCAGTCACCAAAAAATAAAAAACCCGTTCAGCTTTCGCGGGACGGGTTGCCTCGCTTTAGCTGGTATGTTTTAAGTGCCCCGCAAGCTGATGTCAAATCGGCACTGATGAAACTACTGATAGAACTACTGGCCATCTGGCTAGGCGAGCAAACCGCACTCGTTAAGTCGCTGGTTGTGATGCGCAAGTTTCCGCGTTTTGTGAATAGCTGTCAATGAGCGGAATTCTTCAGCGCTTGTGCGGGCATTCCTTTTTGGTGCAATCCGCGTAGATATGCAGCGAATGATCGCGAATCGCGAAGCCCAGTTCAGCGGCGACTTTTTCCTGGCGGGTTTCAATGGCCGCATCGTAGAACTCCTCGACATGCCCGCATTGCAGACAAACGATGTGGTCGTGATGTTCGCCCTTGTTCAGCTCAAAGACCGACTTACCGCCCTCGAAATGCTGCCGCACCAGCAGTCCAGCCTGTTCGAACTGGGTGAGCACCCGGTAAACCGTGGCCAGCCCCACGTCTTCGCCGCTGCTGAGCAACTGCTTGTAAACATCCTCCGCGCTCAAATGGCGTTCTTTGCTGTTTTCAAACAGATCCAGCACCTTGAGCCGTGGCAAAGTGGATTTGAGGCCGGCGCTCTTGAGGTGTTCGGGTTGGTGCATATGACTCGCTCGCAAATATTTCGCGTGCATGATGCCAGATAGCTATTGCAAATGCAAATAGTAACGATTATCATTTGCATCAAGTTACGTGACAAAACCCTTATAGAACCATCAACTGATTTTGCTGCTACCTCGAGGAGACATCGTGCTGACCCGTATATTTTTTGCCTGCGTCGCGACAGGAATATTTGTGATGCCGGGAGCCGCGTTTGCGGCAGACCTGCTGCAGCTATCGATTCATGACAACCGGTTCGAACCGGATATGCTGGCAGTCCCGGCCGGGGTCAAAGTGAAGCTGGTAATCCGCAATACGGGAGAATTGCCGGCCGAATTCGAAAGCACCGACCTTTCCCGCGAGGTCATCGTGCGCGGGCATGGCGAGGTGGAGATCTATATCGGGCCGCTGGATCCCGGCAGCTACCATTTCTTCAATGATTTCAACCACGATATGCAGGGCACCATCTTGGCAAAACCTGCCGTGAACAGGGAGAACTAGCATGCTCGCAACCGCAGTCATCATGTTTCGGGAAGTGCTGGAAGCAGCGCTGATCATCGCCATCGTGCTGGGCGCCAGCCGCGGGATCGCCGGCCGCGGACGATGGGTCGCCGCCGGCATAGGTCTCGGCTTGCTCGGCGCATCCATCGTGGCGATCATGGCCAATATCGCCTCCTCGGAATTTTCCGGCACAGGACAGGCGATTCTGAATGCCGTCATCCTTCTTGGGGCGGTCGCCATGCTGACTTGGCACAACGTATGGATGAGCGCGCACGGACGCGAGCTTTCAGCGGAATTAAAGGCTGTCGGTTTGGACGTTCAGTCCGGAAAGCGTCCGCTGACTGCGTTGCTGGTCATCACCATGGTTGCGGTGATGCGCGAAGGATCCGAGGCGGTACTGTTTCTTTGGGCGATCGCCACCAGCGGCGAGCAAAGCGTCAATATGGTTATCGGCGGTCTGGGCGGTGTGTTAGGCGGCGTGCTGGTCGGCCTGCTGTTGTATATCGGCCTGCTGCGCATCCCGGTCCGGCACTTTTTTTCAGTCACCAGCTGGCTGATCCTGTTCCTGGCTTCCGGACTTGCGGCACAGGCGGCTGGTTTCCTCAACCAGATCGGCCTGCTGCCTGATCTGGGGAATGGCGTGTGGAATACCTCGAATATCCTGAGTCAGACCAGCCTGGTCGGCCAGCTGCTGCACATTCTGGTGGGTTACATCGCCCGTCCCTCCGGAATCGAGGTGGCGTTCTACGTCGGCACCTTCCTGACCATGCTGACCTTGATGCGCACCTTCAGCAATACCCGGGGCAGGCGGATAAAGGCCGCGGGAAATCCCGCATAGCCCGGTTGCTGCTCCAGTTGCGATCAATCCATGGCGGCAACGGCCGTTTGGCAAACCATTCCAAAAATGATAAAGAGATAAACATTCCATGAAAACGAATCAGGTAGTCGTGCCCTTTGCTGCGCTTGCGATCATATGCGGTTTTGCAGCGAGAACAGTCTATGCGGATAATGACTTCATCGTCTATTCGCCCTATGTGGTCCAGGGACAAAGCGAAGTTGAACTATACGGATTCGACTCGGTGGATGCGCGCAGCGATCTCAATGCGGCAAGCGGCTATAACATCTCCGTTGCGCACTCTTTCAGCAGCTGGTGGAAGACCGAGGTGTATGTCGGCGAATTCAACCGTGACCCGGGAGGCTCGACACGTCCTTCGGGATATGAATTCGAGAATACATTTCAACTGACCACCCCGGGCGAGTACTGGGCGGACGCGGGATTTATTGCGTCATATGCATACAACAAGCAACCCGGCTTGGCGAACAGTATCGAATTTGGCCCGCTATTCGAGAAGTTGTCCGGCCATATCGACCAGCGCCTGAATCTCGTCTGGCAAAGACCCATAGGCAGCGGAGACAGCGGGTCGAACGAGTTCCGGTCCGCTTACAGCATCAGCTACAACATGGATTACAACAAGGCCACGCTTTCGCCCGGAATCGAGGCGTACTACCGCCCCAGCGACAACGCCAACCAGGCGGGTCCCGTGCTGTATGGAGAACTCCGTACAGACTCGGGAAACGAACTGGAATACAGCATCGGCGATGTGTTCGGCCTGAACCGGAGCGCGCCGAAACATACGCTTTTGGCTCGTATCGAATATGAATTTTTCTGATGCGAATCCGGCCCGGCGCCTGCCGTACCATGCATCACGGCGGAAATGCTGATGCAGGTCCGGTATGAGTCTTAGGCATTGAGCTTGTCCAGCAGCTCGCGGATCTTCATCGGATCATCGGAGCGCAGGATCTTCTGCGTAAATGGGGCGATTTCGAGCAGGCTGGTGGTCAGCACACGCTGCTTGACGTTGGGCACCTGTGCCGAAAACATCGAGAACTGGCGCAATCCAAATCCCAGCAGCAGGCGCGTGTAAGCGAGTTCGCCGGCCATTTCCCCGCACACCGAGACCGGCACGCCGAGTTTGTTCGAAGTGGATATGACGAGCGAGAGCAAGTGCAGCACGGCGGGGTGCAGCGGATCATAAAGATGTGCGACTTCCTCGTCGGTACGGTCTATCGCCAGCGTGTACTGGATCAAGTCGTTGGTGCCGATGGACAGGAAGTCCAGCTTCCGGGCAAACACATTGAGCGCCAAAGCCGCAGCCGGTATCTCGATCATGCCGCCAATTTTTACCTCGCGGTCATAGGGAATGCCCTCATCATCCAGATTTTGCTTGGTCGCCGCGATAAACTGCAGCGTCTGGTTGAGTTCGGAAGCGCCGGACAGCATCGGTATCAGTATTTTGACGTTGCCGTACTGCGAGGCGCGCAGCAACGCACGCATCTGGGTGCGGAACAACTGCGGTTCGGCCAGACAAAAACGGATTGCGCGCAGCCCCAGCGCCGGATTGTTGGCGACACGCTTTATGCCGCTCAGCTGTTTGTCCCCGCCCAGATCGAAAGTGCGGATGGTGACGGGCTGGCCGTCCATACCGGCCGCAACCGCGCGATAAGCCTCGAACTGCTCTTCCTCGTCCGGCAGGCTTTCGCGGTTGAGAAACAGGAATTCGCTGCGGAACAATCCGATTCCGGTCGCGCCGTTTGCTTTCACCTCGGCGATATCTTCCGGCTTTTCGATGTTGGCATACAGGTCGACCTCCGTTCCATCCAGGGTGTTGGCGCGCGCGGTGCGCAGCCGTTTGAGTTTCTTGCGTTCAAGTTCCCATGCGCTTTGGCGCAGCTTGTATTCGTCGAGTATCAGCTTGTCTGGATTGACGATCAACACACCCTGCTCACCGTCCAGGATCAGCAAATCGTCCTCGCGGATCAGTTGTCGTGCATGATGCAAACCCACCACACACGGCGTGTTCAGGCTGCGCGCAACGATCGCGGTGTGCGAAGTTGCGCCGCCCACATCGGTGATGATCGCGCCGTATTGATGCGGCTTGAACTGGATCAGGTCTGCGGGGCTCAAGTCGTGCGCCACGAGTATCGTCTCGATGTCGTGACGCGCCGGCGGCGGCTGGTGTCCGGGCTTCCCGAGCAATTGTTTGAGCAGCCGTTCTGCGACCTGTGTCACATCAGTCTGCCGCTCCCGCAGATAGGCATCCTCGAACTCGTCGAACTGCGCAACCAGGTTTTCCGTCTGCACCTTGAGCGCCCACTCGGCATTGCATTGCTCGCTGGCGATCATCTCGCGCGGCGCGATGCTCAGCAGCGGATCATCCAGAATCATCTGATGCAACTCGAGGAATGCATCGAATTCGGCTGCGGCATAAGTCGGACGATTGCTGCGCATGCTGGAAAATTCGTTTCGAGTTGCCGTCAAGGCGGCATCGAATCGCGCAATCTCTTGATCAATGAATTTCTTCGGCAGCACGTAATGCGCAACATCCAGCGAGGTGTGCGAAATCAGGTGGGCATAACCGATCGCGATGCCGTTGGAGACTGAAATACCGTGCAGAGTGAAACTCATTCGCCCTCTCCGAAGTAATCGTTTATCAATTTCACCAGCGCCTGCATTGCCTCGGCTTCATCCTCGCCGTTGGTCTCGATGGTTATCGTGGTGCCCTTCGCCGCGGCAAGCATCATCACGCCCATGATGCTTTTTGCATTCACGCGGCGATTGTTGCGCGACATCATCACCTCGCATTTGAAGCTGGCAGCAAGCTGCGTGAGTTTGGCCGATGCGCGGGCATGCAGGCCAAGTTTGTTGATAATGAGCACATCCTGTTGCAGCATTTAACCCGCCATCTTAACGATACATTCGCGCCCGCCTTCGACAGCGGTCTGCGCCAGCTCCGGCAAGGCTTTGTCCGGACTGCATACCACGCGCAGCAGCATGGGCAGATTCAGCCCCGCCACGCCTATCACGCGTTCGGCATGGCAAAGTTGCCGCCCGATGTTGCTGGGCGTGGCGCCAAACACATCCGCCAAAATCAGCACGCCGCCGCCCGTATCGAGTTGCTTGATGAGTGCCTGGCCTTCGACCAGCTTCAGTTGCGGATCATCGCCGGCCAATACCGATAACACTTTAAGATTGGGAGGCACTTCGCCCAGCACATGTTTGACGCAATCCACAAAACTGTCGCCCAGCCCGTTGTGAGTCACCAATAAAATTCCGGCCACAAGTCCCTCCTGCGAATTAAATCTTTACCATCAGATATGCCGGCGGCAACACGACGCCCGGCAATGCAAACCGGCCATAGCGGGCAAACCAGCGCAATATTCTGGTTTTGCCGGTATCCGCTTCTTGTTCCCCGCCGCCCGCCGCGCTTTATGTGCCTCGATTTCAGACTCGTGATCACTCACGGCTCGACCTCGGGATGAACGTTGCGATCGGTGAATTCTAGCCGCTTCTGCAATTCTGCTGTGATATGGATTTTGCCCTGCCCGTCCACCAGCATCGCTTCGCTCAGGCCCATCTCCGTGGCGGCAGCGCGCCAGCCGCTTGCTCCCGAGATGAATAGCGGCTTGGAATCGGCATCCGACAACGTACCGGCGCGCGGACCATGGGTCAGTATGGTGACCGCCTGCACGCCCTGCACGGGATAGCCGCTGCGCGGGTCGATCAGGTGGCAATAACGCACGTCGCCAATCATAAAGTAGCGCTGGTAATCCCCCGATGTGCCGATCGCCTCGCCGTCTCGCAGATCCAGGATCGCCAGCGCCCCGGATTTGCGCGGATGCTGGATGCCGACGCGCCAGGGACGATCGCCATGCTGGCCGAGCGCCATGATATTGCCGCCGATGTTGATCAGCGCATTGCGGATACCCTGTTTGCGCAGGATATCGGCGGCACGATCCAGCGCATAGCCTTTGGCATAGCCGCCCAGGTCAACCTGCACGAATCTATTACTGCTCTGCGCCCTGCCGTGCACGATGGTGATGTCGCTCATCTGAGGGTTGGCCGCAACCCATTGCGCGATTTTTCTTTTGTCCGGTTGCACCGGCTTGAATTCATCGGCGTGAAAACCCCATAACTGTACCAATCCGCCGATAGCCGGATTGAACAAACCTTGCGACTGTTGCGAAAGCCGAGTAGCATCGTCAAGTATCGAGACGAGTTCGGGCGAAACGGGGGCGCTCTCGCCCTTGGCGAATGCCGCATTCATCCTGCTCAGTTCGCTGGGCTGCCACGCATGCAGCATGTTATGCAGGCGCTGGAACTCCTGCATGACCTGGCTCACCGCCAGTCTGGCATGCGGCTCCGGTTCGCCGTACACGCTCACCTCTACCAGCGTGCCGAACACATAGCCCTGTTCCTGATACAGCGGCTCCTTGTGTTGACACCCGGCAAGCAGAAGAAGGGCAATACCGGCAAGAAGACGAATCAGCGTAGCCATCTAAGGATTTTCAGGGGGATTTTCAGGGGGATTTTCAGCCGCCTCGATTTCCAGGGATGCTGCCAGCAAGGCCAGCCGTGCCACGACGCCGTAAGCATAAAAGCGGTTGGGCGTGTCATCCGGCCCGCGGTCCGGATTGGGCAATGTGCAGTGGGTCTCGAACGCAAGCGGCATGAAATGCATCCCGGGCGCGTTGAGATTTTCGTCCACGCCCCGGGTGGTATGCACGCGATAGAATCCACCGACCACATAGTGATCGATCATGTAAACGACTGGTTCGGCCACCGCCTCGTTGATCTGTTCGAAGGTGTAGACCCCCTCCTGTATCAGCACATCCGATACGGCCACGCCTTCCTTCACCACTGCCATCTTGTTGCGCTGCTTGCGGTTCAGTCCGGTGATTTCACTCGCATCCTTCACCGTCATGATGCCCATGCCGTAGGTTCCCGCATCGGCCTTGACGATGACGAAGGGATCATTTTTAACCCCGTATTCGGCATATTTGGCGCGCATCTTTTGCAGCACGATATCCACCTGCGCGGCAAGGCACTCCTCTCCGACCCGTTCCTGGAAATTGATCTGGTTGCATGTGGCAAAATACGGATTGATCAACCACGGGTCGATGCCGAGCAAGTTCGCAAAGTCAGCCGTCACCCGGTCATAAGCGGCAAAATGCTGCGACTTGCGCCGCGCATACCAGCCCACCGAAAGCGGCGGAAAGACCGACTGCTCGATATTTTTCAATATGTTCGGTGCGCCGGATGACATGTCATTGTTCAGCAATACCACGCAGGGGTCGAAGTCGGCCAGCCCGATCCGGTTGCCGCGGCGCACCAGCGGTTCCAGCGTCAACGAACTGCCGTTGGGCAATTCAATCTGCGTGGCTGCAGTGATCTCCGGCAACAGGCTGCCGATGCGCACCCTCATCCCGGATTGCTTCAGGATGAACACGATCTGCGCGACGTTTTGCAGGTAGAACGTGTTGCGTGTGTGATTTTCCGGTATCAGCAGCACACCGCGTGCTTCCGGGCATATCTTCTCCACCGCGCTCTGCATCGCCTGAACACACAACGGCAAGAACTCCGGGTTGAGATTGTTGAACCCGCCCGGAAACAGATTGGTGTCCACCGGTGCGAGTTTGAAACCGCTGTTGCGCAAATCCACCGAGGCATAAAATGGCACGGCATGCTCCAGCCATTGCGTGCGAAACCAGTATTCGATGGTCGGCATGGCTGCCAGGAAACGCCGTTCCAGATCGTGCAAGGGTCC
>CAVWTZ010000164.1:0-11161 GCA_963757485.1 uncultured beta proteobacterium
AGTGTATCGGCGACGAACACCGCGAACGCGTCACGTGCCGGGCCATCTCGCGGATGACCAGCAGCGGCGCGTGGCGGAAGCTTCATCGGCGCCGCATCGAGGGTGTCGGCTGGAACAGGTGGATGATGCGCTGAAGGTGGCATTCGTCCGCAAAGGGCGAAACGGCGGAATAACGGACTCACGGGAAATGGCGGCGCAGGCAACGGTGAGCTGTCATTTCCCGGTCACGCTGGACACATGAAAGTAACCACGCAAGCAAGTTATATTCAATGAAAGTCCCGCGACTGCGTGACCAGATTGCCGAGCAGAGGCGTCAAATCCTTCAAATGCCCCGCAACGAGATGCGTGACCTCACCCTGCCGTTCCAGCACCCCGTAAACAGCAAGCAGTCGCGATCCTAGCAGTTCGCGTCGTTGCCTGTCGGCAAGATCCCGCCATACCACGACGTTGATTGATCCGGTTTCATCCTCCAGCGTCATGAAGGTCACACCGCTCGCGGTACCGGGGCGCTGGCGGCAGATTACCAAGCCTGCTGCGCGGGTGAGCCGCCCGTGCGGAAATGAGCGCAACTCTTTCGCAGTGGCCAAACGTTGTCTCTGTAGAGTATTGCGCAGCAGTGCCAGCGGATGCCTGCCCAGGGTAAGCCCCAGGCTGGCGTAATCTGCTGCGAGGCTCTGTCCTTCGGTCAGCGGCAATAACGCCGGCTGCTCTTCTTCCGCCGGCGACAAAGCAAGCGGGGTGGCCTGCTCGATACCGGCCACCTCCCAGTAGGCCAGTCGGCGGTGCCCCGCCAATGCGGTCAAGGCTCCCGCTTCGGCCAGGCACTTGAGGTCACGTTTGTCCAGCCTGCTGCGCAAGGCCAGGTCTTCCACGCTTTGGAAGGGCCTGCGCTCCCGCGCTTCCATGACGCGCGACGCGCCTTCGGCAGAGAGGCCGCTTACCATGCGCAATCCCAGGCGCAGCGCTGGCTGATCCTTCTCTACCAGTGAGGGAAGTTGATGGGCCAGGACCAGGGTGCAATCCCAATTGCTCTGGGTTACATCCACTGCCAACACTTCTACGCCATGGCGGCGGACATCCTGCACGATCTGCGCCAGCGCATAGAAACCCATGGGCTGGCTGTTCAGCAAAGCACAGGCGAACGCCGCTGGCTCATGACACTTGAGCCAGGCTGACACGTAGACCAGCAATGCAAAACTGGCCGAATGCGACTCCGGGAAGCCGTATTCACCGAAGCCCAGTATCTGCTGGAATATCTGTTGCGCGAATTCCTCCCGGTAGCCCCGCTCGCGCATCCCGTCAATCAGTCGCCGCTCGAATTGCTCCAGTCCGCCCTTGCGTTTCCATGCAGCCATCGAGCGCCGCACCTTGTCCGCCTCGCCTGGCGTGAACCCTGCCGCCACAACCGCAAGCCGCATCACCTGCTCCTGGAATATCGGCACACCCAGCGTGCGTTCCAGCACTTCCTTCACCTCTTCGCTCGGAAAAGTTACCGGCTCCAATCCCTGTCGCCGGCTCAGATAGGGATGCACCATACCTCCCTGGATCGGGCCGGGGCGAACGATGGCCACCTCGATCACCAGATCGTAGAAGCACCGGGGTCGCATGCGCGGCAGCATGGACATCTGCGCACGCGACTCGATCTGGAACACGCCCATCGTATCGGCCCGCGCTATCATGTCGTACACCGCAGCATCCTCGCGCGGTACATCCGCCATCGTGAACGGCCGCCCGCGCAGCCTGCCCACTTCATCCAACGCCCGGCGAATGGCGGATAGCATGCCCAGCGCCAGCACGTCCACTTTCAGCAGCCCCAGCGCATCGAGATCATCCTTGTCCCACTGGATGATGGTGCGCTCAGCCATTGCTGCATTTTCTATCGGCACCAGATGCGAGAGTTTGCCGCGTGCAATGACAAAGCCGCCCACGTGCTGTGAAAGGTGGCGCGGAAAACCCATCAGTTCATCTACCAGTTGCATCAGCAGCCTGACTTTCTGGTTGGATGGATCGAAGCCGGCTTCGGCAAGGCGTTCCGGCATGACCTGGCGCCCGTCCCACCAAGCCATGGATTTGGACAGTCGGTCTACCTGTTCCGGGTCGAAGCCCAGCGCCTTGCCCACATCGCGCATCGCGCTTTTGGGCCGATAGGTGATCACTGTGGCAGCCAGTGCCGCACGGTCACGGCCGTATTTTGAATAGAGGTACTGGATCACCTCCTCGCGGCGTTCATGCTCGAAATCCACGTCGATGTCCGGCGGCTCGTTGCGCTCTTTGGATATGAAACGCTCGAACAGCATTTCCATGCAGGCCGGGTTCACTTCGGTGATGTGCAATGCATAACACACCGCCGAGTTGGCCGCCGATCCGCGCCCCTGACAGAGGATGCCTCGCCCTCTGGCAAAGCTAACAATGTCGTGCACGGTGAGGAAGTACGGCTCGTACCCGAGTTCCTCGATCAGGGCCAGTTCATGCTCGACCAGCGCGCGAACATTGTCCGGCACACCATCCGGGAAGCGCTGAGCTAGCCCTGCTTCGGTCAGCTTGCGCAAATGGGTAATGGCCGTTTCGCCCTGCGGCACCAGTTCCTCGGGATACTCGTAACGCAGCTCGTCTAGCGAGAATTGGCAGCGCGCGGCAACGACAAGCGTCTGCTCCAGCAATTCAGGCGGGTACAAGCGCGCAAGATCGGCGCGCTCGCGCAAATGGCGCTCGCCGTTCGGATGCAGTGCGCTACCTGCGGCAGATACCGGCATGCCCAGACGAATCGCGGTGAGCGTGTCCTGCAATGTGCGGCGTGTAGCCTGATGCATGTGCACATCCCCGGCGGCGACCAGAGGCAAACCGGCCGCTGCTCCCAGCTCGGTTAACGCGGCCAGTCGCCGGGCATCGCCAGAGGCGCGAAACAGTTCCACCGTCAGCCATGACCGCCCGGGAAAGGCGTCAGCGACTTGTTTAGCCTGTTCCAGCGCAGGCAAAGGATCAGGCAACAGCAGTGCAAGACAACCGGGCAGGCCGTTTTGAATATCACCGAATGCAAGACTGTAACGACCCTTGATGTCGCTGCGCCGTCCTTTGGTGATCAGTTCCGACAGGTTGCCGTAACCGGTACGGTCTGTCGCCAGCAGCACAACACCAGGACCATCGGTAAATCGTATCTCGCTGCCCACGATCAACTTCAAGCCGCATGCCTTCGCCGCCACATGGGCGCGCACGATACCCGCGAGGGAACATTCGTCGGTGATGGCCAGCGCCGCATAACCCAACTCGCTGGCGCGTGCCACCAGTTCTTCGGGATGCGATGCACCGCGCAGGAAAGTGAAGTTGGAGAGGCAATGCAACTCGGCGTAGTTGTGCATGGCTATCATCCATCGCTTCAGGCGAACAGGCCGTGCACGAACCACGCACCGCTGGAGCGGTCGCGGAATACCCACAGCCTTGAGCCATTGCGGCCCTGCGCCACGTAATAGTCGCGCACCACATCCATGCCGTCCCACCAGCCGCTTTCGATCCGCTCAGGTCCGGACTCCAATTCAAGCCGGTCTTTCCGGCAGGGTAACGGCTTGGGCAGCAGCCACAGCGGCCGCTGCAGTTTGCCTGAAGATGGTATTTCCTCTCCTGCTTCGCATTGTCGCCAGGCAAGTTCCGGACGGTGGTCGGCTACAGGCGTGATGCTGAACACCGCTTCTTTGCCTAGCCTGATGCGCAGCCGTTCCAGCAGCAGATTGCCATCCTCTGTTCCTGTAGTTTCAGCACTATCCCGGAACATATCCAGATTCGATAATTCCATGGCTTGAATGAGGCCGGCCTTGAGCAGGATGGTGTGGACGGGGGCAGGCAAGCTGGTGCGGCCCAGGGTTTCCCTCGCCAGCAGCAGCATCCTGTTCAAATCGCGGGTGGGCTGTGCGAACCCTATCTTCAAAGCGGTATCCGGCATATCTTCATGGCTGCAGACAAGCTCGTATTCCTGCACGCCTGCCTGGCGCAAACTCAGATAGCCTTTCAGTTCCAGCAATAATCTGCGTACCGCAAAAAGCAGCGCCTCCACTTCGTGCACTTGTGTAGGCAATTCCAGACGCCGTTCGAAACCGGGTGGCGGCACGAAGAATTCGCGCGCTTCGGGCAACCGGCCCAGAGCTCGATCCAGCTCGTCCAGCAGGCTCTGGCCAAAGCGTCGCGCCATGCCGGCACGCGGGAACTGCATGCAGTCCCCCAATGTGTGTGCGCCGACCATCTCCAGACTCGCCAGGGTATCCCGGGATTGATCGAGCACGCTCACCGGCAATTCACCAAGAAACTTTTCCAGCATGCCTGGATCGCGGATTGCAACCTGCCTACCCGCCAGCGCCATCAACCAGGCTGCGTGCGGCGTCGGGGCGCAGGCAAGACTGCAGGTGTAGCCCATCTCGTTCAGTCCGTTACGCATTTGGGTAATCAGATTTCTGAAGCCGCGATGCAATCGCAGGCAGCTGCCGATTTCTATCAGCAAACCGTCAGGCGGCTGCAGGCTCACGTCAGGTGTAAAACTCCCCGCCCAGGCAGCAAGGCCGGCCAGCGATTCCTGCTCTGCCGCGATATCGCGACCGCGCACGACAAGATCGGCCGCCAACGCCCGGGCGGCGGAACCCTGCATACCCGGCCTCACCCCGAGGTCGCTGGCGGCTTTGTTGCAGGCTTTCACGCTTGTACGGTTGCCATTTTTTTCAATGACCGCGATAGGACCAGGCGCAGCAACTCCCCGGGAGAAGATTTCCAGAGGAAGCGCGGAGAAATGGATGGCCAGCCAGAACATGAACTCAGGACACCTCTACAAATCTACTGCGCAACCCGATTGCGGTGTCGCGTGCTCGTTCATTCCTCGCCTATCCATTGATATGTCTCGTCGCTCACTGCGCGGCTCCTTGCACTCGGGCTGCTCGCTACGATTTTTAGAGGTGCCCTACTCGCAGACTTGCTTCCTTTGACAACTTCACAACAGACAGGGCCATCTCTGCAGGACGTGCATGGCGAGAGCCACTGGCTTGTTGCAGATTCACCATCACGGGTTTGCTCACATGCCCGCCCCGGCGCTTGAGGATATATACAGCCAGTCCATTCGATGTTGCTTCAAGGCGCAGCCGCAGGGCGGCTGTGGAACGTTCCTGCGCGGCACTCGCGGAACGGAACAATACGCCCCAGGCACGTCCGGATTCCGCCCCGAGTTGCAGGCGGCGCATGCGCCGCTCGTCGGGCATGCCCAGCCAAGCCAGCATTGCACTGCATGCGCCGGAACGCAACGCCTGTTCCGCAGTCCACCAGCCTTCGGCTGCCGTTTTCGGCTGTACTACCAGAAGTTGTTTCAGGTTGACTCCGGCAACGCTCAATGCCGGCGCATAGGGCACGTGGGGTGGAGATACCCATGCTTGCCATCTACCTTGTGCGGATATGCGGGCCAGCGCCGGGAGCAACAAGCGCAGTTCGCCGATTCCTTCCCGCTCAAGCAGGATTTCCGTCAATGCTCCCCGTGCCCAGCCGCCTCCCGGCAACTGTTCATCCAGTTCAGCATATCCGGTGGGCAGCGTCTGGTCAGACATCTGCGCGAGGTGGTCACCGCGCCAGATCCCGGGGTGTTGCAACAGTGAATGCAGGGATGCAGACATGGCGTCACTTCCACATCGCCTTCATCTTGCCGAGCAGATCCATGACCTCTTGATGTGATCGTCCTGCCGGTCGTTCTGGCGCATTGACAGGAATTGCCTCGACCACCGGCCAGGTTTTCATCTCGAACAGGTCTACGATGCCGGCGGGAATGAAGCGCGTCCTGCCGGCGTAGACATGGCGATCGCCGGATTGCGATTGCTGAGTGACAAAGAAACGTTGCGGCACCACGATCTGCAGATGTTCCCTGGCGCGGGTCATGGCCACATATAGCAGCCTTCGTTCTTCCTCGATCTCGCTGGGGCTTCCGGTGGCCAGGTCGGATGGCAGGCAGCCGTCCACCGCATTCAACAGGGTGACTGATGTCCACTCCTGCCCTTTCGCCGAATGGATGGTGGACAGTATCAGGTAGTCTTCGTCGCGCAGCGGCGCACCTGATTCGTCGCTTGTGGCATCGGGCGGGTCCAGCGTGAGTTCGGTCAGGAACCGCTGCCGCGTAGGATAGGTGGCTGCGATCTTTTCAAGTTGGTCGATGTCGATCTGGCGAACCTGTGCGTCTTCAAACAGGCGCTCCAGATGAACTTTATACCAGGCGCAGATCGTCTCGAATTCCAGCGGCCACGGCACAGCCCGGTGGTGCAGGTTTTCCACCAGTTCAAGAAAGCCCTGCCAATCCCCGGCCGCACCGGACGGCACTCGGGATTCCTGCAGCCCCATCATCACATCCTGGGCCAATGCAAGATTGTCGAGCACTTGTGCCGATGTCTTCGGCCCGATGCCGGGTATCAGTTGCAGCACGCGGAACCCGGCAACCCGGTCGCGCGGATTCTCGATCCAGCGCAGAACCGACAGCGCATCCTTTACATGGGATGCTTCCAGAAACTTCAAGCCGCCGAACTTCACGAACGGGATGTTGCGCCTGACCAGTTCGATTTCCAGCCGCGCGCTGTGATGCGAGGCGCGGAACAGCACCGCCTGCGATTTGAGCCGAATGCCCATTTCCCGCCGCTCAAGCACCTGCGCCACCACGAAGCCGGCCTGATCGGCCTCATCGCGAACCGTGACCAGCTGCGGACGCCCGCCCGAGGTCCTGTCGCTCCACAGTTCCTTGCTGTACCGCTCGGCAGCCAGTCCGATCACGCCGTTTGCCGCCGCAAGGATAGGTTGCGTGGAACGGTAATTCTGCTCAAGCGTGAGTATCCTTGCCGGCGGATCGAAGTGCGCGGGGAAGTCTAGGATATTGCGCACGGTTGCACCCCGGAAGGCATAGATGGACTGCGCATCGTCGCCGACGACCGTAAGCCCCCGGCCATCCGGCTTGAGTGCAAGCAGAATGCCGGCCTGCAGCACATTGGTATCCTGATATTCGTCCACCAGGATATGGTCGAAACGGTCACCGATCTTTGACGCAAGCACCGGTTCGGCAACCATCTGCGCCCAATACAGCAACAGGTCGTCGTAGTCGAGCACGTGCTGTTTCTGTTTGGCCTCCACATAGGCTAGGAACAGCTGCTTGAGTTCTTCCTGCCATTCCGCACACCACGGAAAGCGGTGCTGCAGCACCTCTTCCAGCGGCAACATGGTGTTGACCGCGGCAGAATATATCGCGAGACAGGTGTTCTTCAGCGGAAAGCGCTTCGCCTTGCAGGATGCACCCAGTTCATGGCGCACCAGGTTCATAAGATCGGCGGAATCTCCCCTGTCGTGGATGGTGAAGCCCGGGTCGAGACCGACCCTGCCGGCGTATTCGCGCAACAGGCGCGCGCCGATGCCATGGAATGTTCCGGTCCAGTTCAGTTTTGCACCGGCAAGCCGCGGACGGCCAGCAGCAAGCTGGCGCACGATGCGCTCCGCTCGCCGCGCCACCTCATCCGCCGCACGGCGCGAGAAGGACAAAAGCAGGACCGCCCCCGGGTCGGTGCCCTGTGCAATGACATGGGCGACGCGGTGAGCAATGGTATTGGTCTTGCCAGACCCGGCACCGGCTATTACCAGCAGCGGGGACGCCCGATCACCGCCAGTACCGTGCCTTACGGCAAAGCGTTGTTCGGGATTGAGGTGGGCAAGGTAGGTCTCTTCCACAATATTGGGCACAATATTTGGCCCAATATTTGGGGCGTTTTCAACAGCCAGATTCATAATTCAGCGTGTCACTATGGCAAAGCGTTCTTGGTGTTATTCCAAGATACAGAACGTTCGTTCTGTTGTCAATCCACCCCCGGAAACTTTCCGGTATCCGGTTTGCATGCATGGACACTTCCCGCAGCAAACAGCGTTCAACCGGCATTCAGCTTGACGATTGCCTGCCGGACACGATCCGCAGTCATCGGCAACCGGAACATGCGCACCCCTGCCGCATCAAACACCGCGTTGGCGATCACCGCACCGGTAGTCGTGACGGGCGGTTCCCCGCCGCCCTGGGGAGCCAAATCGTCATTCTTGACAAGGACGGCCTCGATTCTGGGAACCCGGGAGAAGCGCGGAATTTCATAAGTGTCGAAATTCCGGTCGAGAATCTCACCGCCCAGAAAACGAAGCTCCTCTGTCAATGTATACCCGAGTCCCATGGTGATCGCGCCTTCAATTTGCATTCTTGCGCCATCCGGATTCACGACGATCCCCATGTCCTGGGCGCAGACAATCCGGACTACCTTGATGCTTCCGTTGCTTGGATCCACCTCGACTTCGGCCATCGTCGCGACGCAGGTGCCGGCGTCCATATTGCACGCAATTCCATATCCCCTTTTGCTTGGCGCGACAGCCGCCTTCCAGCCAAAGGCATCTGCCGCGGCTTGCAGGACTTTGCGCATTCTGGGATCCGTCAGGTTGCGAAGCCGGAACGCGAGCGGATCCACTCCGGCTGCCGATGCCATCATGTCAATTTGCGATTCGATGGCAAATACATTCATGTTTGCCCCGGGTGCCCGCCAGGGCCCGACAGGAAACGGATGAAGACTCGCGCGTGCAGCAGCGGGAGCCGAACCATACGCGATTCCTCCGGTCGACCTGAAGCGCGCATTCGGAATATCGTAACAATATGCCGCCCCGCGCTCGCCGGCTGCGTAGACCGAATAGTCCCAAAGCGAGATTTTTCCGTCTTGTCCGATTCCCGATACGATCTTCACGACTGAAGCGGGATCAAATGTGTCATTGAAGAATTCTTCAGAACGGGTCCAGGCTACTTGCACGGCCTTTCCGGTGATCTGTGCAAGACGCGCCGCTTCGACAGCCTGAAGATCGGCACTCTTGCCGCCAAACCCGCCGCCAACAAACGGGGTGATCACACGGACGTCTTTTGAGTCCAGCCCGAGAACCCGGGCGATCCGGTCACGTGTCGGAAACGGAGTCTGGTGTCGATGCCCAGACCGTTGCCTTCCCGTCCTTGATTTCGGCCAGGGCCGCATGCGGCTCCATTGCGGCATGCGCGACATAGCCCTTGCGGTAGGTCGCTTCGAACACGCGTGCGGCGCTTGCGCGGGCTGCCTCAACATCGCCCCGGTCCTTTAAATCGGTAAAATTTTTCAGCGGCTCGGCCTGAAGGACGATGTGGTCATAGATGCTGTCCGGGTCAACCCTCGCCCCGGGCAATCGCCAGTCCGTCTTGATGCGGATTAGCGCGTCTTCGGCTGCTTCGGGCTCGGCATGCAACACTGCGATCAAATCGCCGCGATTAACGATGACGATCCCGGGAAGTTTCTCTGCACCGGAGGTATCAAGCTGTTGCAGTGTGGCGCCATGCATGGGCGGGCGCAGAATCCGCGCGTACAGCATACCGGGGGCTCTGATATCGGCGGTGTATTTCGCGGCGCCGGTCACTTTTTCAAGTCCATCGAGCCGCTTCGGTGAACTGCCCATCACACTGAATTCGGCTGCCGACCGCAGCACGGCCTTCCTGTCAACCACCTCCGTGATCCGGGCTCCCCTGGAAAGCTCGCCGTAACTGACTTTCCGGTTCGGATCGTCCGCGACGAAGGCCATGCCGTCCTTGACCTTGATCCTGTCATTCGGGACACCAAGCTTTGCTGCGGCAAGCGTAATCACGGCTTGCCGTGCTTTGGCTGCCGCCGCGCGCAGCGCAGGCCCGAACATTCGCGTCGTCAGGGAACCGAACGTGCCCATGTCCCATGGGCATTTGTCAGTGTCGCCCAGCACCATGTCGATCGAAGCAAGCTCAACACCCAGTTCTTCGGCCGCCATTTGCGCGAGCGAGGTCATCACCCCCTGGCCCATCTCGATCTTCCCGGAAAACACAGTGACTCGTCCGTCCCTGCCTATCAACAGATAGGCGTTGAAATCCTCGGGATAGAACAGCTTCGCCTGCTGCGAGAATGCCTGCAAAGGATCAAGAGTAACGAAAACGACAATGCCGCCGCCGGCCAGTTTCAGGAAGGTGCGGCGGCTCATACCCACAGACGCATTCATGATTTCCCCCCCATTTGACGGGAAGCAGCTTCGATTGCCGCGACTATCCTCTGGTGGGCTCCGCAGCGGCAAAGATTGCTCTCCATATGTGCAACAATCGCGTCGTGCGACGGTGTCGGATTTTCGCTGAGGTAGGCGTATGCATGCAGCAGCATGCCCGAGGTGCAGTAGCCGCACTGCAGTGCGCCATGATCGACAAACGCCTGCTGCAACGGGTGCAATTTGCCGTCGCGGGCAAGACCCTCTATCGTGACGACTTCCTTGCCTTGTACATTCTTGAGCGGTGTCAGGCAGGAGCGAACTGCCTTGTCGCCGACGATAACGGTGCATGCGCCACATACTCCTTCACCGCATCCGTATTTTGTGCCGGTAAGTGCCAGATCGGTACGCAAAACCCACAGCAGCGTGCGGTCGTTATCTGTGTCCAGGGTGACGGGATGGCCGTTCAAAACAAATCGAATCGGGCGTTGCATTTCGCCTCCCTCCAAAAGTTGGAGTCTGCTGGACAAGACAAATCAACGGTGCGGAGCTTCGAGAATCGCCGGCTTTATGAAGCCCGACACCTGCGTCCGAAGTGCCTGGCATGATAGCAATTTGCACCATGCCATGCTACTTCCTTTGCATCGAAAACGGGGAATGTGCGATTTCGATATTGCATGCCTAAAGGGCATGACGGGAATCGTTTATATTAGAATTTGAGATTGTTCTTGATGGATTTTAATTTGTCTTTCTCGGCAATCTCATGGGCTTTCCGCGTTGCTTCCTGTTGAATCCGTGCAGCCAGGAAAGTTCTATAGGAATTATTCGTTTCAAAAATGATTTTGTTCAATTCAGGAATGTGCTCCTTCTCCAGTTCGTCGGGAATGCAATAAATATGCAGCTTTCTGCCCGAAACCCTGGCGCTCGCCTTTCCCATATAAATATGCTGCTTCCATCTTTGATTGAAATAGGTTGCCCATTCATAAGGTGCGGAGCCGGAAATGTTCAGCACTATGTTATACATGACAACTCTCGGGTTGGGCCAATGGGACGATCCTTCGTCCATTGATACGATTCTTATATCTTCAAATTCCTGGGTCATTGCTCTCTCCTCTTTTCCAACAAT
>CAVWTZ010000165.1:0-20247 GCA_963757485.1 uncultured beta proteobacterium
CCACCGGCGATTATGTACTGCACCTTTGACGGGTCCGTTCCAAAATGTGGAAGGGCATTCCGAGGCATCCAAGGCCCCGATCCGTCCACTGGTTCCGCTTCCCACGTAAATCAATCGCCCGCCGGAGGACATGCGCTCCGCAATGATGTCGACCGCGCGGGCGACCGCCGGCAGGACCTCGCGAATGACGCCAATGACGGAAGCGTCCTGCTGGTTCATCAGCTTGACTAGGTCCAGCGAACTCATGGTGTCCAGCGCTGCGGACGCTTGGTTCTGTTGTTCTGTATCCGAATCCGTGCGACTCAAGAGAGCTCCTCACGTATCAATGGCCATGGTGTTCGCCGAATCCCGCAACCCTTCGCTTGCGGTGTGTACCAGACTCCGAAGCTTGTCAAACTGCCGAGCGCCACGTACCAGGTGAACGGCACTTTTCTAAGCTGCCAGACGCCGATGTTCAGCGCGAATCCGCACAGCATCCCCAGCATTGCGCCCCTCTGGGTGGATCTAACGGCAAGCACTCCCAACGGTGATCCGTAAGCCACCGACGCGATCGATAATCCCATCTCCACGACCTTGCCGCCGCGGCGCGCAACAATTGCCAACAGAAATAGCAGTGGCCCCGTGCAACTGTCAGGATGCGCGACACAACTAGGTGCCGTTCTTCACTTGAGTTCGGACGGAGACCCGAATAAAAGTCAACGATGGAAGTGGAGGATAGCGAATTCAACGCGGCGCTCAGGTTGGACATGGCGGCAGCGAGGATCGCGGAGATCAGCAGTCCGCTGCTTCCGCGAGGCATCCGGGTGACGATAAATGTCGGAAAGATCGTGTCGGTTCGCGTGACCCTACATGCCCATCTCGATAACGTCGACCTTTGACCGGCTGATCGAACGCCTCAAGGGCCACGACCCAGGAATTGGGCCATCGCTCCGAGCACCATTATCCGGGTCTATGCGCCCCTCACGGCCCGAATCCCTGCCCGCGGCGTCGCCAAGGGTCCGGGGCGCGGGCCGCGCCTTCGCCGATCCAGGGCAAAAACTGCAGGGGGTGATCCACAGGGTGGGCCCTGGACATCTCCGGCAGCGGCATGAGCTGGTTGATGACCCACAACATCACCGAAGGCACGCACGTGCTGCTGGACCTGCGGGCCCTGGCGGGGGAGCCGCTGGTGGCCCGCGTGCGTGCTGCACCGCGCCATGCTGGTGCCCGGTCTGGTCCGCGTCGGGGGCGAGTTCATCGAAGTGCAATAAAGCAAGCCCTGTAGAGGGTCTGACCCGGGCGTGACAAGAATCGCGAGAAGGGTGCCGCTGGCCGGACAACACGGACCCCCCTTGACGCCCGCGTGCGCCACGGGGCGCCCGCGTGCAATGCCACATCCCACGGACTGCCCGGCGGGCCCGACGCCTCGATTCCCCGAGCGTATTGCTATACTCGTCGCGGGCTGGTATGGGAACCTTTCCGACTGGCAAGGGGCCGGTGAAACGACGATCATGGGCCAGAACGCACAATGGGCAGGGCATTATTTATGCGCTACAAAACGCAGCGCCACCGTATTCATGCAATAGCGCAAACCGGTCGGTTTCGGGCCGTCGTCAAACACATGGCCAAGATGCGCATCGCACAAAGTGCAGCGCACCTCGGTGCGCGTCATCCCGAACATGTGGTCGGCAATCTCGCGCACATTCTCGGGCGCGATCGGTTGCCAGAAACTCGGCCACCCGGTTCCGGAATCGTATTTGGTCGCAGCGTCGAACAGCGCATTGTCGCAACATACGCAGCGGTACAAGCCGGGCTCGTGCCTGTCGTAGCCCGGCTGTGAAAACGCCCGCTCGGTACCCTGTTCGCGCGTCACTTCGTATGCCAGCGGCGATAACCGCCTTTTCCATTCGGCAACCTTGCTTACCCTGGACAAGGTTGCGAGGCCGAGCGGTTTCCCGTCATCGGAAAATTGCATGATGGTCACTTTGTCGCTGTTGGATACCTGGTCGGCAAAAGAGCGCGTCGCCAATGCCATGGTGAGCCCGGAAAGCGCGTATAAGAAATGTCTGCGTTGCATGTCTGTCTCCTCATTTGAAGTCCTTTTCGACAGGTAAATCCTGCACCCGTGCAAGGCAGGTATCAAAACCAGTTATGATTCACCCTGCCTGCCGGTTTATTCGGGCAGCAGGATAAAAAGGTTACATTAAAGACTTGCGGAAATCGCGTGACAGATACAATTGACCATCTCGCAGCGTTGATGAGGCAATCCCTAGACGGGGACCAGCGTGCCTACGCCGAAATACTGCAGGAAACCTCGCGGTTCCTCCGGCCGTTCCTGGCCAAAAGACTCAGCTTCACCAATGAAGTGGATGATCTGTTGCAGGAAATCCTGCTTTCCATCCACAAGGCCCGCCACACCTACGATGGCAACCGGCCCTACAAACCGTGGGTGTATGCCATCGCCAAGTTCCGCCTGCAGGATTATCTTCGCGCGCACTACTCGGACCAGCTGCACCATGCCGACGACCTGTCCGAAATGGAAAATTATTTGCATGAAAATGTAACCGAATCCGCCATTTCATACGAATCCATCAGCGCGGAAGTCGAAAAACTCCCGCAAAAGCAGGCAACCATCCTGCAACTGATGCATCAGGACGGCTATACAGCCAAAGAAGTGGCGGAAAAGCTGGGCATGAACGAGTCTGCCGTCAAAGTCGCGGCGCACCGCGCCTACAGGATATTGCGCCAAAAACTGGAAAAATGATGGGAAATATCGAAGAATTGATCAACAAGCTGGCACAGGACACGGGGACAGTGAAAGCTGCGCCCCATCCCTATATGCTGAGCCTGCAATGGATGGGATGGGCGGCGGCCTATCTCGTCGTCTCGCTGATGTTCTCGGGCCTGCGCCCGGACCCTGGCGACCAAGCTCCACGAGCCGTTGTTCGCGGCTGAACTTGCAGCGCTGCTCGGCATCTTCGTCGCCACATCCCTGAGCGCCTCATTGCTGTCGTTTCCCGACGTGCACCAGTTGCGCCGGCTTGCATTTGCGCCAGTGGTCGCGTTTGCGCTATTCGTGCTCGTGATGTTCCTCGCATGGCAGGCCGACAATCCGCCGGCTCCGCTGCCCGTTCACAGTTTTGAATGCACCATCGCCATTACCTTGGTGTCACTGTTGCCGGCTGCATGGATGTTTTACGTGATGCGCAAATTTGCCAGCACGCATTCTCTTCTCGCGGGTTGCTGCGCGCTGCTGTTCGCCTTCAGCATCGGCGCAATATGGCTGAGACTTTACGAGGTGAACAACTCGGTCATCCATGTCATCGAATGGCACTATCTGCCGATGATTGCCTTCGGCATGGCTGGATTGTGGCTGGGCAAAGTAATACTGAAATGGTGACCGGGCCGACACTGACCGCGCATTTGAACTCCCGCGCGCGATGCCGGTGCCAATATTGCAGATGTCACGTGTCGAAGAAGCGAACCTGGTTGCGGCCGCTTTCCTTGGCCTGATACATCACCATGTCTGCCCGTTTGACGAGATCGGCTGGCCGGTATTCATGATCGATGAACATCACCACCCCGATGCTTGAACTGCAGTGATACTCGATTGTCTTTTCCGCATTGCCTTCCTGCTGCAGTACCAGCTTGTACGGCTTGGCAAGAATGGCGCGGATCTTTTCGGCAACGATGCCGGTTTGTGCAATGGAAGACTCTTTATCTGCATCCAGTTCGGTGAGCATCACCACGAACTCATCGCCGCCGAAACGCGACACCGTATCCATCTCGCGGACGCAACTGATGATGCGGCGGGCGACCTCCTTCAACAACAAGTCGCCTGCGCTATGCCCATGCTGGTCATTCAGCGGCTTGAAATTGTCCATATCCAGAAACATCAGCGCGCCATAGCGGCCGGTGCGATTGCTGGCAGCCATCGCCTGGTTCAACCTGTCATCGAACATGCGGCGGTTGGGCAGTTTCGTCAACGTGTCGTAAAACGCAAGACTCCGGATTTGATCTTCTGCCCTGATGCGGTCGGTGATGTCGCGGGATACCACGACGACACGCGATGGCCGCCCCAGACTGTTTCTGATCACCCCGCCGCAGGATTCCATATGACGCATACTGCCGTCAGGCATCTCGAACCGGTATTCTATTCGAAGTCCGATGCCTGTTCTTACGGTTTCCCTGAACACACGTTTGACATGTTCCCGGTCGTCCGGATGTATCTCTGCAAAAGAATCCGTACCCTTCAACGCTTCCGGATCGCCAAACAACTTCGAGTAGGAGGGACTGTTGTAGAGCCGCCGTCCTTCCAGATCGAGCACCGCGATAAAATCATCGACATTCTCGGTGATCATGCGAAAAAACTGTTCCTGTTCGCGCAGCTCATCTTCGGAGCGCTTGTTCTCGGAAATGTCAGTCAACACGACGTGCACTACAGTTGATCCGTTATCCTTGATCAGGCGCAGGCTGTCCAGCCTGACCTGGCAACGCGTGCTGTCTCCACGCAAAAGGGTCAATTCACAGGTCGACTTGCCATTCCGCTGCAGCACGCCGGTGAAACATTGGGTCCATTGTTCGATATTTTCCGGGGCAACGAAATCGGCAAAACGCTTGTGCAGCAGCTTCCCGCGTTCTTCTCCCAGCAGGGCAGCCCCGGTCAGATTGATTTCATCGATCAGCGCATCGCTGCAAAGTGTAATAAAGCCGACTGGCGCCAGATCATAGAAGTTGGTGTAACGGTCCCGTGATGCTTTTATCACGAGCTGCGCGCGCTGCAACTCCTCGCGCTGCAACCCAAGCTCGATCTGGCATATCTGAAGCTCACGAAAGATTTCTTCGACCGGACGCGACGGTATATCTGCTGGTGCCATTTGTGCCAGCTTCTTTTCGGCCGCGGCCCGTAACGAGCCGGCCAAATGTTCCTCCACACCCGCTTCCGGTAAATCGGATTCATCTGACCCGTTGTTCATAGCCATCCCCTTGCGACTGGCTTCAGTATGGCATATCACACCGGTTCCGCAACACTTTTAAACTGGAATTTAAATTGGAATTATTGCCCGCGCCGCCTGAAATTGTTCTCGACGCGGCAGTATGCTGGGTTCGCGGCCATATCACCGCCGGGATGCCGGTTTCCTCAGCCAAACCGGATTCGGCTTTGGCGAGTGTCGTGATACAATCCTGTTAGCATTGAGAAATAATTGCCCCGATTTAAAATCCCTTTCCCGGTGATTCGATTCCGCCCCGAGTCACCAGATTTTGCGAAAGCAGCGCGCAAAATCAACTCCAGCTATGCTCGAGTTGATGAAAAGGTCTACACGAAACGTGCAGACCTTTTTCATTTTCACGCATCCGGGTGCACCAACGAAAGCAGTCTGATGAACAACTCCACTGAAGAAACAAGCACCGGCGCATCAACAGCGAGTTCTGATGCAATCGCGCAAGGAGGCGATATTGCCCGGGAAGTCAGGCGCCGCCGCACCTTCGCGATCATCTCCCACCCTGACGCCGGCAAGACCACGCTCACCGAAAAGCTGCTGCTGTTCGGCGGCGCAATCCAGCTGGCGGGCACGGTCAAGGCGCGCAAGAGCGGCCGCCATGCGACTTCAGACTGGCTGGAAATCGAGAAGCAGCGCGGCATCTCCGTGGCCAGTTCGGTGATGCAGTTCACCTACGATGACTGCGTGATCAACCTGCTCGACACCCCCGGCCACCAGGATTTCTCCGAGGACACCTACCGCGTGCTTACCGCGGTCGATGCGGCAGTCATGGTGGTGGATGCTGCCAAGGGCGTGGAAGCGCAGACCATCAAGCTGCTTGAAGTGTGCCGTTTGCGCAACACGCCCATTATCACGTTCATCAACAAGATGGACCGCGAAGTGCGCGATCCGCTGGAAATATTGGACGAGATCGAGTCGGTGCTGAAGATCAAATGCGCGCCGGTCACCTGGCCGATCGGCATGGGCAAACGCTTCCAGGGCGTATATCACCTGCTCAACGACGAAGTGCTGCGCTTTGTGCCGGGCGAGGCGAAAGCCGGCCAGGAGGTCGAAACCCTGAAAGGTTCGCAGATCGACCAGCTCGCGGCACAATGCCCGAGCGAGATGATGACCATGCGCGACGAGACCGAACTGGTCATGGGTGCGGGCGCGGCATTCGATCTGCGGGAATTTCTCGGCGGACAGCAGTCCCCGGTGTTCTTCGGTTCGGGTGTGAACAATTTCGGCGTGCGCGAGATCCTGCGCGCGCTGGTGGACTGGGCACCCTCGCCGTTGCCGCGGGAGACCGACGTGCGCATGGTCTATCCAACCGAGCCCGCGTTCACCGGTTTCGTATTCAAGATCCAGGCCAACATGGACCCGAACCACCGCGACCGCATCGCGTTCCTGCGCGTGTGCTCCGGCCGCTACACCTCGGGCATGAAGGTCAAACACAGGCGCACCGGCAAGGAGATGAAACTGGCCAACGCGGTCACTTTCATGGCCAACGAGCGCACCCGCATGGACGAGGCCTACGCGGGCGACATCATCGGCGTGCACAACCACGGACAGCTGCAGATAGGCGACGTGCTCACCGAAGGCGAGGCACTCACCTTCAAGGGCATTCCCTATTTCGCGCCAGAGCTGTTCAGCCGCGCGCGGTTGCGCGACCCGATGAAGGCCAAGCAATTGCAAAAGGGCTTGCGCCAGCTGGGCGAAGAAGGCGCCGTGCAGGTATTCGAGCCGCTGGTGGACACCAACCCGCTGATCGGCGCGGTCGGGCAGCTGCAGTTTGAAGTGGTCGAGCACCGCCTGAAATCGGAATACGGCGTGGATGCGGTATTCGAGCGCGCCGGCATACACACTGCGCGCTGGGTGACCTGCGCGGATAAAAATCATCTCAATGAATTCGTGAAGGCGAATCAAAGCCGGTTGGCGCGCGATGTGGATGGCAACTATGCCTATCTCGCCGATACCGGCGTGAATCTGCGCCTGGCACAGGAACGCTGGCCGAAAATCCAGTTCCATGCAACACGCGAGCATGGCCAGCAATTGAACTGATCACGAATTCAAATCTAATGCGCGCTGTAATAGGCCAGGAAATCGTCGGCCGGCAATGGCCGGCTGAAAAAGTATCCCTGTAACTGGTCGCAGCCCAGGGTCTTCAACAACTCAAACTGCTCTGCAGTTTCGACGCCTTCCGCCACAGTCCTCAAATCCAGCGCTTTCGCCATCGCGACTATTGTCCTGGCGATTGCCACGTCGTCGGTATTGCCTGGCATGTCCTTGATGAATGCACGGTCGATCTTCACACAATCGATAGGGAAACGCTTCAGATGGGCAAGCGACGAATGGCCGGTGCCAAAATCATCCAGCGACAGGTGGATTCCCCTGCCGCGAAATTTGTCCAGCAAGCCGATTACCTGTTCAGGGTCTTCCATCACCATGCTTTCGGTGATTTCAAGTTCCAGCGAGCTTGCCGGAAGTTCCGCTTCGGCAAGTGCCTCGTCGATTTCATCAGGCAGGTTATCCGAACGTAACTGTCTTGCGGAAAGATTCACCGCCACCCGGATCGGGCGCAGCCCGGCTTTCTGCCAGGCTGAATTCTGCCGGCATGCCTCGCGCAAAACCCAGCGTCCTATCGCTACGATCATCCCGGTATCCTCTGCGACCGGAATGAACTCGGCCGGGGAAATCATGCCCCACTCGGGATGCTGCCAGCGTACCAGCGCTTCCATGCCGACCAGGCGTCCGCTCGGTGCATCCACCTTGGGCTGGTAATGCAGACGCAGTTCCTTATTTTCCACCGCATGCTGCAAATCGGAGATCATGCGCAGGGTCTTTGCGGCAGCGCGCCCCATCTCCTCGTCATAGATCGCGAAATCGTTGCCGCCGGCGCGGCGCACCCGGTTGCAGGCAGATGCCGCCTGTTGCACCTGTGCTTCCGCCACTTTCGCAGCATCGTCTCCGCTGCCGTATTGCATCACTGCCGCTCCGATCGACAATGTTGAAAACAGCTCGCGCCGCTCAACATGAAGCGGCCGCCGCGCGGCGCCCAGCAACTGCGCGGCGCGCCGTTGCGCAGCGGCCAGATCACCCCGGCATACCAGGACAAATGCATTTCCGCCGAAGCGGTACAGCGTTTCCTCCTCCGTGTTGATTCCATCGCGCAAACGCAACGCAACCTTGACCAGCCAGCGCTCGGTTTCAACCGCGCCCAGGCTCTCGAAAATCTCCTGTTCCCGGTCGGCAACGAGCATCATCAGGGTCCCTCCGCGCTGCTGCGCGAAGGCCTTGCCCAGATCGTCGCGCAAACGATATTCATTGGGCAAGCCAGTCGCGGTGTCGAAAAACGCCTGGTAGGCAAGTTTTTCCTCGGCCTGCCTGCGCGCGGTGACATCCTTGATATAAACATGGAACTCGGAAAAATCAGCGAGATAGGCCACGCTGCACTCGAGGGTGAGTATTCCATGCGCATACTCGAATTGCGTGCTGGAATCCTGGTTCATACGGGCTTCAGTCAAATGATGCCGTATATCGTCAGGGAGCAATTTTTCCGATTCCGCGGCGGGAAGATTCAGCCTGGCCAGCAATGCCGCTGTGGCGGGGTTCGCATAGCGCACTTCTCCAGAAGCGTCGAGACGCAATACCGGATTCGGATTGCGCTCGGCGAACATCGCCAGCCTGCGGCGCTCCAGTCCCTCGCGGATGATCGCGACAACATAGTAGCCGACGAAAAATGCAACGCCGAAAATCAAAATTGCGAAGCCGATAACCCAGCGCACCATGGTTGCCACGCTGTTGCGCGAATCGCTCCCCAGCTTGTCCACGGCCTGCCGGTTGGACGCCGACATCGCGGCCAGCGTATTTTCGATCTGCCGAACCTTGGGCTTGACCTGCGCCAGAATCGCCCGGGCCAGATCCCAATTCACGACCTTGCCGGAAAGTGTGGCCGATAATTCATCGGACAGTTCGTCCAGCGCGGTAAGCCGGGTGCGCAGTTCAGCCACCTGTTCGCGGGAGTCCGAATCCCGGGCCAGCTGATCGACGATGCTGTCAAGACGCGCGTGGTTCAGCGCACGCTGTGCCAGGAATGTGTCACGTGTTGCAGTGTAGGAGTAATACTCGTAAAGCAGGCGTTCCTGGTCGGCAATCACACCGCGCAATTCGCCTATGCGCTGCGACAGCGGAAGTTTTTCGGCGATGAACATGCGGTTTACGGCCTGCACCGAGTCGCCCAGCGTGACGATACGCACAGACACAGCAACACCAACCGCCAGCACAAGCAGAAAGGCCCACCATATCCTGCGTTGAAGCATTACCAATCCATTCCGTGTGTCAAAAAAGTTGCGCCAGGTGAAACCATATTATAGTTGGGCCGCACTTTCCTGACACATTTACGGCTTTTCAACAGGTGCGGACTTGTCCCCGCCCGGTTCCAGCCTGCCGCCGACCTTCAGGCAAGTGCCTCGCGGAACGGGTATGAAATCGTTGGGATCGTTATCGACTTTTGAATGCCCGGCGCAGGAATGCATTTTCGGATTGCTGTTGCACGCATTCCGGCCCGCCTTGGCGATGCCGAAACACTTTTCCTGATCGGCGGCAAAGGCGGAATTCACGGCGGCACCGATGCCGAACGCGAGCAGACCGGTGATGGCGGTGGCGACAAGCGGATGCTGGCATTTCATATCCCGGGTTCCTTTCAAATTTGGCAACTCGACCGGCTCATTCAGATATCAACGAATACGTCACGGACTTTAACATTGTCTGCCCGGATTGTGTCCGGCACGCAGACACGGGATTCCTATACCGGTCTGCGCAACCACTTTTCCAGCAACGCATCCACCGACCACTGACCGCGGCTCAGAATCAATAGCACGCCCAGCAGGATGCCCCAGGACAGGTGCTGGTTCAGCCCCGCCTCGCTCAGGTCGGCGTACGAAATCACCGCGACAATATTCAGGATGAACAATCCCGACGCGGCAAAGCGGCCGAGCAGGCCCAGCACCAGCATTACCGACAATCCCAGCTCTGCGCTGGCCGCCATCGTGGCCGCCACATCGGGAGGCAGCAGCGGCACGTGATAGACGTCATTGAACAGGTACAGCGTGCTGTCCCAGCTCTGTATCTTGGTCCAGCCCGATTTGAAAAACACGTTGGCCAGATATAGCCTCAGCCCCAGATCCATCACGGGCGCCAGATATTCAGGCAGATGCGATGCGGAATAATAGAACCGGATAATGCGCTTTAACAGGTTCATGGTTTATCCCTCAAACTAATATCAGTCAGCACGCCCTGCGCAACCAGATTCAGCAATAAGCCCTGCAGATCGAAGTCGGGATGACGTTGCAATGCAGCAGCAGTTGCCTCTCCCAGCGCGGTTCCGTGCTGTATTGCCTGCAGCCAGCCGGCATCTGCCGCCGGTAATTCGTTGACTGTCACAACGTCATTCTTGCGATTGACCAGCGCAATGCTTGCGCCACTATCCAGATCGATCCGGAAATCGGCGCCCGCGCCGGGCTGGTGGGCCTGCCAGATCGTGACGACAGGGTAGCGCGAGCGCACCAGATGACAGGACGGATGGGTATGCAGGACCAGGTCGGGATATTGTCCGGGCGGCATCTGCGCCAATTTGTCCAGGTCCAGCGTGGGTGCATCCTCGGCAAAATAGGCGCGGTGACAGGCCCATTCCAGCGCCGCGACATCCGGCAGGTATGGCAGCTCCTGCGCCGGCCCGAAGGAAGCAAGAAAATCCCCCATCTCCGCGCCGTAGTGATGCAGGTTGCCGCTGCGCGAGGGATGTTGTTCGATATATTTCCTCGCCATGAAACGAAAAAAATCATCGCCGACGAGTTGTCTGATGACCGGATACGCACCCGCCAGCGTGTCGTGCAGATTGCCGCGGTAGTTGTTGCAGTAAATCCCGATGGCGGTGGCGACGGAATAATTCCGGTAGCTTTTATCAATCTGCGGCGCAGGCTCATCGCCGCGCACGATGGCGCCGCCAAAACCGGACAGCTGGTCACTCAGCGCAGGCATGGCAATTCTCCAATCGCTGTTGGGCCTTCGCGGCTTCGCCCATCAAGACCGGCAATGCCGGAATGTCGCTGTCCCATTCGATCAGCGTGGGACGCGGGCCGATGCGCTGCAAGGCAAACTCATACAGCTTCCAGACCTCGGGGTAGACCGGATGGTCATGGGTGTCCACCAGACAGCCGTCCCTCATGCTGAAACCGGCCAGGTGATATTCCTTCACTGCCTCGGCCGGAATGGCCATGATGAAAGCCTCGGCATGCACGCCAAGGTTGCGCGCATTCACATACAGATTTTCCACATCGAACAGAATGCCGCAGCCGGTGCGCTTGGTCAGCTCGGCCAGAAATTCGCCCTCGTTCATTTCACTTTGTGCAAACGACAAATAGCTGGAAAGATTTTCCACCAGCAGCTGGCGGTCCAGTTCTTCCTGCACCTGCGCCACGCGGCTGATCACATTTGACAATGCCTCCTGCGTATAGGGAAACGGCAACAGGTCGTTAATGACCATGCCCGCAACAGTATTCCAGCACAGATGCTCCGACACCGCGGCGGGTTGAACTGCATCACACAGACAACGCAACGCAGACAGGTGTTCACGATCCAGCGGGTCAGCCGAAGCCAGCCCCAACCCCACGCCATGCAGGCTGACAGGGTAATGTTCGCGCACATTGAGCAAGGTGCGCAGGGGCGGCCCGCCCCCGAAAAAATTCTCGCTATGAACCTCAAGCCAGCCCAGTTTGGGCAACTTTTGCAACACCTCACGGTAATGAGGAGCCCGCAAGCCTATACCTGCGATGCACGGCAATGTATGGTTTGCGGGCGTTTTCATTACATCTTCTTCATCATGCCGCTGTCCATCAGATGGCCACCGGCGATCTTGGCGCAGGTCCCCTTGGGCACCGCGACAAAATCCATCGGGTCGTTGTTCTTGGTGGCCTGACCGGCACATGAATGGGCGCTCTTGTTGCTGGAGCAATCATTCATGCCGGCCTTGGCGATGCCAAAGCATTTTTCCATTTCCATCTTTTTTTCTGCGGCATTTGCATTGCCGCTGGCCAGGCCCAGCACCAGTAAACTACCCATTGCGGCGGAAAGAATGTGACTGTTTTTCATGGTATTGCCCTTTATGTTGGTTGATAACGGCGAATTTGCTTCCGACCATCTGTCGGAGAAAGCCAAGTTTCCTTGCAGCAAAATGCACAGATTCAAGTTCACCGGCCTTGATCCCCTCTCGGCCTCTGATCCGCGCATCGGTATATTCGCCGGGGGCTGAAAAAAGGTTACATGAAAATTTTCACTATTTGGGTGGGCAGATTAAACGAAATATATTTGGTGTCTATTGGGATTTTCCTGATATTCGTTTTAACCGATACGAACGGCAACTTTTATCGCCCGCTATCTGCCGTTATGTATACCGAGGAATTGCCACGCATCATGGAATGATTTACTCAACAAACAACAAAGGCTTGCAGAGATGCAAGCCTTTGTTGTTTGTTGGTGGGCCCTCGCGGACTTGAACCGCGGACCAAAGGATTATGAGTCCTCTGCTCTAACCAACTGAGCTAAGGGCCCGAAAAAGTTTAGCTGTGGCCAACCTATTTTTCGCTGTCCAAAAAGCTCTTCAGCTTTTCGGAACGCGAAGGATGACGAAGCTTGCGCAGCGCCTTGGCTTCTATCTGGCGGATACGTTCGCGGGTAACGTCAAATTGTTTGCCCACCTCCTCCAGCGTATGGTCGGTGTTCATTTCGATACCGAAGCGCATCCGCAACACCTTGGCCTCCCGTTGCGTCAGGCTGTCCAGGATATCCGACGTTGCGCCGCGCAGACTTTCGTAAATCGCCGCATCGATAGGCACCGCGGTATGCGAGTCTTCGATGAAATCGCCCAGGTGCGAATCGTCATCATCGCCCACCGGCGTTTCCATCGAGATCGGCTCTTTGGCAATCTTGAATATCTTGCGGATCTTGTCTTCCGGCATTTCCATCTTCAATACCAGCGTAGCGACATCAGGCTCCTGACCTGTCTCTTGCATGATTTGCCGAGAGATGCGGTTCATCTTGTTGATGGTTTCGATCATGTGCACCGGGATGCGGATGGTGCGCGCCTGGTCGGCAATAGAGCGGGTAATCGCCTGGCGTATCCACCAGGTGGCATAGGTAGAAAACTTGTAGCCGCGACGGTATTCAAACTTGTCCACCGCCTTCATCAGGCCGATGTTGCCTTCCTGAATCAGGTCGAGGAATTGCAGTCCGCGATTGGTATATTTCTTTGCAATGGAAATCACCAGACGCAGGTTGGCCTCGATCATGTCGCGCTTGGCGCGGCGTGCCTTGGCTTCGCCATTGGTCATCTGCCGGTTGATTTCCTTCAGGTCACGAATCGGAATACCGACGCGCTGCTGCAATTCGAGCAAGTGCGTTTGCTGCTCCACGATGGAATGCCGATAGCGCTCCAGCGCTTCACTATAGGGCTTTTTTGTCTTCAGTTCGTTTTCGACCCACTGCAGATTATCTTCATTTCCCGGAAAGGTCTTGATGAAATGTGCGCGCGGCATCTTGCTTTTGGTCACACACATATCCTGAATGGCGCGCTCGCTGCGACGCACTTCCTCCACCAAACCGCGCATGGTGTCGCACAACGCATCGACCTGTTTCGCGGTAAAGCGGAACTTCATCAGCTCATCAGAGATGCCCATCTGTAATTTGTCATACTGCTTGCTGCGATACCCGAACTTATCGTAGGCCTTGCCCAGCTTGGTGAACAAATCGGCAATCACGGCAAACCGCTCCAGGGCATCCGTCCTCAATTGGGCCAAATTGGCGGCTGCCGCAGCGGCTGCCGCCTCTTCGTCTTCTTCGTCTTCTTCGCTGTCACTATCGACAGTGCCGGTATCTTCTTCCTCGTCATCGCGGTCTTCGGTGATGACGGCCTCATCCACAGCCTCCACAAAACCGTCGATCAGCTCGTCGATGCGCATCTGATTGGATTCGATTTTGGACGCTATCGCCAGGATTTCTGCTATGGTTGCCGGACATGCGGAAATTGCCTGAATCATGTGCTTCAGGCCTTCTTCGATACGCTTGGCGATCTCGATTTCTTTTTCGCGGGTGAGCAACCCGACCGTGCCCATTTCGCGCATATACATGCGCACCGGGTCGGTGGTGCGGCCGAATTCCGAGTCCACTGTAGAAAGCGCGGCTTCGGCTTCTTCCACCGCGTCTTCGTCCGCCACCGCAGGGGCGGCATCCGTCATGATCAGGGTTTCCGCATCCGGCGCCACATCGCATACCGAGACGCCCATCTCGTTGATCATGCTGACCACGCCCTCGATCTGCTCGACTTCGAGCATATCCGGCAAATGGTCGTTGATTTCCGCGTAAGTCAGATAGCCGCGTTCCTTGCCCAGCACGATCAAAGCCTTCAGCCGCGTGCGCCTCGCTTCGATATCCTGCAGCTGATCAACGGCCGGCTGCTCATCAACAGCGACAGCTTGTTTCTTGATCGGCTTTTTCTTGTCTTTAAGTTTTGCCATGTTCCTATTCCTAAATTGCGTTTGACCTTGCTGCATTCGAATGCGTTAAGGCCGTCGATGCCGCAGAAAAGCGGCGAATTATACCTGATTAAAACAAATTTTCCTAACCGGACTAGATGCTTAGAGTGCGTAACCGGCCGTAAAATAACCCGCGTTGGCCAGCCAGACTCTTTGCTGCAAAAGCCGGTATTGTTCGCGTTCCGGGGCAGTCAGATTGGATAGACCCTTGGCTTCCAGCAATTGGCGCTGCTGGCGGCGTTGTCCTTCGTTAAACCTGCTGATCAGGCCGGCAAACTCGGCAGCTACATCAAAGTTCTCGCCCCAGCTCAGCATATCCGCCTGTGCTGCGGCCAGTATCTCTTTCGTGCGACAGTACCCTGAAAAAGTTGGGTGAGCGTTGGACCGCTCAGCGTGAAATCAGTTTCACGCAACACCATCAGCACGGCCAGAACCGCTTCGGCATCGGCACCCGGATCATGCCACTGGTCGGGCATCTGTTGCCCAAGCTGCGGGTTGTGCGATCAGGCATTGCAGCAACAAGCGGTGCGCGGAAGGCGGGGTACGCCCGGCTTTCTGAAAAGCGATACGCGGACTGCGTGCAACCGGTTTAATCTCATACAGCGCTTCCAGTTCGGCCTGGCTGACACCGGAAAGTGCGGCAACTTCCTTGCGCAGCAGCAACGCCGTGGCCGGTGCAACGATCGCGGTCAGCAACGGTTTGGCGCGCTGCAATAATTGATTGCGGCCTTCATGAGTGCGCAGATCCAGGCCGTCACTGATTTCACGCAGCAGGTAGGACGACAACGGCATGGCTTCCTGAATGCGCTGTTCAAACGCGGCCTCGCCGAATTCGCGGATGTAACTGTCCGGGTCGTGTTCGACCGGCAGGAACAGGAAGCTGATGCGCTTGCCGTCCTGCAGATAGGGCAGTGCGTTCTCCAGCGCCCTCCATGCCGCGCGCTGCCCGGCCTTGTCGCCGTCGAAACAGAACACGACGTCATCGGCAAGGCGCAATAGCTTCTGTATATGGTAAGGCGTGGTCGCCGTACCCAAAGTCGCAACCGTATATTCCACTCCGTGTTGCGCAAGCGCGACCACGTCCATGTAACCTTCCACCACCAACACCTGCTGCCCGGCGCGTACGGCTTTTTGCGCCTGATACAGGCCATACAGTTCGTGGCCTTTCTCAAATAGTGGCGTTTCCGGTGAATTCAAGTACTTCGGCTCGCCCTTGTCCAGCACACGCCCGCCGAAACCGATGACCTGGGCACGCGCATTGATGATCGGGAACATGATCCGGTCGCGAAACCGGTCATAGCGTTTCCCTGCGCCATGACCGCGCGTAGCGCGAGTGTCTGGCGGCGGTGTCAATTCTGCATCGAGCTTGCTCGATAGCAGATTGTCTACCTTTGGTGTCCCCCTTGCGTGGGCCTCGTCTTCCTTGTCAATCACCAGGCCGGTTTCACTCAAGGTTTCATCCTGGTAATCGGGGAACGCGGCAGCGAGGTTTTGCCAGCCTTCCGGCGCGTAGCCGATGCCGAATCTTGCCGCTATCTCACCGCTCAGTCCGCGCTGCTTGAGATAGTCGATCGCACGCCGGGAAAGTTTCAGTTGCTCGCGGTAATAGCGCGTGGCGGTTTGCATCACTTCATACAAATCCGGCGCGATTTTCTGGTATCCCTCGACCGCTGCCTGCCGTTCATGCGGAACTTCCAGACCCACGCCACGCGCCAGTTCCTCGATCGCATCGACAAAGCCGAGTCCGGCATGTTCCATGACAAAACCGATTGCCGTGCCGTGCGCGCCGCAGCCAAAACAGTGATAAAACTGTTTGGTCTGGCTTACGGTAAATGAAGGGGATTTTTCGTTGTGGAACGGACAGCAGGCCACGTAATTCGCGCCGGCCTTCTTGAGCGGAACATAGCGCTCGACCACGTCAACGATGTCAAGACGATTAAGCAGATCCTGAATGAAGTTTTTTGGAATCACGCCAGCACCGCCCTCTCATCAAGTTCGATACGCCCCATGCCTGGGAATCAGAATACGGGAATATCGCGCAGCGTGGTTTAACCGGAGACGAGTTTGCCAGAAACTATTTTGAAAGCCGCGCCTTGATCAGGGCAGAAACCTTGCCCATATCGGCGCGTCCTGCCAACTTGGGCTTGAGCACGGCCATCACCCTGCCCATGTCCTGCTGGCCGGCTGCAGCAGTCGCGGCAATTGCCTCGGCAACGGCCGAACCAATTTCAGCCTCGCTGAGTTGTTGCGGCATGTAGGCGGCCAGCACGCTCATCTCGAACTTTTCGGCATCCGCCAAATCCTGGCGGCCCGCCGCTTCATATTGACTGATGGAATCGCGCCGCTGCTTGTTCATCTTTTCGATGATGGCGACCACATCCGCATCCGACAATTCAATGCGCTCGTCCACCTCGCGCTGTTTCATCGCGGCGAGCAACAGGCGGATCGCCCCGAGGCGCGCCGTTTCCTTGGCACGCATCGCGGTTTTCATGTCTTCAGTAATTTGCTGCTTGAGACTCATACATAACCAGCCGCTGCGCCCAAAACAGGGAGGCAGTCGGTATTAATAGAGCTTGGGAGGGAGAACCTGGCTCATCAGGCGCTTATAATGGCGCTTCACGGCAGCAGCCAGCTTGCGCTTGCGCTCTGCGGTTGGCTTCTCGTAAAATTCGCGCGCGCGCAAATCGGTCAGCAGACCCGTCTTTTCCACGGAACGCTTGAAACGACGCATCGCCACTTCGAACGGCTCATTCTCTTTAACACGTACTGTTGTCATAAACAAACTACCCTATACAAAAAATTGAGGGCGCGATTCTAGCAAAAGGCCCCTCCTACCACAACCATAATCTGCCGAACCGCGATTCGGGCTGTTCCGGGCCCGGATTCCGGTGGATACATGATATTTCCCGTTAAACGCGTTTCAATTGAACTGGCAGCTTATCCGAACGCCCGAGAAGAAAAAATCCAAGGCCGTCCAGAAATGCAGGGGTCACCTCTTCAGGCTTCAATTTGCTGACTGACACTCCAAAAGCATCAACATTGCGGCACGTCACATCGATACTGGTATCGTTATAATTGCCCTGGAACCTGATCTGTACAGGAAAATCGGAGCCAATTGTGCCTCCAGCCATTCCTGTCTGGTCTTTTTGCCGGCCGTCTCCCTTTCATCGAGCAAACGCAGCCTCAAATGGTGCAGCTCCGCTTTTAACGTTTCGATGGGTACCCAGGGCCGTTTAAGCGGCACCGCCTCCGGAGCATAGAGATTGACGCTGAACGTGACGTAATCCATAAGCGCCTCATCGGACAGGCTTTGCTTGCGGTAATCGATGGTCGCTCCCCGCCACTTCAGGTTGGAATAGATCGTCCGCGCATCGTATTGGTAGGTTCGGCTTATCGAGGGCTCCACTTCATTCGCATGCCGGATAAACGAGTTGAAGAACTTGATGATTCTGTTTAATGCATCATCCACACGCCTCGCCTTGGCCTGATTTTCCTGCTGCGTGGACTGCCTGGATCCCATTTTCTCTTTGGCTTCTTGCGCCAATCCGGCAAGCAGGCCGGACTCGCTCAATCCAGCCGGGGATGCCGGTAAAACGGCCTGGGTGGAAGTTGGAGTGGTAGCTGCAGTCTTCGCCCCGCTCTCCTGAGATGAGATAAATTGATGAAATCCGAGGTTGACTTCCGCGCAGCGAATTATCCTGTTGCTCGCCAATATCCGTGATGCCGGATTTGTGGTCCGCCTCCTGCTGCGACTCTTTCAGGCGCGCCTCAAAATCGCTCATGTTGAAATCGATGGTTGAGCTTTGACCAATGCCGTTTTTCTGCGGACTCGGCGCTGAATTCGATATTTTCGTCGCTTCGGCAGAAAACACCCGAGCCGCAACAGCCGGCGATTCAACCGCAATTTTCAGGTCTTTCATAAACTCTGCCGCCGTCTGGAATCGATCTTCCGGCCGTTTTGCCATGGCCTTCTCTACCACTTTATACAGCGCGTCCGGCAAGTCTGGCGAATCCGGGTTGAGTTTACTGCGGAGAGGTGGCGTCTGATTCAAAACTTTATGCATGATAACGGTCATGTTGCTGCCGGTGAATGGCCGTTCTCCGGTGAGGAACTGATAGAGGATGACGCCTGCAGAATAGATATCGCTGCGCCGATCTGCGCTTAGCCCCATAAACTGTTCCGGCGACATGTAAGAAGGCGTGCCCAGCACCGTCCCAATTTGCGTCAGCTCCGAAGATTCGATCTTTGCAATGCCGAAATCCGCAATCTTCACCTGCCCGTCTTTGGTGATCAGGATGTTCGAAGGCTTGATATCCCGGTGCACTACGCCGCGGCCATGGGAATACTCAAGCGCGTCCAGAAGCTGGATCATGATTTTCGCGATGTCATTTATCGGGAATCGTGTCGCCCTGTAGAAGTACTCCTTCAACTCTGTCCCGACGATAAATTCCATGGCGATGAAAGCCACTTCGCCATCCTCGCCATATTCATAAACAGAAACAATATTGGGATGGGTGAGGCGCCCCGCTGCCTGCGCTTCCCGGCGGAATCGACTTAATATCTCCTCGGCTTCGGATTTGTCGATCGTGGATTTCAGAACCGATTTGATGGCAACGGTGCGCTCGATAAAGGGGTCGAAGCCCTCATAGACAATGCCCATGGCACCTCTGCCAAGCTCGCGCCTGATTTCATATTTACCGAGTTTCTTTAACACTGTCATCCCATTAAGTTTTCGGCTTGCACACTTGAACGACGCCAAGGGAATCATCGCGGCGCAGATTGCCGCCGCCGAGGTGCTTGCGGGCAGCGGGGTTTCGGATTGGGTTGCTCTTTGTCTGCGGCGAGGAGCGCGACTCGGCTGGCGCCAGGACCGCCAACGATTCGCCCAGGGGCAGCCGATTTCTCATCAACGGCGAGCCCACCGGAAATCGCCTCGCGCTGGCCTCCAAGGGCACTTTGCGCGCGGTCTTCCGGTCGATGGCAAGATGGCCCACTCGGCCTATCCAGAGTGCTCGGCGAAAGCGCCGTTCACAAGCTGGTCGAGGTGCTCGCAAAACTGCTGGCCCTCCCGTTGCCGGTTACTGAAGACGTGGGCTCCAGTTCGCTCAACATCGGCCAGATTCAAGGCGGCCAGGCCCCCAATGTTATCGCCGACAAGGCTGAGGCCCAGGTGCTGGTTCGCCTGGTAGGCGATTCGGCGCCAGTGCGCGCCGCCCTGGTCGAGGCCGCCGCCGGGGTCTGGCCGAGGTGGATTTTACGCTGGAGATTCCCTACGTCCGCCTTGCGCGCCATCGATGGCCTGCCCACTATGATCGCCAAGTTCACCACCGACATTCCGCTGCTCTCCAACTGGGGCGAGCCGCTATTGCTGGGGCCGGGGTCCATCCACGTCGCCCACACGCCCTTTGAAGAAGCTGGCGAAAAGCGAGCTACTGGAGGCGGTGGAACTCTACATTCAGGTGGCTCAACAGTTGTTGGGCTGAGCTCGCGGCGACAGGTTCTCAGGCAGGTTTCGCCTTGCCGCGCGAGGCCCTCGGCTGCGAAGCTGGCCTCTTGAATGGCCAGTTCGGCGACAGTTGCTGTGTTCAGCACACCCAGCATGGCTTCCTGAGCCTGCGCCCGAATGGGGTGCGCAGGGCAGCTCGATTTCCGGCTGCAGGACTCGGAGACCAGGCAGATGTTCAAACAGATGGGACCT
>CAVWTZ010000166.1:0-12374 GCA_963757485.1 uncultured beta proteobacterium
CAGCGCGTGATCAAGGACAACCATGGTTACATAGTCGAGGATGCAGGCAGCCTCCATCCGCCCAAGCCCGGCAGCGATATCGTGCTCAGCCTGGACGGCAATTTGCAGCATATCGCCTATCGTGAACTGGAGAGCGCGGTCAGGGAGCATCATGCCAAGTCCGGTGCGGTCGTGGTTCTGGACGCGCGCAGCGGCGAAGTGCTGGCGCTCGCCAACTATCCCAGCTACAACCCGAACAATCGCAGCAACACCAGCAGCAAAGAGATGCGCAACCGCGCGATTACCGACGAGTTCGAACCCGGTTCGACCTTGAAGCCGTTTACGATTGCAACCGCGATCGAGACCGGCAAGGTGACGCCGAACACCGTTTTCGATACCGACAACGGCGTGTATGCGCTGGGCAACAGAAAGATTCATGATGCCGAACCGGAGTCCATGCTGACGGTCGCGCAGATCATCCAGAAATCCAGCAATATCGGCGCGGCCAAGATCGCGTTGTCGATGAAACCCGAAACGATGTGGCAAGGCTTGTCGGAAAGCGGGTTCGGCGCGCAGACCGGCAGCAACTTTCCGGGCGAGGCGCTGGGCAAGTTGCGCGACCCGAAAACCTGGCGGCCCATCGAGCAGGCTACGATGGCCTACGGGCACGGCGTCTCGGTAAACCTGCTGCAGCTCGCGCGGGGTTATACGATTTTTGCCGATGACGGCGAATTGAAGCCGGTTTCCCTGCTCAAGCTGGATGCAGCACCGGTCGGGACGAGGGTGTTTTCCGCCCGCACTGCGCATGAGGTGCGCGACATGCTGGAGACAGTGGTGTTGCCGGGCGGCACGGCCCCGCTTGCGCAAGTGGCGGGCTATACCGTGGCGGGCAAAACCGGCACCGCGCACAAGCTGGAGAACGGGCGTTACGTCAACCACTACATTGCGTCCTTCGTCGGATTCGCGCCGGTATCGAATCCGCGCCTGGTGGTGGCAGTAATGATCAACGATCCGGGCGGAGCCAGTTATTACGGCGGAGAAGTGGCCGCGCCGGTGTTCAGCAAAGTAGTGGGGGCATCGCTGCATGCGCTCAATGTGCCCAACGATGCGCCGCTGGATAATGTCATCGCCCCGCCCGCGGGCATCGTGAAGGAGGAAGTATGAGTGCCTCTCTTCACCAGTGGGCAGTCGAACAGCTGGCGGCGTTAAAGGTCACGGTGACACGCCTGGCGACCGACAGCCGCTCCATCCGGACGGGCGATACCTTTGTCGCCTATCCCGGCGAAAAGACCGACGGGCGGCAGTTCATCGCAAACGCGATCCTGAAAGGGGCCAATGCGGTGATCTACGAAGCGTTTGTGACGAAACCAATAGTCATTCGACTAAGTGAGCAAACAACGCCCGCTAAGTCGCTGGTTATGTCCGGGGAGGCCGGGGAGGCGCAGCATTTTGACTGGAACGATGCCTGGCAGGTGCCCAATCTCGCTGTCGCCGATTTGCGCCACAGGGCGGGGTGGCTGGCGGATGCGGTATATGGCATGCCTTCGGAAAAACTGTGGATGGTGGGTATCACGGGAACCAATGGCAAGACCTCGACCAGTCACTGGATTGCCCGCGCGCTGAGCGAGGCGGGAAAGCGCTGCGCCGTGATTGGCACACTGGGTAACGGGTTTGTAGCGGGCAACGCCAATGCGGATGCGCTCCATGCCACTGAAAATACCACACCGGATGCGGTTCGCGTGCATGGACTGCTGGCGGAATATTTGCGCGACGGTGCCCAGGCCGTCGCGATGGAAGTGTCTTCGCATGCGTTGTCCCAGGGGCGCGTGAATGCCGTGCGCTTCGATGTCGCGATGCTCACCAACCTGAGCCGCGATCATCTCGATTATCACGGTGATATGCAAAGTTATGCGGCGGCCAAGCGCAAGCTGTTCGATTGGCAGCAGCTGGGCTACGTGGTGCTTAACCTCGACGACGAATACGGTGTTGAGCTGGCCGAGTCGCTGGAAGACAGCGATGCGGAAGTGATCGCCTACGGACTGAGCGATGAAGCACTGCAGCTCGCCGAGCGGCTGGGTATGCGCATGGTCTATGGCAATCTGCTGGAAATGTCGGGGCAGGGATTAAAGCTGGCGGTTCACTCCAGTTGGGGTGCGGCGCAGCTGGACAGCGCGCTGGTCGGAAGATTCAACGCGGCAAATCTGCTGGGCGCGCTCGCGGTATTGCTGGTAAGCGGGGTGGAATTGGGCGATGCGGTGCGTTCATTGGGCGGGGTGCAGCCGGTTGCCGGGCGCATGCAGCGTTTGGGCAACGCGCAACAGCCGACGGTGGTTGTGGATTACGCGCACACCCCGGATGCGCTGGAAAAAGTGTTGCAGGCATTGCGCGAAGTCAGCGCGGCGGCGGGCGGGAAGGTGCTTTGCGTGTTCGGCTGCGGCGGGGACCGGGATCGCGGCAAACGCGCCATGATGGGCATGGTTGCGGAAAAGTATTCCGATTTTTGCATCGTCACTTCCGACAATCCGCGCAGCGAAAATCCGCGCGAAATAATCGCGGAAATTGTCGGCGGCATGAACGGGGAAAACCACGAGATCATTGTGGACCGCGCCGCGGCGATCCAAAGTGCGATCCGCTTTGCGCGGCAAAGCGATACCGTGCTGATTGCGGGCAAGGGGCATGAGGATTACCAGGAAATTGACGGCGTAAAACACCCGTTCGACGATGTGTCGGTGGCGCAACATGCGTTGCAGTCATGCCACGCCTCCCCGCAGGCGCCGGACAAACCCGGGAGCGGACAATGATGCTGATGTCGCAAGCCGCGCAGGCAACCGGCGGGAAGCTGGTAGGAGCCGATGTGCAGTTCGATGCCGTGTCCAGCGACAGCCGCAAGATTGCCCAAGGCGATTTGTTCGTGGCGTTGCGCGGCGAGCATTTCGACGGCTACCACTTTGTCGCAACGGCCGCGCAAGCGGGAGCGGTCGCTGCGCTGGTGAATGCGAGCAGCTATCGCGGTGAACAGGCAGCCTGCCCGCTGCTGCTGGTGAAAGATACGCGCCTGGCACTGGGGCGGCTGGCCGGGTGGTGGCGCGGGCAGTTCGCCATTCCACTGGTGGCGATCACCGGCAGCAACGGCAAGACCACGGTGAAGGAAATGCTCGCCGGCATTCTGCGCGAGGCGGCAGGCAGTGCAGAAGCGGTGCTCGCAACCCGGGGCAATTTGAACAACGACATCGGCGTGCCGCTCACGCTGTTCCAGCTGAATGCAATGCACCGCTATGCCGTGATCGAAATGGGCATGAACCATCCGGGCGAGATTGAATACCTGACGCGCATAGCCAGACCGGATGTCGCGCTGATCAACAATGCCAGCGGCGCTCATCTGGCAGGTCTGGGTTCCGTGGAGGCGGTTGCGCGCGCCAAGGGCGAGATATTCGCCGGGCTGCGGCATCATGGAACGGCGGTGATCAATTCCGACGATGAACATGCGCCGCTTTGGCGTTCGCTGGCGGGGGTGCACCCCCTGCTCGAATTCGGCCTGAATTCCGAAGCCGATGTGTCCGGCACGTGGCACCCGCTTGATTATGGTTTGCGGCTTGACGTGATCGCGCCGCAGGGCATGTTTGCCGCAGACCTGCAGGTTCCGGGCGAGCACAATGCACGCAACGCGCTGGCCGCGACGGCCGCCGCGACCGTACTGAACATTCCGCTGGAAACCATTGCCGCAGGCCTGGAAAAATTCAATGGCGTTGCGGGGCGCTTGCAGCGCAAGCTTGCGCTGCATGGCGCCATCCTGATAGACGATACCTACAACGCAAATCCCGCCTCGTTGCGCGCCGCGATCAGCGTGCTTGCGCAGGCCGGGGGGAAGCGCATTCTGGTGATGGGCGACATGGGCGAACTGGGCGGCGACGCGGAGATCCTTCATGCCGGGATAGGCGACGAAGCACGCCGTGCCGGCATTGAAAAGCTTTACGCGCTGGGCACGCTGAGCGGCAATGCTGCGCGCGAATTCGGCAGCGGCGCGCAACACTTTCTGCGCATGGAAGATCTGCAGGATGCACTGGAAAAGGAATTGGACGCGAACACCACGGTGCTGGTAAAGGGTTCGCGCTTCATGAAAATGGAACGCGTGGTGGCCCACTTCGTGGATACAGGGAATGGAGAGGGGAGAACGGAGAAGGGCGGAGAGATTGCGGATTCTTCCCATTCCCCCTTCCCTGTTTCACCTCCCCAAAACAAGGGGGTTCACTGATGTTGCTGGCACTCGCACAATGGCTGGCCGAAGACATAAGGTTTTTCAGCGTGTTCAACTACATCACGTTGCGCACCGTGATGGCAGCGATGACCGCGTTGTTCATCTCGTTCCTGGTGGGCCCCACGATGATACGGAAACTGACCGCCTACAAGATCGGCCAGTCAGTCCGCAGCGACGGGCCGCAAACCCATCTGATCAAAGCCGGCACGCCGACCATGGGCGGCGCATTGATCCTGACTTCGATCGCGATCACCACGCTGTTATGGGGCGATTTGCGCAACCAGTACGTGTGGGTGGTTTTGATTGCGACCCTCGGTTTTGGCGTGATCGGCTGGGTGGACGATTATCGCAAGGTGGTGCATCGCAATCCGAAAGGGTTGTCGGCAAAAGCCAAGATCGGCTGGCAGTCGGTCATCGCGCTGGCGGTCGGGATCTATTTGTGGAAAGCCGCCAGCCTTCCCGCGAACACCGAGTTTATCGTGCCGTTCCTGAAATATTTTGTATTCCCGCTCCCCCTGTTCATGTTCATCGTGCTGACTTATCTGGTCATCGTCGGCAGCAGCAATGCGGTGAATTTGACCGACGGCCTGGACGGTCTGGCCATCATGCCGACGGTGATGGTCAGCGGCGCGCTCGCGATTTTCGCCTATGTGGCGGGCAATGCGGTGTTCTCGAAATATCTCGGGATTCCCTATATTCCCGGTGCGGGGGAACTGGCGGTGTTCTGCGGCGCAATCTCCGGAGCCGGCCTGGCCTTCCTGTGGTTCAACGCCTATCCCGCCGAAGTATTCATGGGCGATGTCGGCGCGCTGGCACTCGGTGCGGCATTGGGCACGGTGGCCGTGATCGTGCGCCAGGAATTGGTGCTGTTCATCATGGGCGGCGTGTTTGTGGTCGAGGCGGTGTCTGTGATGATCCAGGTAGCCTCGTTCAAGCTCACCGGCAAGCGCGTGTTCCGCATGGCCCCGCTGCATCACCATTACGAATTGAAGGGCTGGAAAGAAACGCAAGTGGTAGTGCGCTTCTGGATCATAACGATGTTGCTGGTATTGATGGGTCTGGCGACCCTCAAGTTGAGGTGATCGTGAAGAATCAAATGAAGAAGTGCGGCACGCAAGCGTTGGGGGAGACTCATGTTCGCGCAGCGAACGTTACGGCGACACCAAACGCTTACGTGCGCTTCTGGATCATAACGATGTTGCTGGTATTGATGGGGCTCGCGACCCTGAAGTTGAGGTGAGCAACTGAGATGATGGAACTCGAGGACAAATCGGTGATTGTGCTGGGTCTCGGTGAGACCGGCCTGTCCATGCTGCGCTGGCTGAGCGCGCACGGTGCACGCGTGCGCGCGGCGGACAGCCGCAGCAATCCGCCCGGTTTGGCCGAAGCAAAAAAACACCTGGTCGAGCCGCTCATCCATTGCGGCGCATTCAGCGATGAATTGTTCGCTGGTGCCGACCTGATCGCGATCAGCCCCGGCGTGCCGCTGCGCGAACCGGCGGTGGCGCGTGCCGTGGCATCTGGCATCCCGGTGGCGGGCGACATCGAGCTGTTCGCGCAGCAACTGGACGCTAACGGCTTGCGGCCCGTGACCAAAGTGCTCGCGATTACCGGATCGAACGGAAAAACGACCGTCACCAGCATGGTGGAACATCTGTGCAAGGCAGCGGGCAAGGATGTCGTCGCGGCAGGCAATATCTCTCCGGCGGTGCTGGATGTTGTGCTGGAGCGCGGCGCGAACCAGCCCGAGGTATGGGTGCTGGAATTGTCCAGCTTCCAGCTCGAAACCACATACAGCCTGAATGCCGATGCGGCCACCGTGCTGAATGTCAGCGAGGACCATCTCGATCGCTACGCCGGCATGGCCGAATACAGCGCCGCCAAGGCGCGCATTTTTGCCGGGTGCGGTGTGCAAGTGTTGAATCGCGACGATGCCCTGTGCATGAGCATGGCGCGCAAGGAGTGCAAAACCTATACGTTCGGCTTGGGCGAACCGGATTCGGAAAATGATTTCGGGACAGAGCATGCCGGCGGGGAAATCTGGCTGAAACAGGGCAAGCAACGCTTGCTCAAGGCCGGCGAACTGCGTGTGGCCGGATTGCACAATGCGGCGAATGCGCTGGCCGCGCTGGCATTGTGCCGCGCGATCGATCTTCCGATGCAGGCTTTGGTCGACGCGTTGCGCAGTTTCAAAGGCCTGCCGCACCGCGTCGAACGCGTGGCCAAAATTGGCGGCATCACTTATTACGACGATTCGAAAGGCACCAATGTCGGCGCAACCATTGCCGCGCTGCAGGGATTGGGGTGCAAGGCGGTGCTGATCGCCGGAGGCGAGGGCAAGGGGCAGGATTTTGCGCCGCTCAATCCGGTCGTGGCGCAACATGCGCGCGCGGTGGTACTGATCGGACGCGATGCGCCGCTTATTGCGACCGCGCTGAACGGAAGCGGTGTCAAAGTGGCGCGCGCGCAAGACATGGGCGATGCCGTGCATCAGGCAGCCGGCCTTGCGCAAAGCGGGGATGCGGTGCTGCTGTCGCCGGCCTGCGCCAGTTTCGACATGTTCCGCAACTATCAGCATCGCGCCGAAGTGTTCGTGCAGGCGGTGCAAGCATTGGGGAGGGAATGCGCATGGCATCACTAGCATCCCGTATCAGCGCGATGAAGCGGGGCAAGCCTAGCGAGAAACAGGCGATACGGGGGGGTCACCCGCGCCCGTTCACGGCACCCGCAGGGGGTCGCAATGCAGGCGATTTGCAACCAGCCAAAGGCTGGGGAAAATCGTCACCGCTGAAGGGTACCCGGGGGTTGCACCCCCACCCTTTCGCAGTAAAGACGCGCACCCCGCCGTCGCAGGCGCAATTCGACGAAATACTGATCTGGGTATTAATCGGCCTGCTCGCGCTCGGCCTGGTGATGGTGTATTCGGCCTCGATCGCGACGGCCGAAGCCAGCAAGTTTACCGGCCACAACCCCGCCTATTATCTGGTGCGGCATGGTGTGTTCATCGCTGCGGGACTGATGTTCGGACTGCTTGCATTTCAGGTGCCGGTGCAGATGTGGCAGAACTATGCGCCATGGCTGTTCCTGATGGGCACCGCGTTGCTGGTGCTGGTGCTGATTCCGGGTCTCGGGCGAGAAGTGAACGGCAGCCGCCGCTGGTTGTCGCTGTTCGTGATCAATTTGCAGCCGTCGGAATTGATGAAGCTGTTTGTCGTGCTGTACGCCGCCGACTATACGGTGCGCAAGGGCAAGGTGGGCCATCTGTTCCGGAAGGCATTCGTGCCGATGCTGGTGGTCATGGTGCTGATCGGCGCGCTGCTGCTGCAGGAGCCGGACTTGGGCGCGTTTGTGGTGATTTGCGCGATTGCATTAGCCACGTTGTGGCTGGGCGGTTTCAACCTGAAGGTGTTCGCTGCACTGCTGCTGGCGCTGCCGATCGCATTTGGCGCACTGATATTTTCCGCCCCGTACCGGATGCATCGCCTGATCGGTTTCATGGATCCCTGGTCAGATCCCTATGGGCGCGGCTATCAATTGAGCCATGCGCTGATCGCGTTCGGGCGCGGCGAATGGCTGGGTGTCGGGCTGGGCGGGAGCGTGGAGAAACTGTTCTACCTGCCGGAAGCGCATACCGATTTCCTGATGGCGGTGATTGCCGAGGAGCTGGGTCTGGCCGGCGTTGCCGCGGTTATTTCCTTGTTCGCGCTGCTGGTCATGCGCGCGTTCCGGATAGGGCGCGATGCCGCATTTTTCGAGCGCAATTTCTCTGCGCTGGTTGCCCAGGGTATCGGGGTATGGATAGCGGTGCAGACCATCATCAACATCGGCGTGAACATGGGTGTGCTGCCGACGAAAGGGCTGACCCTGCCGTTCCTGAGCTTCGGCGGCAGCGGCATCGTGGTGAATTGCATCGCGGCAGCGGTGCTGTTGCGGGTTGATTACGAGAATAGGCGCATCGCTCGGGGGCTGCCGGTATGAGCCGCTCCATTTTTATCATGGCTGGCGGTACGGGAGGTCATATTTTTGGCTACGACATAACGCGCGCTGAGCGCGCATTAGTCTCCACCGAAAACATGGCCAACATGGAGGTGCTCCATGTCTAGGTCTATCCTGATCATGGCCGGCGGCACGGGCGGCCACATTTTCCCCGCACTTGCCGTGGCCGACATTCTGCGTGCACAGGGCTGGCAGGTGACCTGGCTGGGCGCGCGCAACAGCATGGAGGCCGAGCTGATCCCCAGGCATAAATATCAAATGGCCTGGGTGCGATTTTCCGGCGTGCGCGGCAAAGGCATGCTGCGCCAGTTGACGCTGCCGTTCGATCTGCTGGTCGCACTGTGGCAGAGCGCTGCCGCAATAATGCGCTACCGTCCCGATGTGGTGCTGGGCATGGGAGGCTACATCACTTTTCCGGGCGGGATCATGGCTGCATTGCTGCGACGGCCTCTGGTGATACACGAACAGAATTCCGTCGCCGGATTGAGCAACAGGGTGCTGGCGCGCTTTGCGCAGAAAGTCCTGTGCGGATTCCCGGATGTGTTGCCGCACGCGATATGGTGCGGCAACCCGGTGCGCAGCGATATCGCCGCATTACCCGAACCGCAGCAGCGCTACGGCGCGCGCAGCGGCAGGCTGAACGTGCTGGTGGTGGGCGGCAGTCTGGGCGCGAAAGCGATCAACGAGGCGTTGCCGCAGGCGCTGGCGCTGCTGCCGCAGGATGACCGCCCCAATGTGCTGCACCAGACCGGCAAACAGCATTACGAGGCGGTAAGGCGGTCTTATCAGCAGGCCGGCGTACAGGCCGACATCAAGCCGTTCATGGACGAGATGGCGAAGCACTACGGCAAGGCCGATCTGGTGATCTGCCGTGCCGGCGCATTGACGGTTGCGGAACTTGCCGCTGCGGGCGTTGCGAGCATATTGATTCCGTTCCCGTTTGCGGTGGACGATCACCAGACGCGCAACGCGCAGTTCCTGAGCAAGCGCGGCGCGGCGGTATTGTTGCCGCAGCGCGAGCTGAGCGCGGAAAAACTGGCGCAATTGCTGCGGGACCTTGGGGATAAGGAACGGGGCCGCGAAAAATTATTGGCGATGGCACAGATCGCGCGCGGCTTGGCCAGGGCCGATGCGGCGCTTGCGGTTGCGCGTGTTTGCGAGGAACTGGCGGCATGAAACACAAGGTAAAACACCTGCACTTCGTGGGTATCGGTGGCGCCGGCATGAGCGGCATCGCCGAGGTGCTGCTCAATCTGGGATTCCAGGTGAGCGGATCCGATCTCGGCAAGAACGTTGCGACGCGCCGCCTCAGGCAACTGGGGGCAACGGTATATCTCGGCCATGCCGCGCAGAATCTGACCGATGCCGATGTGGTGGTCGTTTCGACCGCGGTGCACGATGACAACCCGGAAGTGCTGGCGGCGCGTGCCCGGCACATCCCGGTGGTGCCGCGCGCGATGATGCTGACCGAACTGATGCGCCTGCGCCAGGGTATTGCGGTAGCGGGCACGCACGGCAAGACCACCACCACTTCGCTGACCGCCAGCGTGCTCGCCAAGGGCGGATTCGACCCGACCTTCGTGATCGGCGGAAAGCTGAACAGCAGCGGCAGCAATGCCAAACTCGGCACCGGCGAGTTCATCGTGGTCGAGGCCGACGAGTCGGATGCCTCGTTTTTGTATCTGCAACCGATCATCGCGGCGATCACGAATATCGATGCGGACCATATGGAGACCTATGGCCACGATTTTGAAAAGCTCAAGCAGGCGTTCGTCGATTTCGTCGAACACTTGCCGTTCTACGGCAGGGCGATGCTTTGCATAGACGATGCCAATGTTCGCGAGATCCTGCCGCGCATCAGCAAGCCGGTGACGACCTACGGTCTGAGCGCGGATGCGCAGATACGCGCCGTTAACGTGCGCCATCAGGACGGCAAGATGCGTTTCACCGCGCAATGCAGACAGAACGGAACCCCGAAGGATATGGACATCACGCTGAACCTGGCGGGGATGCACAACGTGCTGAACTCGCTCGCCGCGATTGCCATCGCGCTGGAGATTGGTGTGGCGGATGACGCGATCATTGCAGCTCTCGCGGAATTCCAGGGTGTAGGCCGGCGCTTCCAGCGTTACGGTGAAGTTGCATTGCCGGGCGGCGGGAAGCTTCACGCTGATCGATGATTACGGGCACCATCCCGCGGAAATGCGCGCCACGCTGGAGGCGGTGCGCGGTGCATTTGCCGGCCGGCGCCTGGTGCTGGCGTTCCAGCCGCACCGTTACACGCGCACGCGCGACCTGTTCGAGGATTTTGTAAGGGTGTTGTGCGGGGTTGATGCGCTGGTGCTGGCGGAAGTCTATTCGGCAGGTGAACAAGCTATCGTCGGCGCCGACGGTCGCGCGCTGATGCATGCGCTGCGCGTGGCGGGGCAGAGCGAAGCGGTGTTTGTAGAGAATGTAGAACAGATGCCGCAGGCGATCATGCAGATCGCGCGTGACGGCGATGTGGTCATTACCATGGGGGCGGGTTCGATCGGCAATGTACCGAACAGGCTGTCAGGCAGCAGCGACGCCGACGCTACCGGAAAAATACCTGCCATGCAGACTAAGCAACCGGGTGAGTCATGAACATGATCGAGCTGACAAACTTTGCTGACACACCATTGCGCGGCACATTGAAGCACAACGTGCCGATGCGCAAGTACACCAGCTGGCGCACCGGCGGTTCCGCCGAGCGGATGTTCCAGCCCGCCGATCTCGATGATCTGCTGGTATTCCTGCGCGGCTTGCCGGCCGACGAACCGCTGTATGCGGTGGGTCTGGGCAGCAATCTGCTGGTGCGGGACGGCGGATTGCGCGGCACCGTTTTGATGCTGCACGGAACACTGGGCAGATTGCATCTTGAAATGGACGGCAGCGTTTATGCCGAAGCCGGTGTGCCGGGCGCGAAACTGGCGCGCTTCGCCGCCCTGCACAATATGCAAGGCGCGGAATTTTTTGCCGGCATTCCCGGCTCGCTGGGCGGCATGCTGGCGATGAACGCGGGCTGCTACGGCAGTGAAACCTGGGAAAAGGTGCTGCGCGTGCAGACCGTGAACCGATATGGCGTGGTGCATATACGCACAGCAGCCGATTATGAGATCGGGTATCGGCACGTCGCCAGAAGCAAGACTAAAGACTCCAGCACAGCTCCTGAAGCTGCCGAATTCTTTATTGCCGCCTGGCTGCAATTTCCCCGGGGCGACGGCGAGTCGGCGCGGCAGGGAATCAGGACATTGCTGGGCAAGCGCATCGCCAGCCAGCCTTTGAATCTGCCGAATGCCGGTTCGGTATTCCGCAATCCGCCGGGCGACCACGCGGCACGATTGATCGAACAATGCGGGTTGAAAGGCAAGAAAATCGGCGGCGCGCAGGTTTCCGAGAAGCACGCCAACTTCATCGTGAACACCGGTGCGGCGACTGCGGCGGATATCGAGAACCTGATTCTGGAAGTGCAGGCAGCGGTTGAGAAACAGACGGGCGTCAAGCTGCATCCGGAAGTGCGCATTGTGGGTGAAACGAAATGATGAAAACAAATCCCGATCCTGCTTCATTCGGAAAAGTTGCTGTGTTGTTCGGCGGTAAATCCGCCGAGCGCGAGGTATCGCTGAAAAGCGGCTCGGCCGTGCTCGCTGCATTGCTGCGCAGCGGCGTGGATGCCTATCCGTTCGATCCGGCCGTGCAGAATCTGCAGGCGCTGATCGACGACGGTTTCGACCGCGCATTCATCGCGCTGCACGGCCGTTTCGGCGAGGACGGCACGGTGCAGGGCGCGCTTGAATTGCTGGGCGTCCCGTATACCGGCAGCGGGGTGATGGCATCCGCACTGGGCATGGACAAGTGGCGCACGAAGCTGGTGTGGCAGGCGGGCGGATTGCCTATACCGGATTACGCGCTGCTCGATGAACACAGCGACTGGGAAGACGTAGCCCGGCAGCTGGGTTTGCCGCTGTTCGTGAAACCCGCCAACGAAGGTTCCAGTGTCGGCATCAGCAAGGTGAAATCGGCGGCCGAATTGCCGGCCGCATATCGCGAAGCCGTCAAACACGACCCGCTGGTGCTGGCGGAGCGATTTATCGGCGGCGGCGAGTATACCGTTGCGCTTCTG
>CAVWTZ010000167.1:0-14884 GCA_963757485.1 uncultured beta proteobacterium
CCTCGCACTGGACGCAGGCGCGGAAGACATCATCACCAATGACGATGGCAGCATCGAGGTGATCACCTCGCCGCATGATTTCGTCAACGTCAAGCAGGCGCTGGAAGCGGCCGGCTACAAACCGGAAGTCGGCGAAGTCATCATGAAACCCGCCAACGAAGTGATCTTCACCGGCGAGGATGCGGTGAAAATGCAGAAGCTGTTGGACGCGCTGGAAGATCTCGACGACGTGCAGGAAGTTTACACAACCGCTGTCATTGAGGAACAGCCCTGATTCCGCATGAACTCATAGTGAAAAATATCCGGAATTGGTGATGCGAATTCTTGGAATTGATCCGGGGTTGAGAATAACGGGCTTCGGTGTGCTGGACAAAGTCGGGCAGCAACTGCATTACATCGCCAGCGGCTGCATCAAGACACAGGACGGCGAATTGCCGGAACGATTAAAAGAAATTCTGGATTCCCTGGGCGATGTGATCGCGCAGCACCAGCCCCAGCAAGTCGCGGTGGAAAAAGTGTTCGTCAACGTCAATCCGCAATCCACGCTGCTGCTCGGGCAGGCGCGCGGCGCGGCGATCTGCGCGGCGGTGCTGGCGAATCTGCCGGTGGCGGAATACACCGCGTTGCAGGTGAAGCAGGCCGTGGTCGGCAACGGACATGCCGACAAGGAACAGGTGCAGCAGATGGTGCAACGTTTGTTGCATTTGTCCGCCACCCCAAGCCCGGATGCGGCAGACGCGCTGGCCTGCGCAATCTGCCATGCGCATGGCGGGCAAGGCATGGGGGTGTTGTCTACGGCGGGGTATCGCATGAAAAACGGGAGACTGGTTTGATAGGAAGACTGACAGGGATATTGCTGGAAAAGAATCCGCCGCAGATTTTGCTGGATGTGCAGGGCGTGGCTTACGAACTGGACGTGCCGATGAGCACTTTCTACAACCTGCCCGTGCTGAATGAAAAAGTGGTGCTGCACACACAACTCATCGTCCGCGAGGATGCGCATCTGCTGTATGGATTCCTGAGCAACGAGGAACGTCTCGCGTTCCGCCAGTTGCTCAAGATCAGCGGCGTGGGCCCCAAGCTGGCGCTTTCCGTGCTGTCCGGCCTGAGCCTGAATGATCTGGCGGCGGCGGTAGCGAACAAGGAAGCAGGACGGCTCACCAAGATACCCGGCGTCGGCAAGAAAACGGCAGAACGGCTGCTGCTGGAGTTGCAGGGGAAATTCGTGCCGGCTGGCACGAGATTTGTCAAAGGTGCGGCCGTTTTTTCATCAGGCAACGACATCATGAATGCCTTGCAGGCATTGGGCTACAACGACAAGGAAGCGGACTGGGCAACCAGGCAATTACCGAGCGACACCGACGTGTCGGACGGTATCCGGCTAGCGCTGAAACTGTTGTCCAAGACCTGAGGCCTCCATGGGACGAACTGCATAAATTAAGTTTAAGACCGTCCGATACACACCGGGAGAGGCTTGCAATGAGAAAATTTTTTGTGCTTGTACTTTTGTCCGCGGCTTTTTCAATGCCTGCGTATTCAGCCCTGAATACCGGCGCCATCGCACCGAACTTCGTTGCGCAGGCGTCCCTGGGCGGCAAGGTGTTCACATACTCTCTCGCTGATGCATTGAAGAAAGGTCCGGTGGTGCTTTATTTTTATCCGGCAGCATTCACCAAGGGTTGCACGATCGAAGCTCACGATTTTGCCGATGCGACCGGGAAATACCATGCACTTGGCGCAACCGTGATCGGTGTTTCCCACGACGATATTGAGAAGCTGAACCGGTTCTCCGTCAGCGAATGCCGCAGCAAATTCCCCGTGGCCGCGGACCCCGATCAGCGCATCATGAAAGCATACGATGCGATCCTCGCGGCGAAGCCGGAATATGCGAACCGCACATCCTATGTCATCGCTCCCGACGGCAAGATCATCTATAGCTACACAGACTTGCAACCGGACAAACATGTCGAAAACACGCTGGATGCGCTGCGCAAATGGGCAGCAGAACACCATTAGCGGAGCCTTGCGGCTGATACCTGCTTATTGATTCTTGCTCGGGACAGAAGAACTGTCTTTCTTGATGATATTCAGGCGTTCGCCGAATTCCTTGGCGAAAAGACGCATGGCTTTGGCAGCAACTACTTCTCCGGTGGCGCGTTCAAAAGTATCTGCCATGGACAGCAGGTTCTGGTGATAGAACTGTTTCATTTCATCCACCATCATGTCCTTTGTCCACAGATCGATGCGCAGCGTGTTATTTTCCTCCGTGTCCCACAGTGCGATCATCGCGGCTTTGCAGGTGCTTTCCTTGTTGGCATCGGAGGCGCTCCAGTCGATCCTTTGCGGCATCTTTTTGTCGTCCAGGGTAACGGTAAACTTTATTTCGGATTGTTTCATTGCGGAATGGCACCTGTAAAATCCCGGCTGCGGGATGTGTGGTTGTTAAGGATGGCAAATCGGAATGCGGCCGTTGCGATTGTCAGTACCCGGCTTCCTTTTCATTGACTGATCTCCTGCATCCCCGGCTGGTATATTTTAACGTTGTTGCGGCCATTTTTCTTGGCGTAATACATCGCGATATCGGCGCTCTTGACCAGCAGCTTTTCGTTGCCGCCGTGTTGCGGGTAGACTGCGACGCCTATACTCGAGCCTATTCCGAGCGTGTGCCCGGCCAGCACAAAAGGCTGGTTCAGCGAAAGGCGTATTTTCTCCCCGACCTTGCCGGCATCGGCCGCCGTTTCGATAGCCGGCAGCAATATCACGAACTCGTCGCCGCCTATCCGCGCGGCGGTGTCTGAATCGCGCAGGCAATCCTGGATGCGCAGCGCGACTTCCTTCAGCAGCAGATCGCCCACGCCGTGACCGTAGGTGTCATTGACCGGTTTGAACTTGTCCAGGTCGATGAACATCAGCGCCAGATGCGCCTTGTTGCGCTGCGCGGCCGCGATCGCCTGGTGCAGGCGGTCCTCGAACAGCGCCCGGTTGGGCAGGTGGGTGAGCGCATCGTATTGCGCCATGTGCTGCATGTGTTCCTCGATATCCTTGCGCTCGGTGATGTCGGTGGAGATGCCGCACAAGGCATAGATGCTGCCGTCCTCGCGCCGCAAAGGCAGTTTGACCGTCATGAAAACCCGAGTCACACCCGTGGTAAGAATGTTGGTCAGAACCTCTTCGGTTGCCAGCGTCTCGCCATTCTGCAACACCCGCAAATCATCCTTGCGCATATCGGCGGCAGTGTCGGCGTCATAGAATTTGGCATCATCGTAGCCGACGATCTCTTCCATCGGCGCAGCGAACCACTCGCGCAACAGCCGGTTGGCGAACTGGTAGCGACCTTGGGTGTCTTTCATATAGATGTAGGAAGTGACGTTCTCGAGGATATCCAAAAGCCTTTTTTCGCTTTCCTTGAGCGCCTGATCGGCGTGGCTGCGGCCCAGCGCCACTTCGGCCAGATTGGCGGTTTGCTCGATCAGGCGGATTTCATCATCCGTCGGATGGTGCGCCTGATGATGATAAATGGCGAAGGTGCCAAGCACTTTGCCGGACGCCGAACGGATCGGCTCCGACCAACACGCGCCCAGCCCCGCCCTGCCGGCGAGTTCCTTGTAGGGCGCCCAATAAGGATGGGCCTGAACGTCTTCAACGATGACACGCTGGCCGGTGAAGGCTGCCGTGCCGCAGGAGCCGGCACCAATGCCGATTTCAATACCGTCGATCGCGGCATTGTAAAAATCGGGCAGGCTGGGTGCGGCACCGGTCAACAGGTGCTTGCCCTCGTTGTCGAGCAGCAGGATGCTGCAAAGCATATCCGGCTGCTGCTGCTCCACACCCCGCACAATCGCATCCAGAAGGGCGGTAAGGGATGCGCCATGGGCCAGCAATTCCAGTACATGATTACGGGTCTGCTCGCGTTGTTCGGACTGTTTGCGGTCCGCGGCATCGCGGGCAAGCCTGCGCTTGATGAGCATGATGTAGAGAACGGCGGCCGTCATGCCACCGCACAGAAACAGCGAAAGCGCTAGCACTGCCATGTCCTCCTCCGGCTTGCAACTGCTACGGCGCTGACCGTTTGCGCAACAGGCGATGGCATCCGAACCGGGAAGCAATTGATCAATGGCATGGTGTGGTGCCGATTTTTGGCAGGCCGGATAGCATGGAATTTCATGCTACCACAGGATCGTGATTCCAGAACAAGCTGCGCTGACGGGTGCAATCGAACGGGCAGCGACTTTATTCAAGCTAGCGCAACGACAGTTGAAAGATGTTTTCCACCATGCGGCTCAGGCCGCGCTGTTGGAAGCGCGGGTTTTGCTCCAGCACGTCCAATTGTGCCAACAGGCGCACTTCGGCATGCTCGCGGTAGATGGTTTCCACTTCGCTCGCAGAAACCGAAAATGGCGGGCCCTGCATTTCCTCCTGCGGATATTCCACAGTAATGAGCAGTATTTGCGTCGCGGGCGGCAGGATGCTGACCAGGTGGCGGACGTAACGTCCGCGCATTTCCGGCGGCAGCGCAATCAACGATGCGCGGTCGTATACCGCACTCACTTGTTCCAGGTGATCCCTGGTCAAATCGAAAAAATCACCACACAGGATACCAACACCGTCCGCCTCGCAAAGATCGAATTTGCCCCGTGCATCGTGCCGCGGGGTATAACCGTTCTCCCTGAAGAATGCTTGCACCGCGATGGCGCTCAGTTCCACGCCCAGGACCTGGTGTCCCTGATCGCGCAGCCAAAGCATGTCCATGCTTTTGCCGCACAAGGGAACAAATACCGCGCTGCCACGGGCAAGGTGCAGTTGCTGCCAGTACTGGCGCAAATACGGGTTGAAATCGTCCTGATGAAATCCTGTCTCTTGCCGTTCCCAGCGTTCCAGCCAGAATTCCTTTTTCAATTTTTCACCTCCGGGTCGGGCAGCATGAGGGGTGACAACAGCCCATCAATGGGCGAGGAAGATAAACCAGATCAAACCGCTGACGACCAGAAATACCGTGGCGAAAATGATCAGTTTTTGCAATAAGTCCATATTTTCTCCTGCTCAAATACTGTGAATCAGAATGGGAATGTGCCTTTTTACAACTCCTTTACAACTCCCCGTATTGCAACTCCGTAGTTCAGCCCCGGTTACCAAGGAATCACCTGGCCATCATAGCCAAAAAATATCCCGGAATCCTCTGCCGAAAGTCCGCCAATTACTTTCCGTATGCCGGAGACGCTTTGCTCTGGGGAGACCATTGCATTCGGTCCGCCCATATCAGTCTTGACCCAGCCCGGATGGAACACGACTGCTGTGACACCAAGCGGTTTGAGGTCGATTGCCAGAGTTTTGACGACCATGTTTGCCGCCGCCTTGCTGGAACGATAAAGATAACTGCCGCCCCCGCTGTTGTCCGCAATACTGCCCATCTTGCTGGTGATGGTCACAATGGTCTTTTGCCCGCCGCGGGCGATCTGCGCGGCGAACGCCTCGGCCATCTTGAGCGGCGCCATCGTATTGATGCGGAATGCCTTCATCCATTCCGCATAATCGGTATGGCCAAAACCGCTTTTGTCGGAATCAGGATAAATGCCGGCGTTGTTGATCAGCAGGTCTATCGATTCGCCGGCCAGAACCTGCGCCAGGCTATCGATCTGTAGATGATCGGCAACATCAAGCGCATGAACTTTTATCAATTCCGGATTTTCAGCCGCCAGCTTGTTGAGCGCATCTGAGTTTTCAGGATTTCGGCTGCACGCCAGAACACGCCAGCCATCTGCGGCATATTGACGGCAAAACTCCAACCCGATTCCACGGTTGGCGCCGGTTATCAATGTGGTCTTCACTGTCATTCCTCGTTATGGCGTCTGATTGCAAGCATGATCGGACCCATCAGGGTTTGACAAAACGCAATGCAAACTTGTCGGTTGGAATCGTCATGTTGAAGAAGGCCTGGTCGCGCGGGTCGGCCGGATTTCTCATGAAATTGCTTTCCTGTTCCAGCTTGAATCCGGCTTTCCGTTCCTCGTCCAGCACCACCTTTTCCTCGATACGGTGCAATGTTTTTGCGACCGAGATGCCGCTCCCCGGCTTGGCCGAGTGATCCAATATGACCAGATGTCCGCCCGGTTTCAATGCGTCGAACAGGCGCCGGTTCATCTTGTCGCGGTCAACAGGCATATAGGTGATGTCGTGGTAATTCATGATGAGGGTGATCAAGTCAAACTTTGGCGCATTTTCAGGTATCGGATCATCGAAGGGCCTGACGACCGGAACGATGTTGGACTGAGGATGGCTGGCCAGCCGAGCCTGCAATGCTTTTGCTTCCCGGGGCCCCTGCGCCCAAACAGACCCTTTGCTGCCCACTACCAGCGCAAGCAATTGCGTGGTGTACCCGCCACCGGCTGCAATATCCAGCACCTGCATGCCTGGGCGCACATTGGAGAACTGCAAAAACTCCAGCGGCTTGCGCTTGGCATCTGCACTCCTGTCATCATCCGTTCGTATCGGGCTTGCGATCGCCTGTGTGTAGCTCTCGTCTATAGCTTGCGGTTCACCTGGTTGTGGTGATGCATGAACGTTCACTGCGAATACAACCCAAAAGGCAGTCTGTAATATCTGGCGTGATAATGTCCCGCTAACATATTGTGAAATCGACATGGGCGCTCCTTTCAAAAAAATACCGTGGCGCAAAAACACTGGCTAGCTCTATCCCGGACTTTGATATTCCGGATATCGCACTCCAAATGCAATAAAAGTATACCCTGCTATCGATTATTTGCGCCAACAGGCCTTTTGCCGGAGTTTAGTCGCCCATGTCGAACTGCGCTTTTGCATTCATATTGTGTAATATCTGCCCACAATGTCCGTCCGCGAAAAAAATTCAATCCGGCTTTGCAGGATTTCGTCTCTTCTGCTGTTGGGCATTACGGTTGGTTTTCCCTTGGAGTTGCTGGGTGCCGAACAATCCGCTCAATCCGCTCAATCCGCTCAATCCGCTCAATCCGCTCAATCCGCTCAACCCGCTCAACCGGCCCAAGAGCCCGATCTGTTTAGTTCTGTTGATGTCCAGCGAGATTATTTGTCCAGGAAAATAATTGATTTCGCAACCGATATGGATCGCTTCTTTGGCAATGACCGCAATTATCAGGAAAGCAATAAAAGCGTCGTGCAACTGGACCTTGCCAGGGCGACCGGATATGGCGGCGACCGCAAGCTCGATTTATCGGTCAGGGCCAATTTGAACCTGCCCAGCACGGAAAGAAAATATCATCTATTGATCGAGTCCAACCCCGATCAAAACATAAGCGGTGAGCCGACGACAAACCAGAATACCTCCATCACCAATCAGCTTTCCGGGCCCCAGAGTTATGGCCTGGCTTTGCGCTATGAGCAGATAAAAGAAGAATTAAAGGTATTGCATACAAGTGCCGATGCAGGACTGAAATTCCAGGGTATAAATATCAATCCCTTCATGCGCGCAAGAACCAGTTATTCGGTTCCTCTCGATACCTGGCGGCTGAAAGCTGCGGAATCCGTGTATTGGTTCAACACCATAGGCGTGGGTGAAACCACCCAGGTTGACCTGGAACATGTTTTGAGCGAACCAGTCCTGTTTCGCGCCACCAGCAATGCCACATGGCTAAAGGAACAGCAGAACTTCGACCTGCGCCAGGATCTGTCCGTCTATCACACCCTGAATGAACGGACAGCCGTGCTGTACCAGGTCAGCGCGATCGGTGTCAGCAATCCACAGGTCGAATTGACGGAATATGTCGCGCAAATTTTGTACCGTTACAGGCTGCACCGCAAATGGATGTTCTTCGAGTTGAATCCGCAACTGGTCTTCCCGAAAGTGAACAATTTCACACCCAGCTTTGCGCTCACCATGCGCCTGGAAATGCTGTTTGACGGGAGCAGATGAAGCCCGGGAGGATCACTTCCCTTTCTTGAATCGCTCGATCTCGCGCCGGTCGCGCTTGGTGGGCCTGCCCTTGAAGAAAAACGGTTGAGGCTGTGATTTGAGTTGGGCAGCAATCGCTTCCCTGCGCTCGCGGCTGGCGTCGGTTTCACGATACAGTTTTTGTGCCTGCGCGGCCGGACCGCGCCTGTTGGACAGCGCGATCACCTCGACGATGTACTGCTTCTGCCCGATATTGATGGTGAGCATGTCGCCCACCGCCACTGTCTTGGCCGGTTTGACGCGCGCGTCGTTGACATGGACTTTACCGCAATCAACAGCATCAGCCGCCAGCGAGCGCGTCTTGAAAAAGCGCGCGGCACACAGCCACTTGTCGATGCGGAATTTTTCTGTCTGGTCTTCTGTACTCATTGTGACGGACGTCCACCTCGGGCTGATGTTGTATTGAGCATCGGGCTCGAATCCAGATACTTCCCTATTTCAGCAACGGATCATCTTGTGGCAGTTGCTTCGCGTACCAGATGGCAAGCTTGTGCCGCAGGGACTTTTCAGCAACCTGGTCTTCGGGCAATGGCTGAATGACCTTGTCATGAACCAGCAGCCTGTATATGTACAGGAGTTTCTCGCTCGCGGAATCGGTCGGCTCAAACTCGACCACGCCGCGTCCCTCGGCGTATTTCACGCCGGCAAGCAAGGCTGCCTTGAATAATTCAGCCTCATGTTTCAGTTTTTTCATGCTGACTCCCGTTCTGGACCTGATACATCCACACCCTGCAGAATAGCCGCAAATCATGTCGCTCAAAAGCACCGTCCCGACTATACTTAAATCTGAAATATTCAGTGTATATTATCGCCCGTGATGAATATCCCGATCCATAGAATCGGCGGCCTGCAACAATCTATCGATTTTTTGAACGCAATAGCCCGGTTTTCGGTCATATTGGTTTAGATATCTTACTCACAAAATAACTACTCACTATCGGGAAGGAATCCCAATGTCTTTGCTATTCTCAAAAACCACCCTTGGAACGCTCACCCTGCAGAACCGTCTGGTCATGGCTCCGCTGACGCGCAGCCGCGCGACCAACAATATCCCGAACGAACTGACGGCCGAGTATTACGCCCAGCGGAGTTCGGCAGGGCTGATCATCACCGAAGGCACATCGCCCTCCCCTAATGGCCTGGGCTATCCACGCATACCGGGAATATTTTCCCCGGCCCAGGTGGCAGGCTGGAAGCTCGTCACTGATGCGGTACATGCCAGGGGCGCGAAGATTTTCATCCAGTTCATGCATTGCGGCCGGGTCGCCCACCCGCTCAATCTGCCCGCCGGCGCGCGCGTGCTCGCACCCTCGGCGGTGGCCGCCGCAGGCGAGATGTACACCGATGCTGAAGGCATGAAACAGAACGCGATGCCGCAGACGATGACCGAGGACGACATCAGGACCGCGATACACGAATATGCCCAGGCCGCGAAGAACGCGGTCGCGGCCGGCTTCGACGGAGTCGAGTTGCATGGCGCGAACGGCTACCTGCTCGAACAGTTCATCCGGCCGAATTCGAATCAGCGCACCGATCGTTACGGCGGTTCGATCGAGAACCGCGCGCGCTTCGTGCTCGAAGTCGCCGACGCGGTAATCAAGGCGATCGGCAAGGACAAGGTGGGCATACGCCTTTCCCCATACGGCGTGTTCAACGACATGCCGCAGTACGACGGGATGGACGCCGATTACACCTATCTGGCGCAACAGCTCAACGCGCTCGGACTGGTCTATATCCACCTGGTCGACCACTCGCCCATGGGCGCGCCAGTTGTGCCCGACTCGATCAAGCAGATGTTCCGCAGAACGTTCAAGGGCAAATTGATCCTGTCCGGCGGCTACGATGCGGCTCGCGCCGAAAGCGACCTGGCTGCAGGCAAATGCGACCTGATCGCGGTGGGCAGGCCGATCCTCGCCAACCCGGATCTGGTCGAAAGATGGAAGACCGGCGCGGCGTTGAATGCGCCTGACATGGCCACGTTCTATACGCCGGGCGCCAAGGGATACACGGATTACCCGACGCTGGGCTGAATGTTAGCTGATCAACAAGTCACGCAGCGCCGTATGGGCTGCGTGACGGTCCCGAACAAGGCTTGTCGGGAACCTATTTCTTTTCCAGCTCTTCGTTGATCACTGCCGCAAAATTCTCATAGGGCAGCGCACCGACGACCACACGGCCACTGACCGAGTCACCGTCGGTCTTGCCGATGATAAATGACGGCGTCCCGGTGAGCCCGAGCGATTGGGCATACCTGGCTTCTGCGGCGATCTCGTTCAGGTGTTTGCCGTCGGCCATGCATTTCTTGAAAGCGTCCCCGTTCAGCCCGAGGTCGGCGGTTGCATAACCGTTCAACGAGTCCGCATCAAGCTTGTTCTGGTTCTTGAACAACAGATCCTTCATTTCCCAGAACTTGCCCTGGTCTGCGGCGCAATGTGACGCCTGGGCGGCTTTCAGCGCGTAGGGATGCAGTCCCTCCAGCGGCAGGTCGCGCACGATCAGGCGCAGCTTGCCGGTGTCGATATAATTTTTCTTGATGTCGGGGAACGTGTTTGCCTCGAACCGGCCGCAGAACGGGCACTGGTAGTCGGTGAATTCGACCATCGTCAGCGGCGCGTCGCTCTTGCCGAGCACATGGATCGCATCGCCCCTGACCGTCAGGTTTTGCGGCATCCCCTGCGGTGCCGGTGCAGGCTGCTGCTTTGCCAGCAGTTGTTTGATCTCGCGCAACTCCTTGAGTATCGCGTCGCCCTGCTCCCTCGTCATTGGGGCGGCCGCCGTCGTCGGCGCGGCCAGGGTTGGCCCGCTCACGGTAATGATACAAGCGCCCAATATTGCCACCAGCAAATTCTTCATGATTTTCCTTGATAAACAGTTTCGGTTGAATGAAATCCTGCACTTGCATCGGGCGTATTATATGCCCGAATGCATCACTGCGAATCCGGTCAAAAACCGAATTGCAAACGTGCCAGCCGCCCGTAAAGCCCGCTCTGCTTGCGCAGGTCTTCCGGGGTGCCGGTTTCGACGATGCGGCCGTGTTCCATCACCACGATGCGGTCGACCTTCTGCACGGTCGCCAGCCGGTGCGCGATGATCAGCGTGGTGCGGCCCTGCATCGCGGCATTCAGCCCCTGCTGCACCAGGATCTCCGATTCCGCATCCAGCGCACTGGTGGCTTCGTCCAGCAGCAACAGCGGCGCATTCTTCAGGATCGCGCGCGCGATCGCGATGCGCTGGCGCTGCCCGCCCGACAAGCGGGTGCCGCGCTCACCGAGGAATGTCTGGTAGCCGTCCGGCAATCGCTTGATGAATTCGTCGACCAGCGCCGCCGTGGCGGCACCCGTCACGGCCTCGTCGCTGGCAGTTGGACGCCCATAGCGGATATTCTCCAGCGCATTGGCGGAAAAGATCACCGGGTCCTGGGGCACGATGGCGATCATGCCGCGCAGATCCCGCAGCGCAAGCTGGCGTATGTCCTGTCCGTTGAGGCGGATCACGCCATCGCTGACATCGTAATAGCGCAGCAGAAGCTGGAACAGCGTGGTCTTGCCCGCACCGGAAGGCCCGACCAGCGCAACGCTTTCTCCCGGCGCGATGTCCAGCGTGATGTCATCCAGCGCGGCGGTCTCCGGACGTGCCGGGTAATGGAAGCTGACCTGCTCGAAGCGGATTCCCGCCCGGTCAGGCCGGGGCAGCGCCTGCGGTATCGCGGCTTCGCCGATCGCGGATTCCGCGCGCAGCAATTCGAGCAGGCGCTCGGTTGCGCCGGCCGCGCGCATCACATCGCCCCACACTTCCGACATCGTGCCCACACCGCCCGCCACCAGTGCCGCATAAAGGACAAACGAAGCCAGTTGGCCGCCGGTCATGCTGCCCTGATGCACCTGGTTCGCGCCGACCCAGAGCACGAAGATGATGGTGCCCATCACCGCGATGATGATCAGCGCGGTCAGCGCCGCGCGCACGCGGGTGCGCCGGATCGCGGTGGCAAAACTCGTCTCCGCGCGATCCGCGAAACGCGCGGACTCGTAGCGCTCCTGTGTATAGGCCTGCACCGTCGGGACCGCATTCAGGATCTCGCCGGCCAGCGCCGACGCATCCGCGATCCTGTCCTGGGATTCGCGCGACAATTTCCTGACCCTGCGCCCGATGATCAGGATGGGCAGCGTCAGCAATATCATCAGACCCAGGTTCAGCGAAAACAGGTAAAAGCTGGTCACCGCCAGCATGATCATCCCGCCGACGAACTGGAACAGGCTGCGCAAGCCCATCGAAATGGAGCTGCCGACCACGGTCTGGACCAGCGTGGTGTCGCCGGTCAGCCGCGACAGCACTTCGCCGGTCTGCAAGGTCTCGAAGAACTGCGGCGACTGCGCCAGCACCCGCTGGTAGACCGCGCTGCGCAGGTTCGCGGTGACCCGCTCGCCTATCCAGCTCACGGTGTAAAAGCGCGCCGAGACGGCCAGTGCCCACACGCTGGCCAAGCCGAACAGCACCATGAAATGACCGTTCAAACTCAGGCTTCCCAACAATCCGCGTGCCGCGCTTTCGCGCTGCCCGAAGCCGAAATCGATCAGGTCGCGAAATGCCAGCGGCACCATCAGGATGGTGCCGGAACCGAGGCAGAGCAGCAGGAAAGCCAGTACCATCCGTCCGCGGTAGGGGCGCAGGAACGGCCACAGATCGCGCAATGGGGACAAACGCCTTGCTGCGGCAGGTTTGGCTGGATTGGAAATATTGGAAATGTCTGAACCCTCCGACTGGCACGCCGTTAATTATGTTCGATACCGGTAGCCGCGCACGTGTTTCGGCGTGTCATCGATTTGCAAAAAAGAGATTTAGCCACAGCGAACACAGAGGACACAGAGATGAAGCAGGTTTCTCCCGGCTTATCTGTAGGGCTGGACCAGAATTTTAAGATGTCAATAATTCTCTCGGTGAGCTCTGTGCGCTCTGTGGCCGGCGTTTGATGTTTATCGCTTGATCCATTTGTGATAGGCAGTCCCACTAGATGATACCTTGAGCAGGAAAATGACACATGTCAAACAGAAACAGTTTCACTTTTTCCCGCGCGGGATTATCATCTGCGCGCGCTGAACCTTGCCGGATCGGGATGGTCCTACCGCACGTTGAGCGCATCATTGCATCACACATATCGTTGCATATTTCAGATGTCGTCACTACAAGGAGAATCATCATGGCCAAAGGACAACAGCGCAAAAACAAGGAAGCAAAAAAACCCAAGAAGGAGCCGGTGCCTGCCAAGATCAGCGGCGCGATCTAGGCGTTCGGCAGGAACAATGACGCGCCCCTTTTGTGGGCGCGCTGTATTGCTCTCCGCTGCAGGTTTTTCAACATGGCCAAACGTACCACCCCCGACCATGCCCGGCTCGAACCGCGTGGTTGCCGAAGCGCGCCGGCACAGCAGCGAGCGCGGGGCCACCTATCGCGAGCGGGCGCTCAAACTGTTTCCGTGGATCTGCGGGCGCTGCGGCCGGGAATTTTCCGGCGCGCGGCTGCGCGAACTGACGGTGCACCACAAGGACCATAATCACGACAACAATCCCCCGGACGGCAGCAACTGGGAACTGCTGTGCCTGTATTGCCACGACAACGAACACATGCGCCAACTGGAAGAACAGTCGCGGCCGGGAAACCGCGACAACCACTCAACCGCGGCAACGCATAATCCGTTCGCCGACCTGCAGGCGCTGCTGAAAAAGTAATTCCAATTTACGTTACATACAACAATAATCTCGCGAAAGCAACAAGGAAGCAGAACTACTCTGCAGACACCAAACGACAAATCAGAACAGCGTGGACACGTCGAAAGTGGTGGTCTTGCTGCCGATCAGGCCGGCATTGGTCAAACCGTTCGGATTGACAATAGTGTCAGGGTTGACCTGGTTCCAGTAACTGCCGCTGCTTGTGGTGTGGGTGAACGATACCATCATGTTCTGCGCCAGCTGGTATGTCAGGGACAGCATGAACGCATTGTCGGTCGCATTGGCACCGCTGCCGTCATCCACCCCGCTGTTGCCCCGGCGTATGGCCGCCCCTATCGTCGCGACGCCGGGCAACACGCCCAATTCGGCGGCAACGTTGAGTGAACTGCGGTTCAGTGTGCCCCCCATGTCATAGACATTCGCAACGGAAGCGTCATAGGGTGCCCTGGCATAGGTCACGTAGAAACCCGCCGGCATGCCGCCCAGACTGCCCTGCATCTGGCCGTCGATCGCAGTCGCTTTTGTGACCAGTTGCGCCGCTGCTGCGCTGCTGTAGGAACTTCCCCCCCAGTTCTGCACACCCACGCCGGTGTCCCAGCCGCCCGAATCAAATAGCGCTGCTGCGCGCGCGTAGAACGAGCCCAGGTTCGAAGCGGTTCCGCCAGCTGCATTTCCCGGCACGGTCTGGTTGAAGCGGGTCAGGTTGACGAAATAACGCGGGTTGTCGATCACGAAAGCCATGCCGGTCGCGCCGCCGTCGGTCGCGATGTATTGTTGCGCCGAAATCGCACTGCTGTGCGCGTTGTTCATGCCGCGCACCGGGCTCATCAGCTGCACCGCACTCGCGCCGGTGTTCAACAGTTCAAAACCGTAGGATGCGCCGCGGGCATCGGTGGTGAACGGGACGATGCCGGCACGCGTGCCCTCGGCAACCACGAACAGCAGCGGCAGCTTGGCGGAACCTGTTGCGGTCTGGCCCGTATTGGCCGGACCCGTTGCAGCCAGACCGGTAGCCTGACGCGTTGTGCCAAGCTCGGCCAGGAAGCCGGCGTTGTCGCTGACGCGGCCGCCAAGAAACAGCGACAGTTCGCCGCCGTTGGCGGGCACGTAAAACTGGCCATTGCCGGGGTTCAGCGTGCCGGCAGACGGAACGCCGGAGGCCTGGTCGGATTTCTCATAGCCGAAGCTCGCCAGCACCGCCATGTTCAGCGTGCCGGTA
>CAVWTZ010000168.1:0-26494 GCA_963757485.1 uncultured beta proteobacterium
CAGTGAAGGGTGATTTCGCACGTGGCGCAGCTCGGTTTCGGCCGCTGGCTGCGATGAACGGCCTAAAGAGTACTCCCTCGTTAAATTGCCGGTTTGTGGGAAGTGTCAGCTTCCGGCGAGTTATAGGACTTTCCAGAACAAATTCACGACCATTCAATAAAGGGTGATTTCACTCAAAGCGTGATCTCGCGCAGCTGTCGCCGAAAACGGCCGGCGCCTAAACCGATACATAGTATCCGGTAAGCGAGGCGCAGACCATGCCGCGCTGATGGAGCCGTGGGACGGCCCCGCAGCCGTGGCGTTCACCGATGGCCGCATGATAGGCGCGACGCTGGACCGCAACGGGCTGAGACCGGCGCGTTATCTGATCACCGACGACGACATGGTGCTGATGGCATCGGAAATGGGCGTGCTGGATATACCGCAGCACAAGATCGTCAAAAAATGGCGTTTGCAACCCGGCAAGATGTTCCTGATCGACATGCAGGCCGGGCGCATCGTCGATGATACCGAACTGAAAAATCAGCTCGCCGCGGCTAAACCATACCGGCAGTGGATCGAAAAATCCCGCTATTACCTCGGCGATCTTCCCGAGGTGGCAGCCGAGCCGAAACTGAATGCATCTTTGCTGGACACCCAGCAAGCGTTCGGCTACTCGCAGGAAGACCTGAAGTTCATCCTGGCACCGATGGTGAATGCCGGCGAAGAACCGACCGGTTCGATGGGGGCGGATGCGGCACTGGCGGTTTTGTCGAACAAGAATCGTTCGTTCTACGATTATTTCCAGCAGTTGTTCGCGCAGGTGACCAACCCTCCGATTGACCCGATCCGCGAAGAGATCGTGATGTCGCTGACTTCGTTCATCGGCCCGAAGCCCAATCTGCTGGGCATCGAGGAAACCAACCCGGCACTGCGCCTGGAAGTGCATCAACCGGTGCTGTCGAATGACGATATCGCAAAATTGCGCAACATCGACCAGCTCACGCAGGGATGCTATCGTTCTTTGGTGCTGGACATCACCTATCCGGTAGCGCAGGGCGCGGCGGGTTGCGAAAAAACCGTGCAAGCCTTGTGTGCTGCTGCCGACAAGGCCGTGGCCGATGGCTACAACGTGCTGATACTGTCGGATCGGGCGATGTCCGCGAAGCGCGTCGCGATTCCCGCACTGGTGGCGTGTTCCAAGGTGCATCACCACCTGGTGCAGGCCGGGCTGCGCACCAGCACCGGACTGGTGGTGGACAGCGGTTCGGTACGCGAGGTGCATCATTTCGCGTTGCTGGCCGGATACGGCGCGGAGGCAGTGTGTCCGTGGCTGGCTTATGAAACGATCGCGGCGATGAATCTGCCCGCCAAGGTCGATGCAAAAGAAGCCAAAAAGCGCTACATCAAGGCGATCAACAAGGGCTTCATGAAGGTGATGTCCAAGATGGGCATTTCCACCTACCAGTCCTACTGCGGCGCGCAGATATTCGAAGCGATCGGCCTGAATGCCGAATTCGTCGCCGCATATTTTACCGGCACGGCAACCCAGATCGAAGGGATCGGTCTGAGCGAAGTGGCCGAAGAGGCGGTGCGCACGCATCGCAACGCGTTCGGCAGCGACCCGGTACTGGCCAACGCGCTCGAGGCCGGCGGAGAATATGCCTGGCGTGTGCGCGGTGAAGAGCACATGTGGACGCCCGAGTCCATCGCAACATTGCAGCACGCCACGCGCACCAATAATGTGTCGACCTACAAGGAATACGCGAAGCTCATCAATGAGCAAAGCACCAGGCTGAAAACCTTGCGCGGACTGTTCGAGATCAAGCCTGCGGGCGCGGCAGTGCCGCTGGCCGAAGTCGAACCGGCCAGGGAGATCGTCAGGCGTTTCGTTACCGGCGCGATGTCGCTGGGTTCCATTTCCACCGAAGCGCACACCACGCTCGCGATCGCGATGAACCGCATCGGAGGCAAGTCCAACACCGGCGAGGGCGGCGAAGATGCCAACCGCTACAAGAAGATCAAGGGCGGCGAGAAACTGTCCGAGATCATCGGCAAGAATCGCATCGAACGCGATCTGGTATTGAAAGAGGGCGACTCGCTGCGCTCCAAGATCAAGCAGTGCGCTTCCGGCCGTTTCGGCGTGACCGCAGAGTATCTGGCCAGCGCGGACCAGATCCAGATCAAGATGGCGCAGGGGGCCAAGCCCGGCGAAGGCGGCCAGCTGCCCGGACACAAGGTGTCCGAGTACATCGCCAAATTGCGCTTCTCGGTGCCCGGCGTCGGACTGATCTCGCCTCCGCCGCATCACGATATATACTCGATTGAAGACCTGGCACAGCTGATCCATGACTTGAAGAATGCCAATCCGTCCGCATCGGTTTCCGTGAAGCTGGTTTCCGAAGTGGGCGTGGGGACCGTGGCCGCAGGCGTGTCCAAGGCCAAGGCAGACCACATCACCATATCCGGTTACGACGGTGGCACAGGCGCTTCGCCGATTTCCTCGATCAAGCATGCCGGCACACCCTGGGAACTGGGCCTGGCAGAGGCGCAACAAACCCTGGTGTTGAACCAGTTGCGCGGCCGCGTCATCCTGCAGGTGGACGGTCAGCTAAAGACCGGACGCGATGTGCTGATCGGCGCGCTGCTGGGCGCGGATGAATTCGGTTTCTCAACCGCACCGCTGGTGGTGGAAGGCTGCATCATGATGCGCAAATGCCACCTCAACACCTGCCCGGTCGGCGTCGCGACGCAGGACCCCGAATTGCGCAGGAAATTTTCCGGACAGCCGGAACATGTGGTGAACTACTTTTTCTTTGTTGCCGAAGAAGTGCGCGAGCTGATGGCGCAGCTGGGCATACGCAAACTCGACGAACTGATCGGCCGCAGCGATCTGCTCGATGTGAAGCACGGCATCAAGCATTGGAAGGCACGGGGTCTGAATTTCTCCAAGGTGTTCCATCAGTCGGATGCGCCTGCCACCGTCGCGCGCCGCCATACCCAGACACAGGATCACGGGCTGGAAAAAGCATTGGACAACAAGCTGATCGCCCAGGCGCAAAACGCGCTGAACAACAGGCAGGCCGTGGTCATCGACAGCGTGATCAGGAACGTCAACCGTACCGCAGGGACCATGTTGTCGCATGAGGTCGCCAGGCGGTACGGTCAAGCGGGTTTGCCTGACGATACCATCACCGTGAAGTTCAACGGCACGGCCGGGCAGAGCTTTGCCGCTTTCCTGGCAAAAGGCATTTCATTCGAGCTGCGTGGCGAAGGCAACGACTATGTGGGCAAAGGCCTGTGCGGCGGACGCATCGCGATCATGCCGCCGGCGGATTCCAGGCTGGTCTCGCATGAAAACATTATTGTCGGAAACACCGTGTTGTACGGCGCGACTTCGGGCGAGTGTTATTTTTCGGGTGTGGCGGGTGAACGCTTCGCGGTGCGCAATTCCGGCGCGATCGCCGTCGTTGAAGGTCTGGGCGACCACGGTTGCGAATATATGACCGGCGGAATGGTGATCGTGCTGGGACAGACCGGGCGCAACTTCGCGGCGGGCATGTCCGGCGGCGTGGCATATGTGCTGGATGAAGAAGACGACTTCGAGACGCGCTGCAACATGTCCATGGTGCAACTCGAACCGGTGCCGGAAGAACTGGCCACGCTGGATAGCACGGAAGATGTGCCGGAAAGCCATGGCCGCGTGCATTTCAATCATCTCAACCTGGCTGACGAACAGGTGTTGCGCGAGCATATCGAAAAGCACCTGCGCTACACCGGAAGCCCGCGCGCCAGGCAGATTCTGGACAACTGGCCGAGGTATCTGCCCCGGTTCACCAAGGTCATGCCGACCGAATACCGGCGCGCCTTGGAGGAAATGGCGGCGCAGCAAGTCAAGCAGAAGGAGGCCGCATAATGAATACCTCTGAAAATTTGGCTTTGCGGGATGAAGCGCAAGAAGCCGCACAGCGAGCGACGAGACATATCGAATGGATAGGAGAGGAGCGAGCGAGCACGCGACGCAGCGATTCGCCCGCAAAACGGATTTGCAGAGGTGTTCATAATGGGTAAGCCAACCGGTTTCATGGAGTTCAAGCGCCTCAGCGAGGCCAGCTTGCCCGTGGCGGAACGCCGCCAGAACTACCGCGAGTTCGTGCTGCATTTGAACGACGAGCAGGCCAGGATACAGGGCGCGCGCTGCATGGATTGCGGCATTCCGTTTTGCACTTCGGGCTGTCCGGTCAACAACATCATTCCGGACTGGAACGATCTGGTATACCGCGGCAACTGGCGCGAAGCGCTGGACGTGCTGCATTCGACCAACAATTTCCCGGAGTTTACCGGGCGCATCTGCCCCGCGCCGTGCGAGGCAGCCTGCACGCTGAACATCAACAACGACGCGGTGGGCATCAAGTCCATCGAGCACGCGATCATCGACAAGGGCGGCGAGAACGGCTGGGTGGTGCCGCAACCGCCCGAGAAAAAGACCGGCAAGAAAGTCGCGATCGTCGGTTCCGGCCCGGCCGGATTGGCTGCCGCGCAACAGCTGGCGCGCGTCGGCCACAGCGTGACCGTGTTCGAGAAAAACAGCCGCATCGGCGGATTGCTGCGCTACGGCATACCCGACTTCAAACTCGACAAGCGCCTGATCGACTGGCGCATGGCGCAGCTGGAGGCCGAAGGCGTCGAGTTCAGGACGTCCATTTTCATCGGCAAGGACGCTCCTGCAAAGAACGTGGCCAACGATGCGACGAAAACCATAGCTCCTGCCGAGTTGCTGAAAAAATTCGATGCGGTGATCCTGTCCGGCGGCGCCGAGACGCCACGCGACCTGCCGGTGCCGGGGCGCGCATTGAACGGCGTGCATTTCGCGCTGGAGTTCCTGATCCCGCAGAACAAGGAAGTGGAGGCCATGAGACGGCGTAGCGAAGCTTCCGGGGCGGGAATGGCCTCCTCACACCCGCTCCCGCAATCGGCTGGCTCCGCCAGCAACGTGTCGCGGGATGTGGCGGGCGACGCGCGCAATCCGATCAGTGCCGCCGGCAAGCATGTGGTGGTGATCGGCGGCGGCGATACCGGTTCCGACTGCGTGGGCACGTCGAACCGCCACGGCGCGCTGTCGGTCACCCAGCTCGAAGTGATGCCGCGCCCGCCGGAACACGAAAACAAATCGCTGGTGTGGCCGAACTGGCCGCTGAAGCTGCGCTCTTCCAGTTCGCACGAGGAAGGCGCGAATCGTGACTGGGCCATTGTCACGAAGGAATTCATCGGCAAGGACGGCAAGGTCGAGAAGCTGCGCGCGGTACGCGTCGAGTGGAAGGACGGCAAGATGAGCGAGATCGCCGGCAGCGAATTCGAGCTGAAGGCCGACCTGGTTTTGCTGGCCATGGGCTTCGTCAGCCCGGAGTTGAAGGTGCTGGATGCGTTCGGTGTGGAAAAAGACGCGCGCGGCAATATCAAGGCCGACACGGAAAATTACCGCACCAGCGTAGACAAGGTTTTCGCCGCAGGCGATATGCGCCGCGGGCAATCGCTGGTGGTATGGGCAATACGCGAAGGCCGCCAGTGCGCGCGCTCGGTCGACGAATTTTTGATGGGATCATCGGTTCTGCCCCGTTAACCCAACCCTTCCCGCATGCCCGTACCAGCCTGTCAAAACAGCAGGGCGGATTTTGGGTCGTTTTCGAATTTAATTAAAAAGAGAAATAATGAACTTCAAGTTGAAAAACGACACCTTCCTGCGCGCGCTGCTGCGCCAGCCCACCGAATACACCCCGATGTGGATGATGCGCCAGGCCGGTCGTTTTTTGCCGGAATACCGCGAGACGCGCAAGCGTGCCGGCAGCTTTCTCGGGCTGTGCAAGAACCCGGACTTCGCGACCGAAGTGACGCTGCAACCGCTGGACCGTTACCCGCTCGACGCCGCGATCCTGTTTTCCGACATACTCACCGTGCCGGATGCGATGGGTCTGGGCCTGTATTTTTCCGACGGCGAAGGCCCGAAGTTCGAGCGCTCGTTGCGCGACGAGACCGCGATCAGGGCATTGCGCGTGCCGGACATCGGCAGGGATTTGAAATACGTCACCGATGCGGTGTCGCAGATCCGCAAGACACTGGATGGCCGCGTTCCGCTGATCGGATTTTCCGGCAGTCCGTTCACGCTGTCGTGCTATATGGTGGAAGGCGGCGGCAGCGACGACTATGCCAGGGTGAAGACCCTGATGTACAACGAGCCCAGGCTGATGCATCACATCCTCGAAGTGACCACCCAGGCGGTGATCGATTACCTGAACGCGCAGATCGAAGCCGGCGCGCAGGCCGTGATGATTTTCGATTCCTGGGGCGGCGTGCTGTCGCATGCGGCTTTCCACGAATTTTCCCTGGCTTATACGCACCGCATCGTGGACGGTTTGATCAAGGAAAAAGACGGCTTGAGGATACCTTCCATCGTGTTCACCAAGGGCGGCGGCCTGTGGCTGGAGAGCATCGCCAACACCGGCTGCGATGCGGTCGGCCTGGACTGGACCATAGACATCGGCGTCGCGCGCCAGCGCGTCGGCAACAAGGTTGCGCTGCAGGGCAACATGGATCCTGCCGTGCTGTTTGCGTCGCCTGAAGCGATACACAGGGAAGTGGAACACATACTCGGCAGCTACGGGTTCGGCACCGGCCATGTCTTCAATCTGGGCCACGGCATCTCGCAGCATACCGACCCGGAACATGTCGCGGCGCTGGTCAAGTCGGTGCACGAGCTGAGTCGAAAATATCACTAGAAATTTGCCCATCCGTGCAGGAGCGCGCTGCAACAGGCAAAACCAAAAGGCCGCGGGTGTTTCCTGCGGCTTTTGCATTTCTGCGACAATCGCAATGTTGATCTCCTGAATAAATATGCCTATCGTTCGTGTCGCTCTCGATGTCCCGCTGCCCACCCTGTTTGACTACACGGTGGCGGAGGGTATTGCGGTTGAAACAGGCCTGCGCGTGATCGTGCCGTTCGGGCGAAGGCAGATGGTCGGCGTGGTGATGGAGTGCGTTGCCGCGACCGATGTGCCGCCGGAGCGCGTCAAGCCGGTGACCCGGGTGTTGCGCGACAGCGCGCCGCTGTCGACCCAGTTGCTCGACCTGCTGCGCTTTTGCAGCGACTATTACCGTTATCCGATCGGGCAGACGGCATTGTCCGCACTGCCGACACGATTGCGTTCGGACAAACCAATCGCCAGCAAACCGGCCCTGAGTTATCGCTTGAGTGCCGGCGGCGCCGCACTTGATCTCGAATCGTTCCCGAAACGCAAAGTGGTACAGCGGCGCATACTTGCCAGGCTTGCCGGGCAGCCGTGCAGTCTCGCGCAGCTCAAGAGCCTTTCGCCGACGGCTGGAACACAACTCAAGGCGCTGCTCCATGAAGGTTATGTGGAGCATTGCGCGGAACCGCCAGCCTCTGCCGTGCACGTTTTCGACAATGCGCACACGCTCACCGGGGAACAGCGGCAGGCGGTTGATGCCGTCACGGCAGCGCAGGGTTTTGCCTGTTTCCTGTTGCACGGCATCACCGGCAGCGGCAAGACCGAGGTGTATATGCATCTGATGCACGATGTCCTGCAGCGCGGCGGGCAGGCATTGTTGCTGGTGCCGGAAATCAATCTCACGCCGCAACTGGAAAGTTATTTTCGCAGCCGTTTCCCCGACGTCAATCTGGTCAGTTTGCATAGCGGTTTGTCCGAGGGCGAACGTTTGCATAACTGGCAGCAGGCGCAACTGGGTGCGGCGCAGATCGTGCTCGGCACGCGCCTCTCGGTGTTTGCCGAGTTGCCCGGGCTCGCATTGATCATCGTCGACGAGGAACACGACAGCTCGTTCAAGCAGCAGGACGGCTTGCGCTATTCGGCGCGCGATGTCGCGATTTTTCGCGCCAATCAGCGCGGTGTGCCCGTCGTGCTGGGTTCGGCCACACCGTCGCTGGAAAGTTATCACAATGCGCAAAACGGCCGCTACCGGATGCTCAAATTGACCGGCCGCGCGCAGGGCGATGCACGCCTGCCTGCGGTGCGCTGCATCAACATCAACCAGACCGTGATGCACCACGGTATCAGCGAAAATCTGCTGCGCGAGATCGGCCAGCGCATCGCAAGCCACGAACAGAGCCTGTTGTTCATCAACCGGCGCGGTTACGCGCCGGTGCTGATGTGCACCGCTTGCGGATGGCTGTCCGGCTGCAAGCACTGCGCGGGCAAGATGGTATTGCATTTGAAAGATCAGCGTCTGCGCTGCCACCATTGCGGTTACCAGATACGCGTGCCTGCTGCCTGTCCGGATTGCGGCAACCCCGATCTGCATCCGGTCGGCAGCGGCACGCAGCGCGTGGAAAGCGTGCTGCAGGAACGTTTTCCGGATGCGCGCATATTGCGCGTGGACCGCGACAGCACGCGCAACAAGCGCGCCTGGCAAACCATGCGCGAGCAGATCCATGCGAACGAGGTGGACATCCTGGTCGGCACGCAGATGCTCGCCAAGGGGCACGATTTTCCCGCGCTGACCTTGGTCGGTGTGTTCAATCCGGACAGCGCGCTGTACAGCAGCGATTTCCGCGCGCCGGAAAAACTGTTTGCGCAACTGGTGCAGGTTGCCGGGCGTGCGGGCCGGGCCGACAAACCGGGCGAAGTAATCATCCAGACCGCTTTCCCCGATCACCCCTTGTTCCGCGCGCTGCAGACCCATGATTTCGAAGGCTGGGCTGCGGCACAGCTGGCCGAGCGGCAGATGGCGGGCTTCCCGCCGTTCGTTTACCAGGCCATGCTGCGCGCCGAAGGCAGGCAGGAAAACGAGGTCTACGGCTATCTGAACGATGCGCGCGCTGCCGGGATCGCACTGCGGCGTGAGGTGGAAATCTTTGGCGTGGTGCCAGCCGCATTGCCGCGCCGCGCCAACCACCTGCGCGCGCAACTTCTAATTCAGAGCACCAGCCGCAAGGGCTTGCAGCAATTCCTGCATGCCTGGCAACCGTCGCTGGACGCGCTGGCATCGCAAAAACTGCGCTGCTCGCTGGATGTGGACCCGCTGGAGTTTTAATCCTGATACAAATCCGGCTGAAACCGGCAGACGCCGGGGCGGGCTTGCGCCGCAGGCGCGGGGGCATTCTGTAAAATTGGATACAATTTCCCGTAACTTCAAACCATCTGCCGATATACAGTGCTGCACAAACCAATTACCCCCAGCTCTGAGTGCTGGGTAAACCGAATATAATTTCCGACCCGTTTGATCCGGATGCACATGGCCGACCACTATCTGAAGCATTTTTTGAACTCCCCGCGCGGTGCGATGAGCCTGATCGCACTGCTGATACTGACGGCAGAGTTCCTGATCATGGTGCTGATCGAGATTGGTTTAAAGCCGATTTTCGGCCCGAATGTTCCGGCAACCTTGTGGGACTTTCTGGATCCTGTTTTGCTGGTTGCTATCGTCACTCCCTGGATTTATGTTCTGGCCGTGCGCCCGTTGGAAACGCAACAGGCAATGCTCCGGCGACAGTTTAACGAACTGAATATCGCGGCTGTTACTTTCGAATCGATGGAAGGAGTGGTAGTGACCGATGCGCATAACAGGATCCTCAGGGTTAATCGTTCATTCACGAAAATAACCGGATACAGCAACGAAGAAGCGGTCGGGAAGACTCCCGGCATGCTCCACTCGGGCCGCCATGACCGGGCGTTCTACCGCAACATGTGGCAAGTCCTGGAGCGGGACCGGTTCTGGAGCGGCGAAGTCTGGAACCGCAACAAGAAGGGCGAGATCTACCCGGAGTGGCTGACCATCACAGCCGTTCTCGGGCCGGACGGACAGGTCACCAATTATGTCGGGATCTTTTCCGATATTTCCGAACGCAAGACAGGCGAACAGCAATTGCGGAGGCTAACCGCGCATATCCAGACCGCGCGCGAGGAGGAAAAAACCAGGATTGCGCGCGAAATCCACGACGACCTGGGCGGCACGCTGACCGCGCTCAAAATGGATGTTTACCGTCTCGCCGGAAAGCTTTCCACCTGTGAACAGGCAGCGCAGCTGCTCGGACATGTCGAGTCGATGACGCAACTGATAGACAACGCGGTTGGCGTCACACGGCGCGTGATCAGCGACCTGCATCCGACCGTACTCGACGATCTCGGACTGGTCGCGGCGCTGGAGTGGCAGTGCGGGCAATTCAGCAGGCGCACCGGCATCGCATGCGAGGTGTTCGGCGACGGTGACAGGGACGACGAATGCAAACTCGAGAAGACCGTGGCGATCAGTCTTTTCCGCATTTTTCAGGAAGCGCTGTCCAATGTCGCGCAGCATTCCGGCGCAACCAGGGTGAATGCCGAACTTCACCAGAATGGGGACGAGATCATCCTGACCATCAGCGACAATGGCCGCGGCCTTCCGGAAGGCCACGTGATCGCACCGACTTCCTATGGACTGCGCGGCATGCGCGAGCGCGTCGCGCAACTGGACGGACAGATCATGTTCGACACTTCCTCGGGCGGAGGGCTGCGCTTGACGGTGATATTGCCGTCCGCCGCGGGAAACAGCAACGAAGGGGAAGCATGAAACGCATCCTGATTGCCGACGATCATGCCATCATCCGTCACGGGCTGAAGCAGATCATCGAGGACAGCGGCGAGATGCGCGTGGTGGCAGAGGCCGGCAGCGGGGTCGACGCGCTGCGCAAGATACGCGAGATCGAATGCGATGTGGTTCTGCTCGACATTTCTATGCCCGACATGAGCGGCATCGATGTGCTCAAGCAGATCCATGCGGAAAAGCCGCACCTGCCGATACTGATCCTCAGCATCTACCCGGAAGACCAGTACGCCGTGCGTCTGATCAAGGCCGGAGCCGTCGGCTACATGACCAAGGAGAGTGCACCATCGGAAGTGGTCAAGGCGCTGCTCCGCGTCGCGAGCGGCAAGAAGTACATCAGCCCGGTGGTGGCCGAGATACTCGCCAACGAAATCGGCTCTGACGAGGAAAAACTTCCGCACCAGATTCTGTCAGACCGCGAATACCAGATCTTCCTGCTGCTCGCCTCGGCCAGGACCGTTTCGGAGATTGCCGACACCCTGGCGTTGAGCGTGAAAACCGTCAGCACCTACCGCGGCCGCATTCTGGAAAAGATGCACCTGAGCAACAATGCCGAACTGATGCGCTACGCCATCGACAACCGTCTCGCGCAATAGGCGCCCGGTCTTCCCGCGACCATGAGCCGGGCGTCAGCCCGGTCTCCGGCCTCATTCATTTGCATGCGTTCCGGTTTTTGCCGCTGTCAGACAGACACCGACAACAATTCCCGCCAACCACCTACATCATTTTAAGACAAACATCGCTGCCGCTGCCGGCGGCGCGAAAACATAATCTGCCCGACGATTATGCAAACCGGTTTGCGCGACAGGATGGAATGATGAACGTGTTCATTGTGGAAGATTCAGAGACGATGCGCGAAAGCCTGGGAACCATGCTGTCCGAGTTTCACGATGTCAGGATAGTTGGTTATGCAGCGGACGAGGCGGGCGCGATCGAGCAAATCAATGCGCTGCTGCCCGAAGTCGTGATTCTCGATCTCAACCTGTTATCCGGATCCGGGATCGCCGTGCTGAAGAATGTCAAAAAGCACCATGCCGGGATAACAGTCATGGTGTTGACCAACTGCACCGACGAGCTTTACGTGGACGCCTGCAAGCGCGCAAATGCGGATTATTTCTTCGACAAGTCATTCCAATTCATGGAGGTTCGAGAAGTGTTTGGCAACTGGAACAAAGCCGGCTTCATGCATAACAAGCTGCCTGATTAACCGCGATCATTCTGGAGAAACCAATGAGCAAATGCATACAAGTGGTGGACACGATTATGGAACGAAATTCCAGACGGACATTTTTCAAAAAAGCGGCGGCGGCAGGTGTGGTTGCAGCGGCCGGGTACACAACAACCCTGATATCCAGGTCATCTGCAACGAATGACGACGCAGGTGCAAAGTATGCCGCCGATATTGCTTCGGAGGAAAAGGTGATGATGGGGAATCCGCTGATCCTGATGACGGATGAGGAGAAAAAGCGGCGGCTCGAAGTGCTGTTGAATTGTCATTACCAGGAGATTGGATAGCATTTCCTTACTTACCATCAATTGTTGGAGGCAGTGATGTCAGAAGAAAAAATTGAGGAATTGAAAGACGCGGATGACGTTAAACAAGGACGCCGTGATTTCCTGAAGCATGTGTGCACTTCGGCCGCAGCAGCGCTTGTGGCGGCATCCGTGCCGACAGAGGCTGCCGACGATGCCAGCAATCCCGATGCCGATGTCACCGTCGCGGAATATTTCCAGGGACATTTCCTGCTGATGTCCGATCAGGAAAAGCAGCAGGCAATTGCGCGGCTGGAAAAGCGGTATTCCGCAAAATACGGCAAGAAAACAACGGTTTCCGATGTAGCCGCTCCGGAAGGGGTTTTGTTCGGTTATGCCCTCGATATCGGGAAATGCATAGGCTGCAGGCGATGCGTTCATGCCTGTGTGAAGGAGAACAACCAGTCACGCCACGATCCTGAAGTTCAATGGATACAGGTGATGAAAATGCCAAAGGGGAACATCTCCTTTACTGCGGCCCAACTGGACAAGGGGTATCCGGAAAAAAGCGAATTCGGCGATTACGGTGTTCAGGTTGGCGGGAATGCCTACAAGACTGCCGGTCTGTCCACCGAGGATGCGCAGAATTACTACAACGACGCCGTGGTGCCGGACAAGGACTTTTTCTATATGCCCGTCCAGTGCCAGCAGTGCGAGAAGCCGCCCTGCGTGAAGGCCTGTCCTGTCAGGGCGACATTCAGGGATCATGCAGGCGTGGTTCTGATCGACTACAACTGGTGCATCGGCTGCCGCATGTGCCAACTCGCCTGTCCATACCAGGCCAGGCACTTTAACTGGGGTGAACCCAACCTTCCTGCCGAGGAGATGAACCCCAAGACCCACTACTTCGGCAACCGGCCGCGCATGCGGGGCGTGATGGAGAAATGCACCTTCTGCGTGCAAAGAACCAGGGAGGGCAGGGATCCCGCCTGCATGGAGGCTTGCCCGGTGGGTGCAAGAAAATTCGGCAATCTTCTCGATCCCGACAGCGATGTCAGAAGAGTGCTGGCCACCAAACGAGTCTTCAGGTTCAAGGAAGAGGCAGGCACCTATCCAAAATTCTTTTACTACATAGGCTGAGGTCACGAAATGAAAACAGCACTGTCGTTTGCAATGGACTTCGGTTCCTATGCCGTAAAAGGAGGCACGAAGTACTACGCATGGCTTCTTTTCCTGGCATTTTTCATTCTGGTCGGTTCTTACACTGCATACCGGCAATTGACCGAGGGCCTTATCCTGACCGGCGCTACTGACCAGGTGACGATGGAATCGTTTTTTGCAAACTTCATATTTACAGCCCACATCGCGGCGGCAGCAATCCTGGTCGTTGCGCCCGGCTACTTATATCATCGCAAGGATATGAAGGAGCTTGCTGTGCTGGGCGAGATCGTCGCAATGGTTTTCGTTGCCACGGGCATCACATTTATCCTGTTCCACATGGGACGACCGGACAGGACGTGGCACATGGTTCCCGGCATCGGTTTCCTGAACTTCCCCAATTCAATGCTTTCGTTCGATACGATAGTCCTGAACGTCTATCTGTTGCTCAATCTTATCGGCGTTGTTTACGTTCTTTACAAAAAATATGTTGGCACATTCCATCACAAGGAAATGTCGAGATGGTTTACCGCGCTGGTTTTTCTGGCCATTGCATGGGGACCGTTGATCCACATTGTCACGGCATTTGTGCTCGCCAGCAACGCAAGGATGGCTCCGTGGGATACCGCGGTGCTGCCCTTCGCTTTCCTGACGATGGCTGGCGCGTCGGGTCCTGCCATGATCGTATTGATATTCCTGCTGGTCAGGAAAACTACCAAGCTCGTGATCAACGATTCGGTCATTGATTTGCTTACCACGATTATTGCCTGGAGCCTGGGTATTCTGATGCTGGTATTCGCTGCCGAGGTCTTTACGGTGCTTTATTCGGGTACCGAACATGCCGCCTCGATGAAATTCAGCATGTTCGGCCACAACGGGTTCGATATGTATGTGCCATGGTTTTGGGGAATTATGGCGGCGTTGGTCGGCAGCTTTGTTGCGCTGCTGTTCAGAAGGGTCAGAAGAAGTTACGACCTGTTACTTCCTTTGGTGTGTTTCGTGATTTTCATGGCGATCTTGTTGGAGAAGCCGATGATTCTCGTGTTTCCCGCGTTCAGTCCTTCCCCGCTTGGAGAATACACGGAATATCACGTTACCCTGATCGAGTTTTTCAATGTGCTGCTTGTCTGGGCCCTCGGCTTCCTGTTCCTGACGCTCATTTTAAAAGGTGCAATCGGCATATTGACCGGCGAAGTGAGGCATGACAAGTCGTCAGCTTCCTCGCAGAGCGGCGCCTAAGGAGGTTTTTGAAATGGATTACCTGCATAAATCGTCAAAAATAGCCGTACTTGCCCTGTGCGGTTTCCTGGTTGGCGGATTGAGCACTTTTAACGTCGCGCATTCCGCAGAGGAAAAGAACGCTGAAGCACAGAGTGCGCAGCCGGTGACGGACTGCTTTGAAAGCAGGGCAGGTTTCTCTTCCGTCACCAGGGTCGAAAATGTCGATCCGAAATATGGCTATCCAAATGTCAAATGCTCGCGAACGACCAGCGCTGTATTATGGTATGGAGATCCTTTCTACGGGACAATCCCGATGGGTGAAATGCCGAGCATAAACGATAAGACTCGCGGCGATTTTGCCAATGCCGTCGTCAAGCCGAGAGAGCCCCAGTTGGTGTATTTCAACATGGGCCCCAAAGGATGCGAGACATGCCATGACGGCAAGATCGTGCCATACCCAAAGAATAAAAAGCCGAGGTTGATCGGGATGCACCAGGACATCGTCACTAACTCGCTTGCGCTAATGCATGGGCGCGGTGCAATATGGTGCCTCGATTGTCACAGTGCAAAACACCGCAACAAGCTGGTTGATCGCCAGGGAAACCTGATAAGTTTTAACCAACCACAGAAATTATGCGGCAGTTGCCATGGCGAGAATTACATCGACTGGAGGGAAGGAATACATGGGAAGAGAATAGGTTCATGGGTCAAGGGCGGCAAGAAAAGATGGTGGGTATGCACTGAATGTCATAACCCGCATACCGTGCAAATAGAAAGATTTAACCCGCTTCAACCGGAACCACCGCCCGCTCTGCCAAGGGGAATGAAAAATGCCGACTATGAACGGGTCGGGGATGGCGAGCACTAGAGCAACATCGGATGGACACGCAAGCAAGTTGGGTATCGAAACGGTAGCGTGGCTTTGGCATGACGTAAACCCGATAATCATCAGGCACGATCAGGATAATGAAATACAACTCAAAAAACACCATGCTGGCATTTTCTTCAGACGAGGAAGTTTCCAGATTCCACGATCAGTTGACCGATGCCTTGCGCATGGTCATGCTTCAATCGGGACGCGAAAAATCTGCCGGCAAAGAAGAGGACTTGAAACATACCCAAGAGTTCTTTGATCGCTATTCCGTTTTGGCGGAAGCACTTCGTCACTTGCGTGCCCATCTTCCGCGAAAATCGCAAGGATGTTGATTCAGCTGAAGTGCGTCGGATACCAGCGTTTATGATGTTCATGGAGTAGAAGGCTAGGGTATCACGATCGAAAAATTGATCACTTGCCGCAGGTATCATCTTTATTTACCAGTACAAAGGAGAAGAAAATGAAATCAGTCGTAACCGGAATGCTCGTAGCAACAAGTTTGATCGTGGCGGGACCCGCGCTGGGGGCACAGATGCCGGCAGTCGCAAAGTCCAAATGCGCCATGTGCCACGCCCTGGACAAGAAGGTCGTTGGCCCGTCATTCATGGATATTTCCAAAAAATACAAAGGCGACCCCGACGCGGCCGCAAAAATTGCAGCGAATATCACCAAAGGCGGTGCGTTCGGCTGGAAATTGACCAATATGCCGCCAAGAGGAATGGGTGCAACGGACGCCGAGATCAAGACGATGGCGGAATATATTGCCGGGCTGGCCAAATAGACTTCATTCCGATTTTCGACTATTGCCTGCCGGGCAACCGCGCCGGATGATCCGGCAGGCAAACCAATAAGCGGCTCCTCAAAAATAAGTCGATCCCTGTCCCCGAATTGGATAAGATGAGGCAGGTTTATCCTGAACATGCCCATGACTGACTTGCTCCGCGAATCGTGCCAATGCACCAGAATCTGATCGACGCACTGACCGCCATCGCCGGCAGCGACGCCGTACTGACCGGCGAACTGGCTGCGCCATTCTGCACCGACTGGCGCGGACGCTATACGGGCGCCGCGCTGGCAGTGGTGTTTCCGGCCGATACCGGCCAGGTTGCCGAGGTCGTGAGGCTGTGCGCCGCGAGTCAAATCGCGATCGTGCCGCAGGGCGGCAATACCAGTTTGTGCGGAGCCAGCGTGCCGCTGCCGCAAGGCGGACAAATCGTGGTGAATCTGTCGCGCATGAACCGGATCCGCGACATCAATCCGGCCAATTACACGATGACCGTCGAGGCAGGATGCAAGCTCGAGGAGGTGCGCATCGCGGCCGACAAGGAGAATCGTTTTTTCCCGCTCGGACTGACCGCCACGCAAAAAATCTGCGAGATCGGCGGCAATCTTTCCACCAATGCGGGCGGCATCAATGTGCTGCGCTATGGGAATGCGCGCGACCTGGTGCTCGGGCTGGAAGTGGTGCTCCCGGACGGGCGCATCTGGAACGGCCTGCGCAGCCTGCGCAAGGACAACTCCGGGTATGACATGAAACATTTGTTCATGGGCGCGGAAGGCACGCTGGGCATCATCACCGCCGCCGTGCTGAAATTGTATCCGCGTCCGCAGGCCGAGGCGACGGCATGCGTGGCGGTGCGCGATCCCGCCGTGGCCGCCGCGCTGCTGGCGCATCTGCGTGCAAGCTGCGGGGACCGGATCAGCGCTTTCGAGATCATCTCGCGTTCCAGCCTCGATCTGGTTTTCAAACACATGCCCGATGCACTCGAGCCGTTCCCGGACAAACATCAGTGGATTGTCCTGGCCCAGCTGGCCGACGTGTTGTCTGCACCGCTGGATGCGGCCTTGCGCGAGGCGCTGCAAGGTTTCGGCGCCGGCATTGCCGAATTCGATATTTCCTCCGGCAACGATCATGCCGAACGCTGGTGGAAGCTGCGCAAGAGCATCAGCGAGGCGCAGAAGCGCGAAGGGATCAGCATCAAGCACGATGTTTCGGTCCCGGTCAGCCGTGTCGCTGAATTCATCGCGCGCGCCGATGCCTCATTGCTCAGCGCCTTCCCCGGCATCCGCATCGTCGCCTTCGGGCACATGGGCGACGGCAACATCCATTACAACATCTCGATGCTGGACGCGCAGCAAAACCAGGCATTCATCGGGCAGCAGGAAGCAGCAGTGAACAAACTGGTATATGAGGTGGTGCGCGAACTCAACGGCAGCATCAGTGCCGAACACGGTTTGGGACAGCTCAAACGCGATGCCATACGCGAATACAAAGACCCGCTGGAACTGGAATTGATGCGCACCATCAAACAGGCAATCGATCCGCGCGGGTTGATGAATCCTGGCAAGGTTCTGTAGCCGGATATTAAACAAGATGGAAATGACAGGAGACACAAATGGCCGCCCAACCCGAAATCACCAACATGGCGCTGTTCTGCGATTTCGAGAACATGGCATTAGGCGTGCGCGATGCAAAATACGCGCAGTTCGATATCGGGAAGGTGCTTGAGCGCCTGCTGCTCAAGGGCAGCATCGTGGTCAAAAAGGCCTATTGCGACTGGGAACGCTACAAGGAGTTCAAGGCGACGATGCACGAGGCGGCGTTCGAGCTGATCGAAATCCCCCACGTGCGCCAGTCCGGCAAGAACTCCGCCGACATCCGCATGGTCGTGGATGCGCTCGACCTGTGCTACACCAAGGCGCATGTGGATACCTTTGTCATTATCAGCGGCGACTCGGATTTTTCGCCGCTGGTTTCCAAGCTGCGCGAGAACAACAAATACGTGATCGGCATCGGCGTGAAGGACTCGACTTCCGATTTATTGAGCGCCAACTGCGACGAATTCATTTTCTACGACGATCTGGTGCGCGCACAGGAAGCAAAAAGGAAGCAGGCTGCCACAAAGGCTCCCGCGAAGCCGGCCGGCCGGGCGGCGAAATCCGGCGAAGCGAAGGTCGAGGAAGACAAGCGCCAGGAAGCGCTCGATTTCATCGTCGAGACCGTGGAAGCCCTGATTGCCGAGCGCGGTTCGGATGAAAAGATCTGGGGCTCGCTGGTCAAGACGACCATGCAGCGGCGCAAGCCGGGCTTCACCGAATCCTATTACGGCTACCGTTCGTTCAAGGAACTGGTGGAAGACGCTCAGAAACACAAGTTGCTCAGGGTGGTGCGTGACGAGAAGTCCGGGCAGTACACGATCCTTTTGCCTGCGGCCGATTAGCGTACAAACCTGTTTGCGGCAGGCTGCCACAAGACCATAGGTGCCTGTCAAGATCGCACCCACAACCCAAGGAGTCTTAAATATGGCCAGGAAAGCGGCAATCATACTTGCAATCGTCATGCTGGCAATCGTCGCATGGGGATTGCTTTTTGAGGCGGGGTCGACAAGAATCATCATCAACGGCCATGAACTGATCGGACCGCTCAAGGGCGCGGTCGGAGCGGCAGGGTTGGTCGTCGGCCTGATCGCGCTGTTCTGCGCGGCGATTTTCCTGCTCTTTGTGTTTGCCGGGATCGGCATTTTTATCCTGGGCGGCGTGATCGTCGCCGGGCTCATCATGGCGGGATTTACGTTTCCGTTGCTGCTGGTCCTGCTGCTGCCATTGGCCATCGTCTGGCTGTTCATTGCGATCACGCGGAAAGCCGGCACATAATTCCAATGGCGTGGGGACGGTTGCCGGCATTATCCGAACGCGTTCTGCCAGACCGTCACACATCATAACTGGAGAGATTTCCATGACCATTACGCTGGGGTTCGATGTCTATGGCACCCTGATAGATACCCATGGCATCATCGTTACGCTGGAAAGATATATCGGCAACCAGGCTGCAGAGTTTTCCCGTGCCTGGCGCGACAAGCAGCTCGAATATTCGTTCCGCCGCGGGCTGATGCAGAATTATGAAAACTTTGCCGTATGTACAGTGAATGCTTTTGATTACACGGCCTTGTCGCTGAATGTGACATTCAGCCGGCAGGACAAGGATGAAGTCATGGCCGCTTACAGAACATTGCCCGCTTTCGACGACGTGGCGGAAGGACTGGACCGTGCGAGGCAATCCGGCCACAGGCTGTTTGCGTTCTCGAACGGCAGCGCCGATGCGGTAGAAACATTGTTGAAGAATGCCGGCATCAGGGAATACTTCATCGGCGTGGTCAGCACCGATGACATGAAATCCTACAAACCCAACCCCGGGGTGTACAGCCATTTTTTAAGACGGGCCGGCGCGTTGGGATCTGATGCATGGCTGGTATCGAGCAATCCGTTCGATGTGATCGGGGCTGTTTCTGCCGGCATGCGGGCGGCCTGGGTCAAGCGCTCGCCGCATGCAATATTCGATCCGTGGGGAGTGGAGCCCACTGTTACCGTAAACAGCCTGCATGACTTGGCAGAACAGGTCGAACATGAATGCGGAAAAGTCTGACCTTGCCGCCGGAGTCAAACCCGTCAGATTCGGATATTTGGCTTGCTGACGTCGTTCGCCGTGCGCAACAGTGCAATCGCCCCGACACAGGGATTCATTCAGGGCTGACCTGGACTTGGGCCAGCGTACCCTTGGCCGGCGGGCGCAACAGCAGCAGCAGCGGCAGCATCATCACGAAATTGACCGTGGCAAACCAGAAGCTGTCCATGTAACCGATGTTCTGCGCCTGATGCAGCACCGCGCGGGCAGCGAGGGCGACGCCCTGCGGGTTTTGCACGCCGAGATGCAGCGGGGCGAGATAGGCGTGCAATGCGTTGCTGTACACGTTGATCTGGCCGCGCAGCAGGTTCCAGTTCTGCTGCGTGTCGCGCGAAAAATAAGTGGCGAGGATGGAAATGCCGAACGAAGAACCGAGCGCGCGGATCAGGCTGTAAATGCCGGCCGCTTCCGCCGCGATCTCCTTGGGCAGAGTGGTGAAGGCGAGCGTCGAGATCGGCACGAAGATCAGCCCCATGCCCACGCCCTGCAGCATCATCGGCGCGATCAGGTCGTTTGCCGTGATATCGGAAGTGAAGCCCGTCATCAGATAATTCCCGGCGATGCTGGCGAGGATCCCGGCAAAGATGAAATTGCGCGGCGGAATCCTGCCGACGAACTTGCCGACGAAGATCATCACCAGGAACGAGGCCAGGCCGCGCGGTGCCATATACAGTCCGGCCTCGAAGGTGGGGTAGCCGAGGAAATTCTGCAGGTACAGCGATTGCAGGAACATGCCGCCAAAGAAGCCGATTCCGATGGTGGTCATGATCAGGCTGGCGGCCAGAAAGTTGCGGTCGCGGAAGATGCGCAGGTCGAACAGTGGATGATGCTTTCCGGTGACCGTGTAAACGATGAAGACGATGAAGCTGGCTATCGAGACGAAAGTGGCGAACACCAGCAATTTTGAGCTGAACCAGTCGTCCTGGTTGCCGCGATCCAGCACCAGTTGCACCGCGCCTATACCCAAAGCCAGAGTGGCAAATCCCGTCCAGTCCATGCGCCGTTCACGGCGAGGCGTGTCGTGCACGTGGCGCAACGCAAGCAGAATGGAGAGGATGCCCACAGGCAGATTGATGTAGAACGTCCAGCGCCAGCTCCACTCCTCGGTGAGCCAGCCGCCCAGCGTCGGCCCCATGATGGGCGCGACCATCACGCCCATGCTCCAGATCGCCATTGCCTTGCCGCGCTGTTCGCCGGGAAATATCTGCAGCATGATGGACTGGGACAGGGGCACCAGCGACGCACCGAACACACCCTGAATGAAACGGAACAGCACGATTTCCGTTAGGCTGGCCGCCATGCCGCATAGCGCAGAACTGATGACGAAGCCGGTGATGCTGATCAGCAGAAATCTTTTCTGGCCGATGCGGTCGGTGATGTACCCGGTGAGCGGCATGATGATCGCGGAAGCGATCAGGTATGACGTGAGCACCCAGCCGATATTGTCCGGCGTGGCGTTCAGCTCGCCGGCCATGTTGGGCAACGCGACATTGACGATGGTGGTGTCCAGCACCTGCATGATGGTGGCGGCCATCACGGCGATGCCGGTCAATACCCGGGCGCTGTTCATGCGACTATTTCAGCTGCACGCTCACGGTCGCCGTCGCGCCGATGCGCAGCGGATAGGCCGCATCGGTCTGGGCAATCTTGATGCGTACCGGCACGCGCTGTGCGATCTTCACCCAGTTGCCGGTGGCGTTCTGTGGCGGCAACAACGAAAAGGCCGTGCCGGTCCCGCCGCTCAGGCTTTGCACGATTCCCCTGAAATGCTGGCCGGGGTACATGTCGATCTCGATGTTCACGATCTGGCCGGGATGAATGCCCGCGAGTTCGGTTTCCTTGAAATTGGCATCGATGTGAAAGCTGCCGTCGGTGATCAGCGCAAACTGGGGTTCGCCGGCTGCGACCAAAGAACCCGCCGCGAGCGTGACGTTGCTGAGCTGCCCGTCCTGGGCTGCAATGACATGGGTATGTTGCAGGTCGAGTTTCGCCTGTTCGATGGCTGCCTGCGCCTTGAGTATGTCGCCGCGCTTATCGGGTTGCTGCGGTGCGGACAGAGCCTTGGCCAGCCTGGCGTGCGCTTCTTCAAGCCCTGCCTGCAACGACAGCAATCGGGTATGCGCATCCTCGAGGGATTGCTGGGAGAGGAAGTGTTTGGCTACCAGCTCCTGGTCCCGTGCATAGATGCTGCGGGCATTGGCAAGATCGCTTTCCGTTTGCGATACTTGAGCCCTGGCGACGGAAATTTCCGCCTTATCCTGCCGCTCCGCCTGTCTGGCCAGTGCCATGTCCGCCTGTGCGCGTGACAACGCGATAACGAACGGTTGAGGGTCAATGTCGAACAGCGGATCGCCTTTGCGTACATGCTGGTTGTCCCTGATGTATACGTTAGTGACCCGACCCGAGACCTGTGGCGCGACATTCACCACATCCGCGTTGATATACGCGTTTTCGGTGCTGCGTGTCAGCCCGGAGTAGTAAACGAAAGCAATACCCGCCGACAGCGCGAAAATCGCCAAAGCTATCAGGATGATTTTTTTGTGAGTTTGGAAAAATTCCATTTGCTTCTTCTTTCAGTTACGGGCTTTTGGCCAGTTTTTCGCGGATATTGAATAACACCTCAAGTGCAGTGCCGATGCTTTCATTGCTCGACCCGGACAATAGCTCTTTGCGCAATTCGGCGGCATTGCTGCGTATGTGCTCAACAGCCTTCTTGCCGGCGGCAGAAAGGCACAGATGCTTGACCCGTCTGTCGGTCTCACTGACGCAGCGTCTGAGCAGCCCTTGCTGCTCCATGTGGTCAACCTGCCTGACCAGTGTCGCGGCTTCTATGCCCATGTGCTGCGCCAGTTCGCGGTGGGTGCAGCCGTCGTGGCGTGACAGATGCAGCAGCAGCAGCCAGCGGGAATGGGAGAATCCCGATGGGCGCAGCCGCCGATCCAACTCTATCCGCCACGCATGAGCAACCAGGTGCAGAGATTCCGCAAATTGTTCGTCCAATGGCTTCATTATCAATTCGTCCACTAATTGTTAGCATGCTAATTATTCTAGGGATTTGCAGCGCATTTGTCGATAGCAGAAATTCCTGCCGGACAAAATTGGAAAGAACAAAGTCGGCCGACTGAAAATTTCCTGTCGTTTCATGTCGCTGCAGCCAGCAAAAATCGCCGCGGCCTGGAATTCCTTTCAGCGCACGAATATTGGTGGTTGTCGAAGATGATATAATTTGCGCCTCTTTAAGGGTGCCGCTTCATGTCTGTTGTAATCAACTTCAAAGCCCATTTGTCCGAATTGTTCGCGCAGGCATTGCTCGAGGTTGCTCCCGGGCTTGCGGGCAATGGCACAACCCAGGCCGAGATTCTCATCGAGAGGCCCAAGCTGGCAGCCCATGGCGACTATGCCTGCAATCTGGCGATGCAACTGGCCAAGCCGCTGCGCAAAGCGCCGCGCGAAATCGCGCATGCGTTGATTTCGGCATTGCCGGAATCCGAAGTCATCGAGAAGATGGAAATTGCAGGGGCGGGCTTCATCAATGTGTTCATCACCACGGCGGCCAAACAGCAGGTGGTGCACGGGGTGTTGCAGGCAGGCGCGGGCTATGGCCACATCCATCTCGGTGCCGGACGAAAGGTGGGGGTGGAGTTCGTATCAGCAAACCCGACCGGACCGCTGCACGTGGGGCACGGTCGAGGTGCGGCAGTGGGCGATTGTTTGTGCAATGTGCTGCATGCGGCAGGCTGGAATGTGACGCGCGAGTTTTACTACAACGATGCCGGCGTGCAAATCGACAATCTGACGCGCTCGGTGCAATTGCGCTGCAGGGGCATCACGCCGGATCATCCTTCATGGCCGGAAGAGGGTTACCGCGGCGACTACATCGCGGATGTCGCCGAGGCCTATATGGCGCGGGAAGCGGTGGAAGCGGACGACCAGCATGTCAAGGCATCCGGAAACGTGAACGATACCGAGGCGATCCGCCATTTCGCGGTTGCCTACCTGCGCCGCGAACAGGACATCGACCTGCGCGCGTTCGGCGTGAATTTCGACGTGTTCTCTCTGGAATCGGCCTTGTATGCCGATGGCAAGGTGCAGGAAACAGTCGACCGGCTGATCGCCAGCGGCCATACCTATGAACAGGATGACGCGCTGTGGCTGCGCACCACCGATTTCGGCGATGACAAGGACCGGGTGATGCGCAAGAGCGACGGCACTTACACCTATTTCGTTCCGGACGTGGCCTATCATCTCGACAAGTGGCGGCGCGGATTCACGCGCGTCATCAACGAACAGGGTGCCGACCACCACAGCACGATCACGCGGGTCAGGGCGGGGCTGCAGGCGCTGGATGAAGGGATTCCCCAGGGCTGGCCGGATTATGTGCTGCACCAGATGGTCACGGTGTTGCGCAACGGCCAGGAAGTGAAGATTTCCAAGCGCGCGGGCAGTTACGTTACGCTGCGCGACCTCATCGACGAGGTGGGGTGCGATGCGACGCGCTATTTTCTTGCGGCGCGCCATCCGGATTCCCAGCTGGTGTTCGATATCGATCTGGCAAAATCGAAGAGCAACGACAACCCGGTGTACTATATCCAGTATGCCCACGCGCGCATCAGCGCGGTGCTGGCATTATGGGCGGGGGAGCACAAAGCCCTGCTTCTGGCCAATGTAAGCCTGCTGGATAGCGAATACGAAACGGCATTGCTGCAAAGGCTGATCGACTATCCGCAGGTAATCGAGAATGCCGCGCAGGACCTCGCGCCGCACCTGGTCGCGTTTTATCTCAGGGACTTGGCGGCCGATTTTCACAGCTACTATAATGCCTCGCGCTTTCTGGTCGAGGATGAGTCGGTCAAGTTGGCGCGGCTGGCATTGGCGGCAGCGGTAGCGCAAGTGATACGCAACGGATTGGCATTGCTGGGTGTCGAGCGCACCGGAAAAAATGTGAACCGTGCTTGGGAAAGAGCGATGAAATCGAACGGAAAGATATGAAAAGGGAAAGCGGCAACAAACCGGCGGGGCATCGCAAGGGCGGGAGTTCGTTATGGGTCGGCATTCTTGCCGGCATGGTCATCGGTGCCGGCCTGGCCGCTGCAGTGGCATGGTTTCTGAAGAAGTCACCCAGCCCGTTCGTGAACCGGGAGCAACCGGCTATGGCGAGGCCGCAGCCGGAATCGGCTCCGGCAATTCCTGCCGAGCAACCGACGGCAACAGGTGATGGCAAGCAGCGGTTTCAGTTCTACCAGATACTGACTGATAAACAGAAATCGACTGCCGCTGCACCGGCCAAGCCTGCCGATCAGGCCAAAACCGCGGACAAGAACCAGCCCGCGAAATCATTGTCTGCAGCCTACGAGCCGCAGATATTGCAGGCAGGATCATTTCCGAGTGCGAATGATGCCGAAAACCTCAAGGCAAAACTGGCCCTGCTGGGCGTCGAAGCCAGCATCCAGACAGCGACAATCAAGGACAAGGGCGTGTGGTATCGTGTGCGCACGGGGCCCTACAAAAATGCGGATGAATTGAATCGTGCACGCGGTTTTCTGAAACAAAACGGGGTGAATAGCACTCCGATGCATGCGCAATAAGCATCATTACAATCACAAAGGAGCAATACATGAAGAGCTTGATACGGAGTCTGGTCGTAGCGTTGGCACTGCTGGCAAGCGGAGCGGCATTGGCCGATGCGCAACTCGGCAGGGATTACAGTCTGCTGAACCCGCCGCAACCGACAAGCACCAAAAAGATCGAGGTGCTGGAGTTTTTCTTTTACGGCTGCCCGCATTGCTATCATTTGCATCCGTTGTTAAGCGCATGGGAAAAGACCATGCCCAAGGATGTGGAACTGACTTACGTGCCTACCGTATTCCGTGATTCCTGGGAGCCGATGGCATATACCTTTTACGCGCTGGAAAGCATGGGTAAACAGGCGCAGTTGCATGATGCGCTGTATCGTGCGTGGAACGACGACAATATGGTTCTGGTCGATGAAGACAAGATTGCCGATTTTGTCGCGAAATATGGCGTTGATAGCGCAAAGTTTACCGCCGCGTACAATTCTTTCGCGATGCAAAGCATGGTGACTCGCGCCAAGCAAATGATACGCAGCTATGGTATCAACGGCACCCCGACACTGGTGGTGGACGGGAAATATGTGATCGAAGGTCTGCAGCCGGAAGATACCATCCGCGCCTTGAAAGAGGTGATCGTGCTGGCGCGCAAGACCCACGGAAAATAGCCTGCTTCCGGACAGCCGGACATCTGCAACTGCCGATGATTTGTGAAGTGCCACTCCGTGTAGTTGGCTGGCCATTCGACTGATGAGACAACTAGCCATCCCACTGATGGAACTGCTAGCCATTCCACTAGGCTGCCAAACGACAGCAGCCAAGTGGCTGGTTATAAGCAACCCAACGACGGTTGCAAGTGGTTGGTTATAGATATGCGAAAGACGCACATCAAGTCCACCCGCAAGGAGTACGCCGTGGTTGTAAACCGACTAAAGCCGGAACAACCACGCAGGCTGGTCATCACCGGGGCATCGAGCGGCTTGGGCCTGGCGCTCGCGCGTCATTATCTTGAATGCGGCGCAACAATCGGCGCGATCGCCAGACGCGGCGAGTTGCTGCAGGGTCTTGCAGCAGAATTTCCCGGACAGGTATTCTGCTACGCGCTGGATGTGCGCGATGCCGCTGCAATGCAGGCCGCGGCGCGGT
>CAVWTZ010000169.1:0-8528 GCA_963757485.1 uncultured beta proteobacterium
CAAATATCCGCGTGGGCGCCGACCGACAGATGGCCCATCTTCTGGCCGAGCAATTGCGCGGGCCTGATCGTGACATGTGCCAGCGCTTCAAGCAGCGGAACACGTTCCTGTTCCGCCCATTTCAGCACCAGCGGCAACAGCAGTTCCAGTCCCGTCGCACCGGCTTCGGCTTCGGCGAAAGGCAGCTGCTTGGCATCATCGTCCACCGGCGAATGGTTGGAACAGATTGCGTCTATCGTGCCATCGAGCAGCCCGGCACGCAGCGCCGCCCTGTCTGCCTCGCTGCGCAGCGGCGGCGCCAGGCGGCAGTTTGCGTCGAAGTATCCGATGTCCATTTCGGTCAGATGCACGTGGTTCATGGATACATCGCAGCTCACCTTCAGTCCTTCCCGTTTGGCCGAACGAATCATGTCCACTGCCGCGGCGCTGGAAACACGGCAGATATGCAGGATTGCGCCGGTCTCGCGCGCGAGCTGCAGGGCAGTGGACAGCGCGATGGTTTCCGCAATCACCGGAATCGACGGCAGGCCTAGGCGGGTTGCCACTTCGCCATCGTGCGCGACGCCGTCCTTGGCAAGGAAACTGTCCTGCGGGCGCAGCCACACGCGATAGCCGAACGTGGACGCGTATTGCATCGCGCGCAGCAGCACGCGTGTGTCGGTAAGGGGCGCGTCCGCCTGGCTGAAAGCCTTGCATCCGGCTTCGGTCAGCTCGTTCATTTCGGTAAGTTCCATGCCTTTCAGGCCGTAAGTCAGCGCGCCGACCGGAAACACCCGCGCCTGGTTCAGCGAACGCGCGCGGCGCTTGAGCATTTCGACCAGACCCGGTTCATCCAGCGGCGGATCGGTATCCGGAGGACAGGCGAGGCTGGTGATCCCGCCTGCCACGGCCGCGTTCATCTCCGATTCGAGAGTCGCCTTGTACTCGTAGCCCGGCTCGCGCAGGCGCGCGGCAAGATCCATCAACCCCGGCATCACGATCAACCCGCCGGCGTCTATCGTCTGGTCGGCGACGAAACCCGGGGGCGATACACCGATCGCGGCCACGCGCCGGTCGACGATATACACGTCCTGCTGCGCATCGATGTTGTTCTTCGGGTCGATCAGACGGCCGTTCCTGATATGGATGTTCATCGCTCTGCTCCCGCCAGCATAGTCATCACCGCCATGCGCACCGCGATACCGAAGGTCACCTGCGGCAGGATCACGGAGTGCTTGCCGTCGGCCACGCTGGAATCGATCTCGACACCGCGGTTCATCGGGCCGGGGTGCATCACGATCGCGTCCGGCCTGGCGCGCGCGAGCTTTTCTTCGGTCAGCCCGTAGTATTTGAAATATTCCTGCGCGGAAGGCAGCGCGGCGCCCTGCATGCGCTCGTTCTGCAGGCGCAGCATCATGACTACGTCGACATCCTCCAGCCCCTCGTTCATGTCGTGGAAGACCCGCACCCCGAGATTCTCGACCAGGGTCGGCAGCAGCGTCTTGGGCGCCACGACCCGCACTTCGGGCACGCCCAGCGTGGTCAGCGCGTGGATCTGGGAGCGCGCCACGCGCGAATGCAGAATGTCACCGACAATGGCGACGCGCAGATTGTGGAACTCGCGCTTGTAATGGCGGATCGTGAACATGTCCAGCAGTGCCTGTGTGGGATGGGCATGGCGCCCGTCGCCGGCGTTGATGACGTGTATTTCCGGCGCGACATGGCGCGCGATGATATGCGCCGCGCCGCTTTGCGAGTGGCGCACCACGAACATGTCCGCATGCATCGCGCACAGGTTGTCGACCGTATCCAGCAGCGTTTCGCCCTTGCTGGTGGACGACGAACCGATGTTGAGGTTGACCACGTCCGCCGACAGCCGTTTGGCGGCGATCTCAAAGGTGGTGCGGGTGCGCGTGCTGTTCTCGAAGAACACGTTGAAGACCGATTTGCCCTTCAGCAGCGGCTCATTCCTGATCTCGAACCGGTCGCTGACATCGACAAAGGTCGCGGCCTTGTCGAGGATCGCGCGCAGGATGCCCAGCGGCAATCCCTCGGTAGACAGCAGATGCTGGAGTTCGCCGTTCTTGTTGAGTTGCGGATTGTTCATGCGGGTATTCCTGCTGCGGGTTCATCAAAATAGGCCTGCAAAATCTGCTGCGCGGCATACTGGTCGATCAGGGTTTTTTGCTTCATGCCGTGGACACCCTCCTCTCTCAGCTGCGCGCTTGCGGCGAGCGAAGTATAACGCTCATCCAGCAAAATCGTCGGCAAATTGAACCGGCCCTTGAGGCGGTTGGCGAAGCGCCGGCACAGCGCGGTCAATTCGTGCGGCGTACCGTCTTCATTGCTCGGCAGCCCGACCACCAGCGCGCCGGGCTGCCATTCCTTCACCAGTGCAGCGATTGCCGCAAAGCGCGCATCGGTCTTTTCGCCGCTTATGGTGGCCAGCGGATGGGCGCGGCGCAACAGGCTGTTGCCGACCGCGATGCCGATGCGCTTGGTGCCAAAGTCGAATGCGAGCAGTGTTCCATCGGGAATGAAGACGGAAAGCGAGCAGGATGCAGCTTCAGGCATGCCCGGCATCTTCGACCAGGGAAGAATAATCCACCCCGAGCAGGGCCATTGCGGCCGACAGGCGTTCTTCGGGCGGCAGATCGAACAAAACATGTTCCGAAGCCGGCACCGTCAGCCAGATGTTCTCGGTTATCTCGTGCTCCAGCTGCCCCTGGTCCCAGCCTGCATAGCCCAGCGTAACGATCATATTGCGCGGCCCCTGCCCTTTGCCGATCGCTTCGAGAATATCCCTCGAGGTCGTCAGCGCCAGTTTGTTGTTGATGCATAACGTTGACTCCCAGTTTCCCGGCGTGTCATGCAGCACGAAACCTCGCTCCGTTTGCACAGGCCCGCCGAAATACGCCGGCATCTTCACAAGCTCGGGCTGGTCCAGCGGAATATTGACCTGGTCAAACATCTCGCCCAGTGTGAGACTGATCGGGCGATTCACCACGATCCCCAGCGCACCGTTTTCGTTGTGCTCGCAGATGTAAGTCAACGTCCCGGCAAAAACCCCTTCCTGCATCGCAGGCATGGCAATCAGGAAGTGGTGTGTCAAATCGAAATCAGGCATGCCGGCATTGTAGCCCCACGCGCCGGGCCGCACAATTTTAATCAGCTCTCCCGAGAGCATTCCATTGCCCGGAAATTTGCCTAGGGCGCCGGAAAATGCCAATCGCATAAAACCAGGCTCAAAATCTGCAGGGCGAGCTATCTGCCACCCGCTCAAACCGTGCTTTTATGCGCAACATGGTAGAATTCCCGCCTTTCCAGTTTCCACAAATCAGGAATAGCGCCATGTTCTCCAGCAAAAACACCATTGCCCAAACCGACCCGGAACTTTGGGCGGCCATCCAGAATGAAAACCGCCGCCAGGAAGACCATATCGAACTGATCGCGTCGGAAAACTATACCAGCCCTGCGGTGATGGAAGCCCAGGGCAGCAAACTGACCAACAAGTATGCGGAAGGTTATCCCGGCAAGCGTTACTACGGCGGTTGCGAGTATGTGGACGTCGCCGAGCAACTGGCGATCGATCGCGCGAAAGCGCTGTTCGGCGCAGAATATGCCAATGTGCAGCCCCATTCCGGGTCGCAGGCCAACCAGGCGGTGTATATGTCGGTGCTCAAGCCGGGCGACACCATCCTCGGCATGTCGCTCGCGCATGGCGGGCACCTGACCCACGGCGCGTCGGTCAACATCAGCGGCAAGCTGTACCACGCGGTCCAGTATGGCCTGAACGCCAGCGAGGGAATCGACTACGACCAGGTGCAGGCGCTGGCAACGCAGCACAAGCCGAGGATGATCGTTGCGGGCGCATCCGCGTACTCGCTGGTGATCGACTGGAAACGGTTTCGCGCCATTGCCGACAGCGTGGGCGCCTATCTGTTCGTGGACATGGCGCATTACGCCGGCCTGATCGCGGCGGGAATCTACCCCAATCCGGTCGGCATCGCGGATTTTGTCACGACCACCACCCACAAGACCCTGCGCGGTCCGCGCGGCGGGCTGATCCTCGCCAGGGCCGAACACGAAAAGGCGCTGAACTCGGCGATATTCCCCACGCTGCAGGGCGGCCCGCTGATGCACGTGATCGCAGCCAAGGCGGTGGCCTTCAAGGAAGCGGCCAGCAAGGAATTCAAGGTTTACCAGACCCAGGTGGTGGAAAATGCGCGGGTGATGACCAAGGTGCTGCAGGAACGCGGTTTGCGTATCGTGTCCGGACGCACCGACAGCCATGTGTTCCTGGTCGACCTGCAGGCCAAGCAGATCACCGGCAAGGAAGCCGAAGCCGCGCTGGGACGAGCACACATCACCGTGAACAAGAACGCGATCCCCAACGATCCGCAAAAGCCGTTCGTGACCAGCGGCATCCGGATCGGCAGCCCGGCGATGACCACGCGCGGATTCAAGGAACTGGAAGCCGAAAAACTGGCCCACCTGATCGCCGACGTGCTGGATGCGCCCAACGACGATGCGGTGATCAGCCGCGTGCGTGGCGAGGTGAAGAAGCTGACCGCGCAGTTCCCGGTATATGAAAAATAAAGCGAGAAGTGACAAGGGTGAAGGGAGAAGGCGAACTTCGGTTTGCCCCCCCTTCGTTCTTCACCGTAACTTATGAAATGTCCTTTCTGCAAAGGCGACAAGACCCAGGTGGTCGATACCCGCGAAAGCGAGGACGGCGACAGCATCCGCCGCCGCCGCCGCTGCCTCTCCTGCGACAAACGCTTCACCACCTACGAGATGGTCGAGTTGCGCATGCCGCAGATTGTCAAGCAAAACGGCATGCGCAGCGAATTTGACGAGGAAAAATTGCGCACCAGTTTCAAGCGCGCCTTGCACAAGCGCCCGGTCTCCGCCGAACTGGTCGATGCGGCGATAGACAATGTCACCCAGAAGCTGCATGCGCTGGGCGAGCGCGAGATCGGCTCGCGCCAGGTCGGCGAAATGGTGATGAAGGAATTGCTCAAGCTCGACAAGGTTGCCTATATCCGCTTCGCATCGGTGTACAAGAGTTTCCAGGATGTCGGTGATTTCACCGAAGCGGTCGAGGCGGTACGCAGGTCACCGGCGCGAACATCTTCCGGCAAAAAGAAGACCTGATGTTCACCGCACAGGACAGCCGCTGGATGGCGCAGGCGCTGCGGCTGGCCGAACTGGGCTTGTACGGAACCAGTCCGAACCCGCGGGTGGGTTGCGTGCTGGTGGCGGATGAAAAGATGGTCGGCAGCGGCTGGCATCGGCGTGCCGGCGAACCGCATGCCGAAGTGCTCGCTTTGCGCGAGGCGGGAGACAAAGCGCGCGGGGCGACCGCCTACGTGACTCTTGAACCCTGCAGTCATCATGGCAGGACACCGCCCTGTGCGGATGCATTGATTGCGGCCGGCGTCGCGCGCGTGGTGGCGGCGGTGCAGGACCCGAATCCGCAAGTTGCGGGGGAAGGCATTGCAAAATTGCGCAGCGCCGGCATCGCGGTTGCCTGCGGCCTGATGGAAGCCGCAGCGCGTGAATTGAACATCGGATTTTTCGCGCGCATGACACGCGGCACGCCCTGGCTGCGCAGCAAGATCGCAATGAGCCTGGACGGGCGCACTGCGCTGGCGAACGGAGTCAGCAAGTGGATCACCGGCGACGCGGCCAGGCTGGATGTGCAACACTGGCGCGCGCGTTCCTGTGCGGTGTTGACCGGAATCGGAACCGTGCTGGCGGACGATGCGCGGATGAATGTGCGCGATATCGAAACCGAACGACAGCCGTTGCGCGTGGTGCTGGATAGCAGGTTGCGCATGCCGTTGACCGCGCGCATGCTGCAGGAAACGAATGTGTTGATTTACGCTGCCCTGCACGATCAGGATAAAATTGCGGTACTCGAACGGGCTGGCGCAACGGTGCGTGCACTTCCGGACGGAAACGGGCGGGTCGATCTGCCGGCAATGATGCGTGACCTCGCGCAACGCGGCTGCAACGAAGTGCTGCTGGAAGCGGGCAGCACCCTGAACGGCGCATTGCTGCGCGCCGGCTCGGTTGATGAGTTGCTGTTGTACGTCGCGCCGCAATTGCTCGGCGACTGGGCGCGCGGCATGGCGCAATTGGGCGAGCTGACCGCTCTGGATCAGCGCATCGATTTGAAATGGCAGGATGTGCGGCAGGTCGGGAGCGATATGCGCATCACGGCAAAGGTGGAACATGTTTAGCGGGATCATTGCAGATATAGGCAACATCAAACAGGCGAGCGACCGCGACGGCGGCTTGCGGCTGGTGATTGCGACCGGCGCGCTGGACCTGGGCGACGTGCAGACCGGCGACAGCATCGCCGTGAACGGTGTATGCCTGACGGTCGTCGAACATACCGCCGACAGTTTCACCGTCGATGTTTCGCGCGAAACGCTGAACTGTACCGAGGGGCTGGAAGCGATCGGTGCGCCGGTGAATCTGGAAAAGGCGTTGCGCCTGGCCGACAGGCTGGGCGGACACCTGGTCAGCGGCCATGTCGACGGCGTGGGCGAGGTCGTCGAATTTTCCGATCTTGGCGAAAGCTGGACACTGGAAATACGCGCGCCGCAGGCATTGGCGAAATATATTGCGACCAAAGGCTCGATCACCATCAATGGTGTCAGCCTGACCATCAACCAGGTGGCCGATATCGAATCAGTTGCCTGCGAATTCGGCGTCAACCTGATTCCGCACACGCTGGCGATGACCAACCTGAAAAATTTAAGCGCGGGTAGCCTGGTCAACCTCGAAGTCGATTTGATCGCGCGTTATGTTGAGCGGATGCTGGCGGCACAGCAGCACTAAATGCGGCCATGACCCGGGCTTCATGGCGGGTCGCCCAATTCGGCACGAAAATAATGTCTCAGCCTTTGCCGTACAGCGCACGCAATTCATCCTTGGCCTGCTCCAGAATGCGCTTCTCGAGGGCGAACCACGGCGTTGCGGCCCTGGATCGCCGCGTCGCTTCGCTCCTCGCGCGTGACGGTTTCGGCCGAGGCAATAGCCTGGAAGCCGCGTCGCGCGTCACGATAGAGTGTCACAGGCAATCGTCGCCGCGCATCAGCCGCATCAATTCGTCGGCCGTCATGTTGGGCTTGATCCGCCTCGGTAAAGATCGGCGACCGCCTGGTCAATTCGACGCCTAGCGGTCTCGACCGCCGCAGCGTCCGTCGTCCCGTCGCGTTCCAGCTCCACGATCGCACCGCCTTCGGGCCGCGCGCGCACGCTGCACGGTCGCCCGGCTCGATGCTGGCCGCATCTCGAACGGCTTTCGGCAGGGTCACCCGACCCTTGCTGGTGACGGTCATCGCCATTTCGATCTCACCCTCGTTCATAACATAATACATCGACCGAGCCCGTCAATGGCGGGCTCCGGCTCGAGCTTGGACCGACACCGAATCGACAAAGCCTCGAACATCCGCGCGCTATCGACCCAACCTCACCACCCCCACGCCCGGCATTCCCGCTGCTTCGGCAATATAAAGATCGGAGGAGATCTGCCGGTGATCTCGTCGGTCTTCAAGAAAATTTTCGCCGCACCGGCGAAAAAACGAAGACCGTGAGCTCGGTTCGTCACGCAGAGGGCGCCACACCGAACAGCACATCCGCAATTCGGGGATGGATCGGATCGGATAATCGGTGTCCGCACACCAGGGCAGCGCCGTGGCGACATCGTCCATCCCCAGGGCGGCGAGTTGGTACGGCACACCGTCTCCGTACTCAATATGGCCACTGCCCATGATGCCGACGACCAGCGGCCGCCGCGCATCGCGCCGCGCGCCGGCGATCGCCTCGGCCATGGCGCGGTCCCAGAACTGCTGCGCGCAGACGAAACGTTCGAACCGTTCCGAAGCCGCGCGGGCGTCCTGCACCAGCGGCCGGGTGCTTCTTGAACCACTCAAACAGGCGGTCGCGATAAGACGAAGAGGCCGGTGCAGGATCGCCGACGCCCTCCCGCTCGGTGCTCGGCACGGAGGCCAATCCTTGTGCCGCAACCCGACGGTTGGTCGCCCGATCGATATTGAGCGCCAGCATCGGCAAGCGATGCATGCGGGCGAAATGGAACAGCGGCAGGTAGAGCTCGTCGGCGAAGCCCCAGATCTGCGGCCAATCGACCTCGCGCAGGAAGGTGGTTTCGTCCAGTTCGCCCTTGGACCAGCGGTCGAGCACGGGCTGGACGCGCCGCGGGAACATCTCGAAGCCGAGGACCATGTCGGGTCGGTGGCTGAACAGCGCCGCGATCGTATGGAGCTGCCAGCGATGGTGCTCCGCCTCGTCGTGCAACTCGCCGAGCAGCACGACCCCGCGCTTGGCGAGCGCCACGAGCACGTCATCTCGTTTTTCGTTGCTTCCGGGATAGACCCAGGCGCCCACAGGCACGCGGCGGCCGGACTCCGCGGCGCGGACACCGAGCAGTTCGCCTGGGCTCGCTGGCACCGAACTCGACGCGAACAGCAACAAGTAAATCGATGTGGCACTCATCGAGCCCGATCCTGATGGTG
>CAVWTZ010000170.1:0-4372 GCA_963757485.1 uncultured beta proteobacterium
CTGGTATTTTAGGGAACCGGCCCACCGGATCAGGCGCGCCACCTCCTCCCGGCTCAGCACAACAGGCAGCTTGTGCGGCACGTGCACCGATTCCATCATGCCATTACGTCGGCGCGACGGACGGTGGTTTCGAAGAAGAACTTCGACGCGGTGATCGTCGTATTGATGGTGATGGCGGATCTGCCGCTATCCGCCAGGTGCAGCTGATAGCACCGCAGGTCATCAGGCGTCGCCGTATCTGGCGACCGACCGAGGAAGCGCACAAGGTTGCGCGCTGCACGGATATAGGCGGACTGTGTCTTGGGCGAAAGCTCGCGCATCCGCATGTCTTCCAGCATGCGCTGGCGCAGCGGGGAGATGGTTTGAACAGCTTGCTTGGATGTGCTCATGATTCTTCTCCTGTCTTGAAATAAGGCGGATTGCCTTACTCACAACATCAAGGAAAAGAATCTGTGTTTCAACTTACACCAGCTCGTGAACCGGAGCACCCATCCACCGCGCTAGCGGTTTAGTCCATGGCCGACGAGCGGACCATAAGGGCGATTCTCCTGATGGGCCACTCGGTGTCGTCAGACGCATGTCGCGGTTGTCCAAACGGTTCAAGACCTGCGCGCGGCCGACCTGGAAATGATAGCGCGGGCAGTTCTCGGTCGTCCCGGGCCTTACAGTTCAGGAGCTTAACGGCATACCCTGCATCGAGCTTGATGACGCCGTTACACCCCGGACAACAGATTATGATTTCGCGCTCGTTTGGCTCGACTGTGACCGCTTTCGATGACCTTCAAATCAGTCGCATATTTCACTACCCGCGCAGCAGAGAAGCTCAGACATGACGGTTCAGTGGCGGCCAGCCTCTATGTCCATGTCCGCACCAACCCGTTCAAGGAAGATGATCCGCAATACCGGCGTTCGATGGTCATACCATTGAGCCAGCCAAGCGACGATACCGCCAAGCTCGTCCATGCGGCGCTTACAGGGGTTGAAGGCGATCTACCGCAGCGGCTACCGATATAAGAAGTCTGGCGTGTTGCTGATGGGCTTACAGGCGAAAACCACGATCCAGGCGACCCTGTTCGACGATCCTGCTGAACAGGCTAGGTCGGACAGCAGGACGCGAGTGATGGACGCGATCAACCGGCGCATGGGACAAGGCAGTGTAACTATCGCAGCGTCTGGTATCCGGCAACGCTGGGCGATGCGTCGGGAGAGGAAGTCACCGAATTGCGCGACCGACTGGAATAGCTGCCGGTGGCGGGTTAGGCTGAGCCAGCTCTGTAATGCTATTCTGTTAGGTAAATCATACAGCCTTGGGCGTAAAGAAATCTAACCCATAATCCAACTGATTCAGCAGCGCCGCCCTGTCATTCAATGGACTTGTAGAAAGCGTCAGATACTCGCCCATGTTGAGCGCGGATCGCCGTGCCAATTCAGTGAATATCGCGTTCAATGCAACAGCTTGGCAAGTCAGCATGGTTTCAGAAGTTTTTAAGCTCCCCGTTTTGCACATCTTTGACCTGATCTGTCAGCGCCTCTATACACGCCATCAAGCTTAATTCCCCATAGTACCCTTCGAGTAATTGACGATTGTGCCAATTGCCCATCGCACCATTAACTGCAATCTCGGCCATTGCCGCATCTTCTGACTGTCCGCTATCTAACTTCAAAGTAATTGAGTGAGATTTGCCAACTGGATCAGCTTTAGGTTTGTTCTTTGTTGCCATATTATTTTCCTTCACATGAACAAAAAATAATTAACCAACAGATGCTTTTTCATAATCTTCTAGCCACGGATCCATCAAGCGAAATATCAGCCTTCTCTGGCGAGCCGGTTCTTGGCTTTTCGTTTCTAGTCTTTTCTTTCCAGCGACCTATCGATAACCCATTGGGTGAGTTATTGGGTAAGCCATCATTGCTAGAAACCTTGCGCCACCTTTTATTAGCGCCCTTCTTGCCACCTTTTGATTGCTTTTCTCTATTCGCCAATATTTTGTCGCGGTACTTTTCAATCTCAGGACAAGTCAATTCACCTTTGGCCGCTGAAAAAAAGGACAAGACGCGCTCGGTAAAAGCTGCCTTAACTTCTGTACTTTGGAAACCCAACCATTTCCCAAGCGAATCTGCATCGGCAGGCATAGAGTGATTTACCCAGCACTCGCACATCATTGATATAAGTAAGCCACGCTCATCAAGGCGCATTGAGCGATAGCGTTTGTCTGCCATCGTATCGCTCGCATAAAAAGCAAAGTAAGGAGATGTTTTCATGTTTTCCTCTCTCCTTTGTCAGTTAACTCGCTTGCCACAGCGTGCCTGATGCTCGCCAAGAGGTCTTTAACCTCTTTGATTGCCTCACCTATGTCCTCGGCTTTGGAAATGCGCAGGCAGACTTCAGACACATCCTTTAGCGCGCTGTCAAAAGTTGAATACCACCGGATAGGGCTCCATTCTTCCGCAGGCTTACCAGTCTTTCTGTGTTTTCGCGTTATCTTTTCCTGAAGTTCCCAAGCGCGATAATCAGAAGCCAGACGATACTTTTCGTTAAGGGGGATTATGGGCATGATCTATTTCCCCCTGCTTGCAGCAATTCGTTCAGACGCCCAGAGTTCGACGTCAGCAGCGTCCCATGCGGTGCAATTTTCTGATAGTTTAATTGGCTTGGGGAATTTGCCAGCCTTGACCCATGCCCAGATACTTGAGCCGGACACATTAAGGCGAGCTTTCAATTGTGGCAGTCGGTAGAACTGCGAGAGCTGTGGTGTGGTTTGTTGCGATGGGTTTACCATGATGTAAATCTCCGTAGAGGTTTATGCGCATCTAGTCCAGTACTAGGTGCATCATGGTTGTCTATTATTCACATATAAAAAATATTCACGAGGAACGAAAATTAGTTAAATTAGCGCCGGTATGTTCTGTTGTTATAATTATTCCGGCATAGATTTGGGATTATTTTATGCCGCTCGCTCAATAATGAGGCAAGCCCGTTTGCATACAAATTGCACCAACCGTACGAGGCTTCATCAAATTATCGGCTAAAGGTTTGATTGTTCGCCGAACACGATCACTCAAGCTAATATCGTAGTCATCTGGGAAAAGAACCATGCCGACTTGATGTTGAGTTATGTTTTGTTTCATTAGCTTCCCCCAAATGGTTAAGTCAATAAATGGCAGTACGCGCTTTTTGTGCCAATCCGCTATTTCTGTGGGTGTGAATTTTTGAGGATGTGTGGAGATACCAGTAAGTTTGCGAATGTCTGTTAGCCATTTCTTAAAGTCTTCAATCAAAAGCTCATCCGGCGCGCCAATGTCAACTTGAGCAAATGTAAACCCCCCCATATATTGGATATATCGAGAGTAATATTCCTGATCACTCTCCCCTGCCTCCTTCGGTAAACTCGTCAAATGAAATTCCTCAATTGATGAATTTTCTAACTTTGTTAACCTTTCTTTTAATTTTGGATCTTTTAGATTGCGCCCAACTTCCAAATCTCTCTTAAATTTTGCCCCTTCACCATTGGAAGTAATGTCAACCCAAATTGCCGCAGCCATCCCAACCGTTAGTGAGTCAACAGATTTGTCATCCAATAAATCATACCTAACCGGTATTGGTTTGCCATTAATAACATCATCATCACTAGCATCATCAAATTGATCTAACCAGCAAGTTTCGCCGCAATCGGGATTCTTAGACACATAGGCTAGACGTTCAACTAAATTTTCATTGGTTTTATAAAATTCCCTTGCATACTTAGATAATAGAAATTCCCGATACTGTAGGGCTCGCGCCCAACCCAACAAGTCCATGCCGCCAACTGAATCATAATTTTTTATATCGAACCAATCCGGAACCCAATCAGGATTTTTCATCGCACCCCCTACAGTGTCACCCCTCAAATAAAAACCCACGCCAGTGGATAAGGGTGTCCGTTTTCGCCCCGTCGGGCTAGGCGTGGGGATTCATTTACAAGCATCAAAACATTGGTCTTTTGTCCTATCTGTTAGTTTCTGGCAATTAGAAAAACATTCATCAAAGTTAAGATTGTTTTTTGACACTGGAACTGGGCTTTGCAGAATGCTGCTAAAGGCTGACTGGCATTGAACGTTTGAAGCACGCGATTCTAGAGCGGCAATATTTCTTCGGGCACCGGCCTGATATGTCATTGCCATCATCGGCGATGTAGCAATAGATGCTCCGTATTGGCTGATGATTGTTGACGGGCAATTCTGATCTAATCCAGTTACACTCTTGAACCTTCCCCTCTTGAGTGGTTGGAAGTGGTCTGTTCAGAACTGAGCTTGCATAATTCTGGCGACTTTCATTTGAAGCACATCCCATTAAAGACAAAGCAGCAATACTATGTTTAAGGGTTACACAACA
>CAVWTZ010000171.1:0-16122 GCA_963757485.1 uncultured beta proteobacterium
CGCCCCACACCCCGCGTGGTGCGGGCATTCACCAAAAACCAAGCCCTTCACATGGAAGGGCTCAGACTTGCTGGCGGAGAGGGAGGGATTCGAACCCTCGATACAAGTTTAAGCTCGTATGCGCCCTTAGCAGGGGCGTGCCTTCGACCTCTCGGCCACCTCTCCGAAGGCCGCGCATAATAGAGTAACCTACCTGAAAGGTCAAACGATTATGCGTCTTCCCTATCAAGATCGAAGGCCTTGTGCAATACCCGCACGGCGAGCTCGAGGTATTTCTCGTCGATCACCACGGAAATTTTTATTTCCGAAGTTGAGATCATCTGGATGTTGATACCCTCTTCCGCCAGCGTACGGAACATTTTGCTGGCAATGCCGACATGCGAGCGCATTCCGACGCCGACCACCGATACTTTGGCCGCCCTGTTGTCCCCGATTACTTCGCGCGCACCGATATGCGGTTGCACCTTGTTCTTCAGGATGTCCATGGCCTTGGCGAATTCGTTGCGATGCACGGTAAAGGAAAAGTCGGTGGTGCCGTCCGTGCCGACGTTCTGGATGATGATGTCCACGTCGATGTTGGCGTCGGAGACCGGACCCAGAATCTGGTAGGCAATGCCGGGCTTGTCGGGCACGCCGATCACGGTGATTTTGGCTTCGTCGCGATTGAACGCGATGCCGGAAATAATGGCTTGTTCCATTTTGTCGTTATCCTCAAAAGTAATCAGCGTGCCTTCGCCCTCTTCTTCAAAGCTCGACAACACGCGCAGCTTGACCTTGTATTTCCCCGCGAACTCCACGGAGCGAATCTGCAGCACCTTGGAACCCAGGCTGGCCATCTCGAGCATTTCCTCGAAGGTGATGCTCTTCAGCCGGCGCGCCTCGGGAACCATGCGCGGATCGGTGGTGTACACACCGTCCACATCGGTATAAATCTGGCATTCGTCGGCACGCAACGCAGCCGCAACGGCCACACCCGTGGTATCCGAGCCGCCGCGGCCCAGCGTGGTGATGTTGCCGTGTTCATCGACACCCTGAAAACCGGCCACCACCACCACGCAGTCATTCGCCAGGTCGGCGCGTATGTTTTGTTCGTCTATGGCAACGATGCGTGCTTTGGTGTAGGCACTATCGGTGAGTATCCTGACCTGCGCGCCGGTATAGCTCTTGGCTTTCAGCCCCAGATCCTTGAGCGCCATCGCGAGCAGCCCGATGGTGACCTGTTCGCCGGTCGAGATGACCACGTCCAGCTCGCGCGGATCGGGATGTTTCTGTATCTCGTGGGCGAGCGCCACGAGACGATTTGTTTCGCCGCTCATCGCCGAGACCACCACCACCACCTGATGCCCGAGCGCCTTGAATTTGGCGACGCGACGCGCAACGTTCCTGATGCGTTCCGGATTGCCGACCGATGTTCCGCCGTACTTCTGAACTATGAGTGCCACGTTATTCCATGCCCGACTTGAAAAGAGGCGCGATTTTAGCTCAACTGGCCGAAAAAAACGAGGCGGGAGCCTGGTGCGGCGATTGGCTACTCGCCGGCCCTCACTTCGGGAGGGTGCTAAACTCAAGGCCATTGAATTGTAAATCCAGACGATCAACATGCCAGAAATCATTCCGCGCAACATTCCTGCGCAAGCGGAGCAACATCTGAAACACAGCGGCTATTCGCCGGCGCTGGCGAAAATTTTCGCCGCGCGAGGAATCACGGACAGCAAACAGCTGGATACTTCCCTTTCCGGACTGCTGCCTTTTGACAACCTGAAAAATGCCGCGGAAATGGCACGTCTGCTGGCCGACGCCATTGCGGACCGGAAAAAGCTCATGGTCATCGCCGACTACGATGCCGACGGTGCAACTGCCTGCGCGGTGGCAGTACGCGGCTTGCGCGCCTTTGGTGCGCAAATCGATTTCATCGTGCCGAATCGTTTTGAGTATGGCTACGGGCTGACACCGGAAATCGTCCGGCTCGCCGCAGAAAGCAATCCCGATATCCTGATCACCGTGGACAACGGCATTGCAAGCGTAGATGGCGTGGCCGAGGCCAGCCGGCTGGGCATGCAGGTGCTGGTCACCGATCATCATTTGCCAGGCGACACGCTGCCGGATGCGGCCTGCATCGTCAATCCCAACCAACCCGGCTGCGCATTTCCCAGCAAAAATCTGGCCGGGGTCGGTGTGATGTTTTATGTGCTGCTGGCGCTGCGTGCCGAACTGCGGAGGCGCGGCGCTTTTGCCGGACATGAAGAACCCAGGCTTGCCGGCCTGCTCGATCTGGTCGCGCTGGGCACGGTCGCCGATGTGGTCAAACTTGATCAAAACAATCGCATTCTGGTACAGCAGGGAATACAGCGCATCCGTGCCGGACGTGCCTGTGCCGGTATCAACGCGCTGCTGCAGGTTGCAAAAAAAGATCCGGCGCGCGCATCCAGCCAGGACCTGGGCTTTACCGTCGGGCCGCGCCTGAATGCGGCCGGCCGGCTGGACGACATGAGCCTCGGCATCGACTGTTTGTTGGCCGATGATGTATCCGCCGCATTGCAGATCGCCGCCAGACTCGACGCACTCAATCGCGAGCGGCGCAAAATCGAAACCGGTATGCAGGATAATGCGCTGGCGTCGCTTGAAGGCGTCGATCCTTCCGAGAATTTCAGTCTTGTGCTGTTTGATGAGTCCTGGCACCAGGGCGTGATCGGCATTCTTGCGTCGCGTCTCAAGGATAAATTCCACCGCCCGACCATCGCGTTCGCACGCTCATCAGCAGGGGAAATAAAAGGCTCCGGGCGTTCCATCGCCGGGCTGCATCTGCGCGATGCGCTGGATCTGGTCAGCAAGCGCCATCCGGCACTGATCAGGAAATTCGGCGGGCATGCCGCTGCGGCTGGACTCAGTATCGCCGAATCCGACTTTGCCGCATTTGCCACCGCCTTTGAACAAGTCGCCGGCAACCTGCTCGATCAAAACGACCTTGCGCAACGCATCGAAACCGACGGCGCGCTGAATGCAGCCGACATGAATCTGGACATCGCCCGTCAACTGGATGAACAAGTCTGGGGACAGGGTTTCCCCGCCCCGCAATTCAATGACGACCTAATCGTGCACAACCAGCGCGTGGTCGGCGAGAAGCATTTGAAATTGCAGCTGCGACACATTACTGGCGAAGCCAGCCGATCGCGGGAGCAACTGCTCGGCGGCACCATCCGTACCGGAAAACTTGACTCCACCGAATTGGGGGCGAACTTGGGCGCCCAAGGCAGGCTCGTCGATGCGATACTTTTCGGGCACAACGAACCCCTGCCAGAACGTATTCACGCCGTGTACAGCCTGAGCGTCAATGAATACAATGGCACGCAGAGTTTGCAGCTTGTCGTTCGTCACTGGCAGAACGCAAAGGACTAACCATGGAATCCCTGTTCGTACTCAACAACGGCATCGAAACCTGGCCGCAGTTCCTGACCAGCCTCGCCATCGGCCTGTTGATCGGGCTGGAACGCGAGCGCACTCCGTCGGCCAAGGCGGGGCTGCGCACGTTTGCGCTGGTCGCGCTGTTCGGCACGCTGTCCGCGCTGCTCTCCGCAAAACTGGATTTTCCCTGGCTGCTGATCGCCGGGCTGCTTGCGGTGGCCGGCATGATCATCGCCGCATACCACAACAAGCCTGCCGAAGCCGACGACCCGGGCACCACCACCGTGATTGCATTGCTGCTGTGCTACGGGCTGGGCGTGATGACCTGGTACGGGATGTCCAAACTCGCGGTGATGCTGGCCATCGCGGTCACCGCCCTGCTCTATTTCAAACCCGAGCTGCGCGGGATGTCGCAGCGTCTTACGCGCAGCGACCTGGTTGCGGTGCTGCAATTTTCCGTGCTGACCTTTATCGTGCTGCCGATCCTGCCCGACCATAATTTCGGCCCGTACAATGCGTTCAATCCGCACCAGGCCTGGCTGATGGTGGTGCTGATCTCCGGCATCAGTCTGGCCGGTTATACCGCGCTGCACGTGGCGGGAACCCGTTACGGGGCGCCTCTGCTGGGCTTTCTCGGCGGTGTTGTTTCCAGCACCGCAACCACGCTGCTCTACGCAAAGAACAGCAGGAACAATCCGGCCATGTCGCAACTCGCCGCCTCGGTCATCGTGATTGCCAGCATGGTGGTGTTGCTGCGTCTGCTGGTGCTCAGTTCGGTGGTCGCCTATGGCACTGTGCCCGGACTGGCGCCGGTCCTTGCGGGCGGCTTCCTGTTCGGCCTGGTTGTCGCGCTGTACAACTGGCGCAAGATGTCCAACGCAACGAAACTCAACATTCCGGATACGCCCAACCCGGCGGAACTTCGAACGGCGCTGGGGTTTGGATTGCTCTATGTGATCGTGTTGCTGGGTGCGGCATGGATGCAGGATCTTGCGGGTGATCGCGGCCTGTATGCCGTGGCGCTGGTGTCCGGGCTGACCGATGTCGATGCGATCACGCTCTCCAGCCTGCGCCTGTTCAATCTCGGGCAATTGGGCGAACACGAGGCCGTCACCTCGATCGCGATCGCGTTCATGGCCAACCTCGCGTTCAAATTCGGCGTTGTGATGTTCATCGGCGGGAAGCAACTCGCCAGACATGTCGCCGCCGGCTTCGGCGCGATCGCTTTTGGCGTGCTGGCCGGATTGGTTGCGTTATAATCCCGCCCCTCTTAAGCATTGCCGACAGAATCTCGTTCGTCTCTAGAAATTTGTTCTTCGGGATGAAGCGCAAGGAGCCGCGCAGCGAATGACGAGACATATCGGATTGATAGACGAGGAATGAGCGAGCACGCGACACCGCGATTCGCCCGAATAACGAAGTTATAGAGATGAACTAATGGAAGCTGAACAACTCAACGCCCTCTCCAACCAACTGCAAGACCTGGCTCTGCGCAGCGCGGAACTACGGAGGTATCTTTGACTACGATGCCAAGCAGGAGCGCCTGACCGAAGTATCCGAACTCGCCGAAGATCCGGCAATCTGGCAGGACGCCAAACGCGCCCAGGAACTGGGCCGCGAACGCAAGATGCTGGAAGGCGTGGTGTTCGGCCTCGGCAAAATCCAGCAGGACCTTTCCGATGCGTCCGAGCTGTTCGAGATGGCCCAGGCGGAGAATGACGACGCAAGCCTGAACAGCACCGCCACCGATATCCGGGACATCGAGAAGCGCGTCGCGGCGATGGAATTCCGCCGCATGTTCTCCCACCCTATGGACCCGAACAATTGCTTCGTCGACATCCAGGCCGGCTCCGGCGGCACCGAAGCGCAGGACTGGGCCGCCATGCTGCTGCGCATGTATCTGCGCTACTGCGAACGCAAGGGATTCCAGGTCGAGGTGCTGGAACAATCCGACGGCGAAGTCGCGGGCATCAAGGGCGCGTCGCTCAAAGTGATCGGCGACTATGCCTACGGCCACCTGCGCACCGAGACCGGCGTGCACCGGCTGGTGCGCAAGTCGCCGTTCGATTCCGGCAACCGCCGCCATACCTCGTTCTCCAGCGTGTTCGTCTATCCGGAAGTGGACGACTCGATCGAAGTCGAGATCAATCCGGCCGACCTGCGCGTCGACACCTACCGCGCCAGCGGCGCGGGCGGACAGCACATCAACAAGACCGATTCGGCGGTGCGCATCACCCACCTGCCGACCAATATCGTGGTGCAATGCCAGAGCGACCGCTCGCAGCACCGCAACCGCGCCGAGGCGATGGCGATGCTAAAATCCAAGCTGTATGAAGAGGAACTGCGCAAACGCAATGCCGAGAAACAGGCGATGGAAGACGGCAAGACCGACATCGGCTGGGGTCACCAGATCCGCTCCTACGTGCTCGACCAGTCGCGCATCAAGGACCTGCGCACCAATTACGAGGTCGGCAACACCCAGGCCGTGCTGGACGGCGACCTGGACGATTTCATCTCCGCCAGTTTGAAGCAAGGCGTTTAACCAGAATTGATAATTTGAGATCCGTTATGACTACCGAAGACACCCCCCATCCATCCAAAGAACTTTTGGCCGGGCACCCGCAAGACCAGAACCAGATCATCGCCGAGCGCCGCAGCAAGCTCAATGCGCTACGCCAGGCGGGCGTGGCTTTCCCGAACGACTTCGAACGCAAGCATCTGGCCGGCGATTTGCACGGCGAATTCGGCGGGAATACCCATGACGAACTGGAAGCACTACAGGTTCATGTCGCGGTGGCCGGACGCATGATGCTGAAGCGGGTGATGGGCAAGGCCAGCTTCGCGACGATCCAGGACATGAGCGGCAAGATCCAGCTGTTCATCAGCAACAACGACACCGGCGAGGAGGCGCACAACGCGTTCAAGCATTACGACCTTGGCGACATCCTCGGCGCCACGGGCGTGCTGTTCAAGACCAGGACCGGCGAGCTTTCCGTGCGCGTCACGCAAGTGCGCCTGCTGACCAAGGCGCTGCGCCCGCTGCCGGAGAAATTCCACGGCCTGTCCGACCAGGAGCAGAAATACCGCCAGCGCTATCTCGACCTGATCACCAACGAGGACGCGCGCAAGGTGTTCATGACGCGCACCAGGATCATCCAGGCGATACGCGAATTTTTCATCCGCCACGGCTATCTGGAAGTCGAGACGCCGATGATGCACCCGATACCGGGAGGCGCCGCCGCGAAGCCGTTCGAGACGCACCACAACGCGCTGGACATGAAAATGTATCTGCGCATCGCGCCCGAGCTGTACCTGAAGCGGCTGGTGGTGGGCGGCTTCGAGAAGGTGTTCGAGATCAACCGCAATTTCCGCAACGAGGGCCTGTCCACTCGCCACAACCCGGAATTCACGATGCTGGAATTCTACGAGGCCTACCGCGACTACAAATACCTGATGGACTTCAGCGAAAGCCTGTTCCGCGAGGTGGCGCAGAAGGTTCTGGGCAGGACACTGATCAGCTACCAGGGCAGGGAACTGGACCTGGGCAAACCGTTTCACCGGTTGACGATGGTGCAGGCGATCCAGAAATATCATCCGCAATTCACCACGGAACCGCTCAATGACCGGGAGTTCCTGGTCGCCGAACTGGAAGACCTGAAGGCGAAGTACAAGCCGGAAGACGGCATCGGCGGCCTGCAACTGTCGCTGTTCGAGGAACTGGCCGAGGCGCAGTTGTTCGAGCCGACTTTCATCATCGACTACCCGGTGGAGGTCTCGCCGCTGGCGCGCGCCAGCGACAAGAATCCGGCAGTCACCGAGCGTTTCGAACTGTTCATCGTCGGGCGCGAGATCGCCAACGGTTTCTCGGAATTGAACGATGCGGAAGACCAGGCCGCGCGATTTGACGCGCAGGTCGCGGCCAAGGAAGCCGGCGACGAGGAAGCCATGTTCAAGGACAACGACTACGTGCGCGCGCTGGAATACGGCCTGCCGCCCACCGCCGGCGAGGGCATCGGCATCGACAGGCTGGTGATGCTGCTCACCGACAGCGCCAGCATACGCGATGTGATTCTTTTCCCGCACATGCGGCCGGAATAAAAAACTACTGCGCTCGGCATGACTGTGTTGCTCATGGACTCAAAATGCTCATTTACATACAAGCAAACCGCATCTGCGACACGTTACTGGCAAAGCCAGCAGCTTGCGGGAGCAGATGCATGCCGCTCTTCCCGCACCGTGATGCTGCGCAACACCGTGTCAGAGCGGCTACTTTCTCGTCCATTCGCGCCTTGTCCTGCCGCCGCTCGCGACGTTTTTTATATCCCTGTTTGCATAACTCATGCTGACTGACGATACTCGATCCCGCCTGTTGCAGCAGTACCCGATGCTGCGTGAACTGCCGGCCGCCAATCAGGCAGAACTGGCGGCTGCGGCCGGTGCGATGCATCTCCCGGCGGGAACGGTCGTTTTCGACGAGAACCAGATCTGCCAGGGTTTCCCGATGCTGCTGTCCGGCAACATCCGCGTCATCAAGGCCGCGCCAAACGGTCGGGAATTGCAGCTGTACCGCGTGATGCCCGGCGAAAGTTGCATCCTCACCAGCAGCTGCCTGCTCGGCAACACGCCCTACCATGCGCGCGGCATCGCGGAGCAGGACCTGGATATGGTGCTGTTGCCGGCGGCTGCCTTCCATGCCCTGCTCGAAAACCAGGAATCGTTTCGCGGCCACGTTTTTCACCTGTTTTCCGATCGCCTCACCGACCTGATGCAACTGGTTTCCGCGGTGGCATTCCAGAAGCTCGACCAGCGCCTGGCGACTCTGCTGATCAATAAACCCAATCCGATCCACGCCACCCATCAGGCACTGGCCGACGAACTTGGCAGCGCGCGGGAGATCGTCAGCCGCTTGCTCAAGGGTTTTGCCGAACAGGGGTGGGTCAGGCTGGGACGGGAACAAATCGAAATTGTCGACGCAGCCGCGCTGAACAGATTTTCCAGCCTCTAGGGCTTGTCCGTGGTATTTTTCAACTTCGCTTTGTGATTATTATCACAGACAAGCGGGCACAAACCGACTAAGCTACGAACTCTGTAATCAAATTCCAAAGGAGATCAAAATGAAAATCAATGAAGGAACAATCGATCGCGCCTTGCGCGTCATTGTAGGTCTGGTGTTGATCGGGCTGGCAGCCGCAGGAACATTGGTCGGCATGTGGGTCTGGGTAGGCTGGGTGATAGGAGCGGTTCTGGTGCTGACCGGCCTGGTCGGTTTTTGCCCGGGATACGCCATCCTCGGCATGAGCACCTGCCCGATGAAGAAAACCTGATTCAGCCATCCTCCCATGCCCGACAACCGCAACGGTCTGTCGGGCTTTTTTTTCGTTCACCTGGCACGACGCCATCGGGGCAGGCTTTACAAACACGGAGCCGCTGCACTACATTGGCGGCATGAAACTGTTATTGCTGCTATCCGTGCTGCTGCTTGGCGCATGCGCTTCCACCGGGGGAAACGCGCCAACGCATCAGGCATACAGTTCCCCGTCGGTCAGAAAGCTCACTGCCTATGCAGTCGGCCTGATCGGCACGCCCTACAAATACGGCGGGCATACTCCGCGGGAAGGATTCGATTGCAGCGGATTCGTCGATTATGTGTTTCGCCATTCTGCCCACTTGTCGCTGCCGCATGATTCCCGGCAAATAAGCCGGCACGGATTTCCGGTCAAATCGTCCCAGCTGCGCGAGGGCGATCTGGTGTTCTACGACACCAACCACAGCGCTTATTCACACGTCGGCATCTATCTGGGCAACAATCGCTTCATTCATGCACCCAGCAGCGGCGGCAGGGTGCGCACCGAAGACATGCGCGAAACATACTGGGAAAGTCACTACAGCGGCGCGCGGCGCATTGTTTTGCGCGATTGAGCCTTGCGTGCCTCGTTCAGCGCCTCTGCCAGCTGGAACACCGACATCGCATAATAGTCGCTGTTGTTGTAACGCGTGATGACATCAAAGTTGTTGAATACCAGCCAGAACTCCTTGCTTTCTCCCACTGTAAAGTCGATCAGACGCGCAGTCTGATTCTGGGCCAATTTCACGGTCGGCGTTATACCGGATAGCGACCATGCCGCAACCGTGCGCGGGGTGGTGATATCGCCGGCGCAAATGTCCTCGCTGACCCGCGCGCGCACCGCAATCGGCGGTATCACCATGATGTGCTTCTTGCGAGGCGGCAACAATCCTGCGCCCGCCGATTCCAAAGGTTGGCGGCTGATCCAGCCAAAGCCCTTCAGGTAATTGGCGACGCTGCCGATCGCGTCTTTGTTTTCACCCAGCAAATCGATCTTGCGATTGCCGTTGAAATCCACCGCGTAAACGCGATAGCTGCTCGGCATGAATTGCGGGATCCCGAGCGCGCCGGCGTAAGAGCCGCGTATGTCCAGCAGATTGAACTGCTGTTCACGTGCCAGCAACAGAAAATTCTCCAATTCGCTGCGGAAGAAATCGGCACGAGGCGGATAGTCGAATGCGAGTGTGGTCAATGCATCGATGGTGCGGAATCTACCCGCATCCTGGCCGTAGATGGTCTCCACGCCGATCACGGCGACAATGATATTCTGCGGGACACCGTAAGTCCGTTCCGCGCGCTGCAGGGTACTCCGGTATCTGCGCCAGAATTCCAGGCCCAGCCTGATGCGTTGCGGGTTGACAAAGTTCGCACGGTATTCCGGCCATGGCTTGGCGGTGGGCGGGATGGAAATGGCGTCTATCACCGGCTGAACAAGCTGGGCATGGGCAAACACGCTTTCGAGTTCACTGCGCTTGAAGTTGTGCCTGGCAACCATTTGGTCGATGAATTCGGGTATTCCGGGCAACACTACCGAGTGGGCGGCGGGCGCTCCGAGAAACAGCGCCAGCAAAACATAGACGTGGATACATTTCATCATGTGCGGATTCTAACCGATGGATGCTCGACAGACAGTCTCAACTACTGTTAAATTCCATATTTTGCTCGGCCAGACACAGGCACGGCCACCAGTTTCACCGGCCTGCAAACCTCAACCTATTATGCAATTGCTGAAAGAACCCTAGCCATGAACACAACGACTCAACATCATCGCCTCATCATTCTCGGTTCCGGCCCGGCCGGATATACCGCCGCAATATATGCCGCACGCGCCAACCTCAAGCCGGTGCTGATCACCGGCATGGCCCAGGGCGGCCAGATGATGACGACCACCGAAGTTGACAACTGGCCGGCCGATGTGATGGGCGTGCAGGGGCCGGATTTGATGGCGCGCTTCCAGCAGCACGCCGAGCGTTTTCATACCCAGATGATTCACGATCATATCCACACCGCCAAGCTCCAACAAAAGCCCTTCCTGCTGATCGGCGACGCCGGCAGCTACACATGCGACGCGCTGATCATCGCCACCGGGGCTTCTGCGCAGTATCTCGGCTTGCCCTCCGAAGAGTCCTTCATGGGACGCGGTGTTTCCGGCTGCGCGACCTGCGACGGATTCTTCTATAAAGGACAGGATGTCGCCGTGGTGGGCGGCGGCAACACGGCGGTGGAAGAAGCGCTGTATCTGTCCAACATCGCCAGACACGTCACGCTGGTGCACAGGCGCGACGCCTTCCGCGCCGAACGCATCATGGTTGATCACCTGATGGAAAAGGTGAATGAAGGAAAAATCTCGCTGCAACTCAACAGCACGCTTGACGAAGTGCTCGGCGACGGCAGCGGCGTGACGGGCATGCGCGTCAAAATGGTGCAGAGCGGCGAAACCAGGGAAATTCCGCTGCATGGCGTATTCATCGCGATAGGCCACAAGCCCAATACCGATATCTTTGCCGGACAACTGGACATGAACAACGGCTATATCCAGACGCGCGGCGGTTCGAGCGGCAATGCCACTGCAACCAGCATAGCCGGCGTGTTCGCGGCTGGTGACGTTCAGGACCAGATTTACCGCCAGGCGATCACCAGTGCCGGAACGGGCTGCATGGCAGCGCTGGATGCGGACAAGTATCTGGCCTCGCTGGCCAAGCACTGACAGGATGTTGGAAAACTGCTGCGCTCGGCATAACTGCGTTCCTCAAGGGCTAAAAATGCGGGATCGCGAAGCGATAAACTTGCGTGTAAACCGCATCTGCGACACGTTACTGGTAAAACTACTAGCCATTCGACTAGGCGAGCCAACTACACTCGCCAAGTCGCTGGTTATGGGGAAGCCAGCAGCTTGCGGGAGCAGATGCAGGCCGCTCTTCCCGCACCGGGATGCTTCGCAACACCGTGTCAGAGCGGCTACTTTTTGCGAGTTGGGCGGCAAGCCGGCCATACCTGCGAGACCCACTTCGCCCTTTCGTGTCTTGTTCTGCCATCGCTCGCGACGTTTTTCAACACCCTGTTAACGCGTCAACATACGTAGTGAAGAAAACTGCGAAAAAAAGCAACGCTGGCGAGACAGCATCTGAAGATGCCGCGCTGTTCCGCGCGGCGGTCGGCGAAGTGCAGCCGCTACCGGATCAAAACCGGATCACGCCACAAGCTGCTCCGCGCGTGCCGCTGCTTGACCGCCCGGCCATGCCAGCGGCAATACCGGATACGCTTTCCGATTTCGCAGCCGAAACAGCCCCAGATGAATTTTTGAGCAACGGCCTGTCGCGCATGACCCTGCGCAAGCTGCGCCGCGGTGCGTGGCCCGTGCAGGACAGCCTTGACCTGCACGGCAACAACAGCGAGACGGCGCGAAAACTGTTGCAGCAGTTTCTGCAACAGGCGATCGATCGCAACTTGCGCTGCGTGCTGGTGATACATGGCAAGGGACTGAACAGCCAGGGTGGCGAAGCGGTATTGCGCAAGCTCACGCGCCACTGGCTCACTCAGCATCCGCAGGTATTGGGGTTTTGCGACGCTCAACCACGGAATGGCGGCAGCGGCGCGGTTCTGGTTCTGTTGAAGACCGGTTCCTAGGACTTCTTGCTCATCACATACATCATGTACTCGAAGAACATCTCGCACCAGTCCTGGTCGTTTTCCTTGAGCGATTGCAGCAATTTCTGGACTTCCGTCACGGGCCAATTCGGGTTGTACGATACCAGCATGTTCTCCGGATAAATTTCGAGTGATACGCTGAGGCGGTCCGCCATTTTCCTGATCCCGTTCAGCATCAGCAAAATATCCTTGTCGGATTCAATCTTCGGCGGTCAAATCGCCGTACATTTTCGGGTGCTGCTTGGTAAATTCGATGAATTTGGTGAGTATGTAAAAGAATTCGCCTTTGTTATCCTTGCTCACCCGATCACCCATCATGAACGGCATCACCGACAATTCCAGCCAGTAATAACCCAGCTTGGGATTGCGATGTTTGGACACGCTGATGTAACCGTTGCGAGCCTTGGCGCGCTGGATGACATCATCGAGCAGCAATTTTTCCGAACTGCGCGTGGCGATTTCCCTGCCCTCCAGCACACTGGGCCTGAACAGAATGAAATTGGGGAAATCGTCGTAAAGCTTGCCTGTATGATTGTGATCGTGAAAATAGGCTTTGAAAAGCTTCAATACCGCCTCGTCACCTGTTTCCGCAACCTTATTGGTTTTATTGGGAGCTGGCCCGCCCTTGCTTTCCTGCATAAAACGAATCCCCGTGTTTCATTAAATTCGGTATATCTTATACGTTTGCAATCATACATCCACATGCTAGACTGATGTGCAAATTGGCTGAATTATTTCGGCCGGTTTTGATTTCAATCAAGATCACTATTCCCGGGAACAATGACATGGGCAATTTTCTGCTGATATTCCTGATACTGGCCAGCACAAACGCTTTCGCCGAGGTCAACAAATGGGTGGACGACCAGGGTCGAGTGCATTATTCGGATCAGGCGCCGCCGCCCGAGGTGCAGGCCAAGGCTTTGCGTTCGGCGTCCGAAGGTGCGGGAAGCGCAAGCGGTGTGGCCGGAACCGGGGAACCGACCTTTGTCCAGCAGGAAGCCGCATTGAAAAGGGCGCAACAGGCGCAGCAGGCGGATGCCGCTCAAGCCGCTGCAAAACAGGCAACCGCCGATGCGCTGAAGGCCAACTGCAACAGCGCACAACAAAATCTGCGCAATTTGCAGTCAGGCGTGCGCATGATGGATGTCAATTCCAGCGGGGAGCGTTACTATATCGACGACACGCAACGCCAGCAGCGCATCGACAAGGCCCAGCAGGACATCAGCAATTACTGCAAATAATCCTCACGGGAAACCTCCGGTTTGCTAGGCGACCAGCTGTTCGTCGCGCATCCGCAACGCTTCCTCGATGTCCACCGCCACCACCTTGGACACGCCCTTCTCCTGCATGGTCACGCCGACCAGCTGTTGCGCCAGTTCCATGGTGATCTTGTTGTGACTGATGAACACGAACTGGGTGTGCTGGGCCATTTTCCTGATCAGCGCGCACAGCCGCTCGGTGTTGGTGTCGTCCAGCGGCGCGTCGACTTCATCGAGCAGGCAGAACGGCGCGGGGTTGAGCTGGAATAACGAGAATATCAGCGCGATCGCGGTGAGCGCCTTTTCCCCGCCCGACAACAGGTGGATAGAACTGTTCTTCTTGCCCGGCGGCTGCGCCATCACCTGCACGCCGCTGTCGAGTATCTCTTCGCCGGTCAGAACCAGGCGCGCTTCGCCGCCGGCAAACAGTATCGGGAACATTTCCGCCAGATACTGGTTGACCTTGTTGTAGGTGTCCATCAGCAGTTCGCGCGATTCCTTGTCGATGCGCCGTATCGCCTCTTCCAGTGTCGCCATCGCCTCGTTCAGATCCGCGGCCTGTGCATCCAGATAGGCCTTGCGCTCGGTCGCGACCTGCAGTTCCTCGAGTGCCGCGAGATTCACCGCGCCCAGTGCCTCGATGTCCGCGTTCAACCGGTTCAATTCGCTTTGCAGGGCATTCGGCCTGTTGTTGCCCCATTGCCTATTGTCAGGCCCCAGCAACGGCAGCAGCGCTTGTTCGTCCGCGCCCTGCAGCTGCCCGGACCATTGCTCGAAATGCAGACGCGCCTCCTGCTCCTTGAGCGTCAACTCGCCGAGTTTCTCGCGTAGCGGGTTCAGCCTGTGCTCGCAGGCCATGCGCTCCTGTTCCTGCTTTTGCAGGGTGACGGTGGCGTTTTCCAGGACGTTGCGCGCCTCGCCCAGCGCCTGCTCGCAAGTCTGGCGCACCAGCAGAGCCGCCTGCAATTGCTGCTGGGCCGAGTCATCCTCGCTGACCGACAGATCGGCGCGCAATTGCGCCAGGTTCTGCTCGAACTGCGCCAGCGCATCGGTGATCTGCTGAACGTTGTGCTGCAGATCGCTGATTTTCTCGGTACAGGTCTTGGCAAAGAAACGGGCTTCCTGCAATGCATGCTGCGCCTGCTGAGAACGGCTGCGCTGTTCGCGCAACGCAATATCAAGCGCATTGGCATTGCGTTGTGCCTCGTCTACCCGCGCATGGAAGCTCCCGATCTGCTCGCGCAGCATCGCGATCTGCTCGTCTATGCCCGCCTGCTGGCGTTGTTCAGTGCCGAGCAGGTCGGCCACTTCCTGCATTTCGCGTGCTATCTGCGCGGCGCGTTCCACGCTGCGCTCTTGCGCCTGACTGAGTTTGAGGATGTTCATTTGCAAACCGTGCAGACGCTGCTGCAATTCGTTGCCTGCAGTGCGCAATGGCGCGATCTGGATATCGATGGACTGATAATGCTGTTCGGCTTTCTCGACTTGCTCGCGGGAATACTGCGCATTGCGGTTCTGCTCGGCCAGCTCCGTTTCCAGTTTCTCTATTTCGCGCTGCCTCGCCAGCACGCCGTGCAACTGGCTGTCCGGCGCGTGAAACAGCACGCTGTGCGCGCCGATCAGATGTCCCTGCGGCGTGACGAACCAGCCGCCCGCGGGCAACTGCGCGCGTTGCGCATAGCCCTGCGCCAGATCCGCCACGGCATACACATGGGTCAGCCAGTCGCGCAGCACCGGGAGCACCTGGGCGTCCTGGCATTGCACATAACTCAACAGCGTCTTCAACTGGACCGGATCGTCATCGTGATTGCCGTGGCCGGACGCTGCGAACGTGTCCGCTAGTGAAAACAGCGCAAGCTTCGCCGGGGGGGCGTCGCTCCACGCGGCAGCGGCATCCAGAGACGGCAGGGACAGCGCGTTCAGCCGCTCCCGCAATACCGCTTCCAGCGCGTCTTCCCAGCCCGCCTCGATGCGTATCGCCTGCCACAGGCGCGGTTTGTGTTCCAGTTGATGCTGTTGAAGCCATGCATTGAGATTCTTGTCGCTGTCGATCTGGCGCTGCAATTGCTGCAAGGCATGCAGCCTGGCCTCGGTCTGCGCCAGCATGCGTTCCTGCTGTTGCAGCGACTCGCGCTGGTTGCGCCGCTGCGTGTCCGCCAGCGGCAACTGCTCCTGCAGCCGAGCCAGCTTGTCGATCTGCTCGGCGCGTTCCCTTTCCAGATCGGCCGCCTGTTGCTGCGCCTGCAGCAGCGCGCCGTCATTGGCGCCCGGCAGATTGTCCTTTTCCATCATCAACCGCAAGCGGCGGGAATCCAGTTGCTGGATGTTGCGCTGCAGATGGGCATGCTGCGTTTCGGCCAATTGCAGCTGCTGTTGCAGCAGCAATTGTTCGCGCTGCAACTCGTTGTAGCGCTCCTGCGCAATGCGCGCGGAGTGTTCCGCCTGCGGCAGGTTCCGGCCTTCCAGCTG
>CAVWTZ010000172.1:0-6801 GCA_963757485.1 uncultured beta proteobacterium
ACTGTTTCGATACTGAGATAAAATGGACCTGATGAAAGGGAAGAAGCGATGGTCACTAAAGAAACCGTTCTGCAAACGCTGAAATGCTTACCAAACCAATATCCCGCGATACTTGAAGAAAAATATCCTCAAGTCCTGGAGAAAATTGTCCAGCTTTGGAACTCGCCTGATGGCGAAGCCTATTTATCCGACTTGTTGAATACCGCCCGTAGCGGCGGCAGATTTGACCGTGCTGGATTCACGGAGGAAGTCTGGATGGAGATATTGCGCCTGAATGTGCTTTACAAGAAATCGCGTCCCAACTCGGTACGGTGACTGTAACAATGTGCCAAATGCGTAAGTTCAGATTATTCCCCAATTGGGGATTGCGAAATTGGCACCCTATGCAACATTCGCCACTAATACATGCGTAATTTACTACGTTGATATATTTGAGTTGATATATTGGATATATCAGAGCATGATTGTTTCAAGGGGTTTAGGTGAGCTGTGCTTGTAAATTTCTATGGATATAAGGGAGATTATGATGAAAACAATTAAATTGCTTTTGGCAGTACTTTTCAGTGTTGCCCTTGCATCGTGCGGGGGAGGTGGCGGCTCGGCTGCTCCTTCCACCATGATTAGTGGCACGGCTGCCGCTGGCGCCCCGATAATCGGCTATGTATCGGTTAGAGACTCATCCGGCAACTCTCAGCCTGTACTAACCAATGTCCCTATTGCAGCGGACGGCAGTTATACCGTGAATGTGGCCGGGCTGAAGCCACCTTTCGCATTTCTTGCTACCGGCACGGTAGGCGGCACGACGGTCTCGCTTTATTCCGCAGCCACCTCTGCGGACGTGGGTGGCACGATTGACATCACCCCCTTCACCAACCTTATGTTGATGAATATAGCCGGAGGCATCGTCAACAACTACTTGAATAGCGGTGGGCTTGCATCGCTTACGCCAGCTCAACTCAACGCACAGACCACGGCATTGACTACCGCGTTGGCGCCGGCCCTTCAGGCCATGGGACTTAGTGCGGCTACCGATCTGCTCAGAACCACCTTCAACGCCAACAACACTGGCCTAGACGCGTTTATGGACGCCGTACAGGTCAATGCAACGAATCCTTCAGCGGTGACAATCACCAATATAATGGACGCGGCCCACACCCTGACAGTCGATACGACCGCAGGCAGCGCTACCGCCCCGGCGCCGATTACCGGTACGCTCCCGACAACCGGCCTGACGAGCAGCGGGCCCACGCCTACACAGCAAATCCTGACGAGCTTTAATACCTTTGCAGGCTTTTTTGCTACCAGCCTGCCGAACCCGACCGACCCCGCGTTGCTTGCCTTGTTTAGCACCGACTTTTTGCAGGACGGACAGGATCTCTCGGCTTTCCTCACCAACATCACGACGGATAAAAGCAACATCGGCATAAGTTTTGCCAGTATGACGGTGACCTCTGTTGACTTGACTAACGGGGTAGCGTACGTGCAGTTTCTTCCTGTAAGCTCGGTAAAGAATAAAAACGAGGTGCAGAACTGGAAGGTTGAGAAAAATGCCAGCGGCGTGTGGCAGGCCGCAGGAGACCAGCGTATCGCGACTGTAAAGGTAATCACCACCGCGAATAAAAATGTCTGCACCGGCACCTTGGGCAGCGGCTGCACTGCAGGCACGATCTATAATACCGGCCTCAATTTGAACATCGACAACAAGGGCCAGCAGGCGATAGGGTCGGCAGTGGTCACTGGCCCCGGCCTTCCCTCCGGCGGCGTAACCCTGGTCAACCAGTTCTCGGTAGCCCAAAGCGACACCAACACCTGGTTCGCCATAACCACAACTGACGCGCTCAATCCGCCACCATGCACGGGATGCACCGGCGGCAATAACAACTGGAATATGTCGGATGCAGAGATTGGCGCGATAACGGCGGGGAGCGTTTATACCATACAGATATATAACACCGCCGGCACTACTGTTGTTGAAACCGATACCGTAACGCTTCCGGTTCCGCCGATACTCAACACGGCGCTGTCGTTTACGACCTTCCCGTCGATTGACAGCGGTATGCAAAGCCTGAATGGCGTAAGCGCCACTACCACGCTTACGCTCGGCTGGACCATACCGACAGGGTTCAGCTGGAACGACGTCAACGTCAATGTCTGGCAGAATGGGACTGGCGGTCAAAGCGAATTCGTCGACGCAAACAGCCCGACGACTGCGGCTTCAACTGGCACGTCGACGTTAATCATAACCGCGCCTACAACCGGCGCATGGTCGTTCGCCGATTACTGGATAAGTGTGAACGACCAGTACGGGGGCCAGATAAGTACCAATTACAATTAACCCGTAAACAGGCGTGAGGGACAAAAATAGCGGCCTTCGGGCCGCTTTTTTTGGCGCTTCCCGCAAGGCACACCCACTTGGTGATAAAAGCCTCGGCTATCCACGAGTTCTCAAAGATGGTCCAAGGCGCCAGCCTTCGACCCAGACAAATACGTTACCACTATTACTATTTATACATTACAGCATTACATTTCTATGCCGTGCCGAACAGCTACAACTGGCACACACCAGCATGTCATGTCGCCATATTAACAGCCAGAAAGCAGACGGTCGCGCTCCGGTAAGTCAGATTGTCACATAGCAGCACTTCACGACATGCGGCTCCCGGCACGCCCATTAGTCGGCCGGTAGTCAAGTGCAAAATAATACCATCGCAATCTGGTTGCTCTACAACGAAGCATAAAGCCATGCCACTATGTTTCCTGCAAACTTAACCGCACCCGTTTTCTCATTTAGTTGGTTGCGAAATAGATCGCACCACACACCCATCGAGATCAAGCTTGTCGTGATGTTTTACGACGGCCCTGATGGCTTTTGCCACCCCAGAGAAACGCTGGTTCCGAGACGTGTCCAAAGGGTTGTTTCACATTTCCGTGGCTATCGCTATAGCGACTCCAGTGCTAAAGTGGCTCACGACTTGGGCGATTCAGTGTTGCATAAAACAGATGGCACAAAGGCGGCGTCCAATCATTTACCGTGGTTGTAACTCCAGTGTCGGTGCCTGGCTCATCGCCTTTGGCCAAACTCTAAACAAAACATCTCTTCACATCGAAAGGCTGCTGCTCTCGCAGAATGTAATAACATGCCCGCGCCAGTTTGTGCGCAACGGACTTGAGCGCCACGACGCGATTGGTACGATTCTTCTTGCGCTCATAAAATCGTTTCGCTTCCGGGCAAAACCGTAATGCAAAGTTTGCCGCTTCCAAGAATGCCCACGCCAGATATTTATTTCCGTTCTTGGCGTGACCAGAGCCTTTCTTCTTGCCGTTGCTTTCATGCAGACTGTCTACACACCGACAGTAGGAACTGAAGTTCCCGACATTAGCAAAGCGCGAAATTGTCCCCGTTTCGAGCATGATCGTAGTAGCCAGTATCTGTCCTATGCCCGGTATTGTCTTGACCAACTGGTATTCGGCCTGCAATTTGACCTGTTCTTCCAATCGTTTCTCCAACACTACTATCTGTTGTTGCAGTGCTTGGCAGACTACCCGGTTAGACTCCATTGCCAACGCCACATCGGATTTCAACCCTAACGCCTCAATTCCTTCGGCCGTCATTGCCTTGATTTGGCGTTTATCCATTCGTCCGCCGGTTTCCCTCGCCAGAGTATTCTCGATGGATAGAATCTCCCGCATTTCGTTCTGAGCGCGAACCAGTTGCGTCGCCGCGCCCAAGATCTCGTATGGCACGCAATTCACGTGGGAAAATATAGCCCTCAGGTAATAATCCCAGGCGAAGCAGATGCGCCAGATAGGCAGCATCGGCAAAATCTCCGCTGTACTTCAGTCCTTCATATTTCTTCATCGCTGATGGGTGTGCCAAGTGCGCCTGATACCCCGCATCCATCAAGCCATCAATTAACCAATACCAGTTGTAGGTCGATTCGACCACTACACCAACCGTTTCATTTCGATGAGGTGCAAGCGCCGTCAGTATTTCATTCAGATTATTTGCTAGACGCTTTTGATAAAGAATTCGATCTTCTTCATCGGCTACAACCACTACACTGTTGTTCGAATGCAAATCAATTCCGATATACTTCTTCATGTCGGCCTCCTTGGGTTAAGTTTGGTTCGCACCTTAACTTTACCCTTGCTGCAGCTACGCAGCTAGGAGGCCGGCTACATGATTATCATTGCAGAACTTGGTGAATGATTTTATGGCAACATACTGGCGATAGCGGTGTGCTGTCCACCACTTATCCGGATCAGGCAACGCCCATGATTCACGGAGCTTCTGTGTGTTTGTATAGCCACTTCCGTCCACCACAATTAAATCCTCGTCGAGCTTTTGGCAACCATTTGGAAGGTTATCCGCTTCCTGTTCGTCAGGCCAGCATTTTGCCCGCGGCTTCCTTTAGATTCCACCTCGCGATGGACACCCTTGCCGTTCAGCTAACTTTTCACCTTGCCGGGTATGTAGAGGACTTTCACCTCCAAGTTGTGCGTACGCACAACGCGCCATGCTTGGCGCACGCAAAAAAAAGCCGGCGCGAGCCGGCTTTTTCATGATTGCTTCCAATCCTTCCACAATGCTCTTCCGATCAAGTCTGAAGGACATTGACATACTTACCTCTTTTCCAGACCCAAGATAAAGTCGACAAGCTTCTTGATATCAGCCTGACTAACTCTCGGTGCATTCTGGATCATCGCAGTGGTGGTGAACCAGTCACCTGTGCCGCCCTTGGATACTTTTTCGATCAACCATGCTTCAGGAGTCTGCTTGCCGTGTTCCTTCAGGATGTCAGAAACCTTCTGCGAGGTTTGGTAAGCTGAAGAATCAACCGCAGTACCAGTGGCGCCAACGATATTGTATGCCTTGGACACATCCCTCCATGCCGGTCCGATCAGTTTTGTTTCGATCGTGTGGCACGTTGTGCAACCGTTATCTATCGCCAGCTCCGGCATGTCTTCCGCCATCACGCTGCCTGCCATCACCAAACCTGCTGCTGCAATCATGCTAACGACAAAAGTCTTCATGCTTGCTGTTCTCCCCAGTTATTTTTATTTTTTGAAAGCGTTTAAAACGACGAGAAGGTTTTATCACCGTTATCGATTCTAGACAACTCCGCCTGTTTTGCCAATAAACTTACCCTGCAAGATATTGGCAACGGTAACCCAACAACGTCGCGCATCGGGCTGAAGTTGACACCAATGTCTGCTTTTCATCGCAAACCCGTTTTAAATCATAATGGGGTCAAGGCGATTAGGCAGGGAATCCAGCGAGATTGCATAGAAATCTGAACAAACACCCAGTCTGCGCCAACGAACCTTGCCTGACTGGAGTTGATAGACTGCAATGGGGTGATTGCCACGCCTGCCGCGCGAAGATCGGCGACCGACGAAGGGGTCGCATTTGTTTCTTCCAAGTTGCCCATACCGGAGTGTTCTGTCCGTTGAATCATTATTTCCATGTTTTTGAAACCTTTTCTCCCGCCGCGCTGCCGCGAGCCTGAAGAGCGCGGTGTCGCTGAAGAAGGAACCTGCCTGTTTTCAACGAAGGAGATCATTGTGAGGCATGTCGCCAAAAAAATGATATTTTCACAGACGCTTCCTAAAAGCGGTCAGCGACAGCTTTCCGGCATCGAAAGTTGCACCGGACTATCCCGCTGCTCATTAGCTGACATTGCCCGTAATGAATTGGAAAGTTGCAAGCACGGGCTACCGGCGCAATCGACAACTTGGGTCGTTTTTAATACTGCCACTGTTTCTAAGCGCGGGATTTCTATAATCAATGTGCGACATGCAGTACGTCGCATATAACTAATGATTAAGGAGATCCAAATGACCAAAGAAATACCTCAACGCCTCACCGTCGCAGAGTTCCTCGCGGACAAAATCGGCGCAATCGACAAGACCCAACGCGAAATCGCCGAAGCGTGCGGCTTTGACAACCCAAACATCATCACGATGTTCAAGCGCGGCTACACAAAGCTGCCAATCAACCGAATCGCTCCCCTGGCAAAAGCCCTGGAAGTCGATCCAGCCTACCTGCTGCGCCTGGTCATGAACGAGTACATGCGTGAAGCGTGGGAATGCGTCGAGGACATCATGCAAAGTACCGTTCTGAGCGCCAATGAGCTTCAGCTTGTTCGTGCATACCGCGAAGTGACTGGCGACAACGACGCAGCAGCGGTCGTCATCGACCGTAGCGCGGTCCTGGCTATCGTGACGGCATAGAGGTTGATGATGAGCGAAAATTTGCGAGATCATTATGTCCCCCTTCCGCCGATGAAGAGGAGATCAGTTCGATACTTCGTTGATGATCCTGAAGGCGGCTGGAAAAACATTGGGCTACAGCAATACCACGATATTGCTTTCGGCAAGATGCAAGTACCGAAGTGGGCAGGGAAGACATTTCGTGGCGCGAGCGCCTTGGTCGAAGCGGATGGGCGCAAGATCAAAGGATTGTGCTATGTCATGATCTCAAACTGGAAGATCGGAGCGGATGGTTTCATTGACCCAGATGCCATCAGAGGGCCGACTGCGGATTACTCTGATCCTCATCACCGCATACCTGCTCATCAACCAGAAAGGATTCCGACTCTGGAGGACATCCTGGCGATCAAGAGTTGTTTGGGCATAAGCAGCGCGTAATGGCAGTAGAGAGCTTCAGCGTGGCAGTGGGCTGTCAGGTCTAGGGGACTCCGCTCACTTGACCTGCCGGCAGCTTGCAGCAAACCTGATCCTATAACGGACCGAAGAGTTTTCATGTCCCTAACGCAGCACTTCGCGAAGGGCAGCTCC
>CAVWTZ010000173.1:0-9341 GCA_963757485.1 uncultured beta proteobacterium
TATGTCCTCTGCTTGGTTGGACCCGTATTGCTAAGCACTGTGGATGGGGGTGCCGGTGATAGCCTGGAAGGCGAGCGCCAGTTCCGCCCGCGTCGGCGCAAGTCTGTTGAGTGTTCTGGGGCTACAGGAGTTGCTTGCCCGTGATGTTGAGGAATTCGTGCTGATTGCGTCACGGCTGGCAACAGACCGGGACCGTCTCACCGCACTCAGGGCAGGGTTGCGCGAGAGGATGGCCGCTTCGCGCTTGCTCGACCATGCCGGGTTTACCCGCAATCTCGAATCCGCCTACCGCGAAATGTGGCGGGCTTACTGCGCGAGCCGCCAGAACGAGGCGCGTGCCGATGCGGGTGGGGAGATGTCTGCATCTGGAGAGAAGCATATTGCGCTTGACCTTGCCGGGGTTGCAAAAATCTGTCTGCCGGATACCTATGAGGTAATGAGCCGTTATGTCATCGAGGAACAAGGCGACTGGTTCGAGGACGAAATCCGCTTTGTCAGAAAGTTGCTGCAGGCCGGCCAGACCGCTATCGACGTGGGCGCAAACTACGGCGTGTACACACTTTCCATGGCTGGGCTGGTCGGGCCTTCCGGCAGGATTTATTCCTTCGAGCCGGACCCCGCCACCGCCACGCTGCTGCGCGAGAGTACGGCAATCAACGGATACGAACAAGTTGAGGTAATCGAGCGTGCGGTATCGGACAGCAAGCGGCGCAGCTATTTCAGGATCGAAAACAATTCCGAGCTGAATCGCCTGCTCGATGAATCCGAGGCAGAAAGTTCGGACGGCGGCGTGGACGTGACCACGCTGGATGATTGTCGCAAGGAATTCGGCTGGGGTGCGGTCGATTTCATCAAGATCGATGCCGAAGGCCAGGAACCGCAGGTCGTCCGGGGAGCACCGGGTTTGCTAAGCGAGGCCTCACCATTGGTGATGGCTGAATACAAACACGGTCAGGAAATCAATTATGCCGTCATCGAGGAGTTTAACCGGCTCGGTTATAAGACATACCGGCTGATTCCGGGCTTGATGATTTTGGCGCCGGTGCTTGATCCCGCCCACGTTGACTCCTATCTGCTAAACCTGTTTTTTTGCAAGGACGACAAGGCGCAGGCGTTGGCCGCGAGCGGGTTGCTGGCTCTATACGGACATGTTTCCGGCATCGCGGATAACGACGTAGCCGGCAACTGGACTCAATATCTTGCAGGTCTGGGCTACGCAGAGGGCTGGGCTGTATTTGCTGGGATTGATGACAGGTATCGGCACGCGCTGAACTGCTATGCGCTGGCCAGAAAAACCGGTCTTCCTGCTGCCGAGCGGCTGGCCGCATTGGAACGGTCGCTGGTGTCGGTGCAACAGGCGATAGACGCACAGGCCAGCATCCCGAGAAGGCTGACTGCCGCAAGGATACAGGCGGATCTGGGTTTGCGGGGCAATGCCCAGACTGACTTTGCTGCCATCCTCAAGGCGCTGAAGAAAAATGCCCCTGTTGCGCATGAGCCGTATCTCGCGCCCTCCGCCGCTTTTGAGCGTATCGAATGCAGCGGCGATGTGAACGATTGGATGGTGGCGGCGGTGAGCGCATGGCTGGCAAAGAACGAAGGTTACTCTTCGTATTTTGTGGGCGATTCGGCGTTGCGCTATTGGCAATCGGTAAGGGCGACCGGATACTGTGCTGCCGAGGCGCAACAGAATATCGAGCTTATCCTGCGCCGCAAGCGCAGCGCCCCCAGAGGCAAGTCCGCGTAGCTTCCGGGTTTTGGTACACTGCAGGCTGGTAAACCCATTCAAGAGTGCGTAACCACAAATATTTCAGCATATTATGCGAATCGCTCAAAACGAAATGCCAGCCGCAGCACAAGCCGTCAGGAAGCATCCTGGCGCATCGTCTGCCGTTTCGCTGTCGGGTACGTACGCGGACGGCGCTCAGCACCCGCAAGGGGTCGCGTTGCAGGCGACTTGCGTCCAGCCAAAGGCTGGGCAAGATCGTCTCCGCCGATGGGTGCCCCGCTGCCTGCGCCAAGACCGTCTGCAGGGTGAGCATCAGGTGGCGTTTCCTTTAGGGGGGTACGCAGCGACCTTCTCGCAGCGCGGCTTCACGCTGATCGAACTGATCATGGTGATGGTCGTCGTCGGCATTCTGTCGGTGTTCGTCGCCCCGCGATTTTTTGATGCCAATGTATTCAAATCGCGCGGCTTTGCCGATCAGGTGCAAGCCGCGTTGCGCTACGCGCAGAAGGAAGCCATCGCGCAGCACCGCAATGTTTGCGTGGCAATCACCGCCAGCAATATCGCGTTGACCATCGCCAATGCCATCCCCAGCCTTGCGACTAGCCCTTGCAATACAAATCTGGTTATACCCGGGCAAAGTACTTGGGCAAAGCAATCAAATCAGCACGCCATCCGCGGCGATTACGCTGTCACCTGCAACAAATTTCAATTTTGACGCATTGGGCAAGCCGTGGGACTGTGGCGGTACGACGCCAGCACGTCTGAAGTACAATTAACGTCAGCGGCGTAACAAACCCGTATTACGTGGAGGTCGAGACCGGTTATGTGCATTCGCCCTAGAAAAGCACATGGACAAGCAGGGGGACAGAAATGAAAATCGCTGAACTCCTTCGCTCGCTGTCGGAAGGGCAAGTCAGCTATGTGCTGGTTGGCGGTATCGCGGTGCAGTTGCACGGATACATGCGTTCCACATTCGATATCGACCTGGTGCTGGCGATGAATGATGAGAATCTGGTGCGTTTTATCGGGGTGGCAAAACGCTTCGGGCTGGTGCCGTCCATTCCGGTATCGATCGAGTCGTTAAGAAACTGCCGGCGCAAATCGAACAATGGCATCGTGAAAAGGGCGTGTTGGCCTTTTCGCTGAGAGAACCGCAGGTCGGTGGCGGCGTGGTAGATATTCTGGTGCGGCCGGAAGTGCCGTTCGAGCAACTGATGGAGAATGCAGTGGCCGGCAAGCTGTTTGGGCAGGATGTGTGGATAGCGGCTATCGACGATCTGGTGGCGATGAAACGCATTGCGGATCGCCCCAAGGACCGGCTCGACATCGAAGCGCTGCAAAAGATCAAACGGGGCGAGGATCCGAATGCTTGAGCCCGGGGCGCGTGTGCGCCAAATCATTCCCGAGGAAACGATGCTGATCCGTTTGGAACAGTCCGAACAGATGCGCGAATTTTTCATCCAGGTGTGGATGCAAAATCCCGGCCTTGCGAAACAGGGCGGAATCAAGGTGAGGGAATTGATGACCAGGCTTGAGCGACGATGCGTGGCAAATATTGCCGCAAAAGCCACCAATGTCGAATAGAGCCCGGGAGCGCGGCATCAGCCTGGTCGAACTGATCATGTTCATCGTGATCGTCAGCGTTGCGCTGGCGGGCATACTGCTGGTGCTGAATGTCACGACCAAAAGCAGCGCCGATCCGCTGGTGCACAAACAGGCCTTGGCGGTTGCAGAATCGTTGCTGGAAGAGGTCGAGTTGCAGGATTTCATTCCGGCAACCGGTGCGATCACTCCTAATCCGGTGACGCAGGCGAATCGCTCCTCCCAATATCACATTGTCACAGATTATCAGGGCTTTGCCACGACCGGCATTTATTCGGTGAACGGAGCTGCCATCGCCGGGCTGGGGAATTACAACGCGAGCGTCAGCGTGGCCAACGCGGCACTGAACGGGATTGCGGCAGGCAGCGCGGTGCTCATCACCGTGACCGTGACCGACCCGCAAGGCAATGCCATGCAGATTTCCGGATACAGGACGGCTTATTGATGCATACACGTAACCGTCAATACGGCTTTACGCTGGTCGAAATGATCATGGTGATCGTCATCACCGGCATCATCGGCGGCATGGTGGCGGTGTTTCTCAAGACGCCGATCGACCAATACATCGCTGTGGGACGCCGCGCCGCGCTCACCGACATCGCCGATACGGCCATCCGCCGCATGGCGCGCGATGTGCGCACTGCGGTGCCGAACAGCGTGCGCGTTGCCGGTTGCGGGGCAAATTCGTGCGTTGAATTTCTGCCTACCAGGGATGGCGGGCGCTACCGTGCGGCGCAGAATTGCACAGGCGCCTGTACAGGCAACGCGCTGATTTTCGGTGCGGCGGATAACACCTTCGACATCATCGGCACGGCGATCAACTTTTTGGCGGGCGACTATATCGTCGTAGGCAGCACCCAGTCGAGCGGCAATCCGCCATACGACACAACGGCAACAGGCGTTCTGCGCGCCTATACCGGAACGGCCGGATCGCAAACAACCGTTTCATTCAATAATTCTGCGGGGCTACCCGTCTGGGCCGCATTGCCCTCGCAGCGCTTCGATGTGGTGGATGGTGCGCAGCAGGCGGTGACTTATGCATGTGTGGGCACATTGGGAACATTGGACGCCAACCAGAACGGACAAGCGAGCCTCGTGCGCTACTGGAATTATGGATTCAACGCCGCACAGGTAAATCCTCCAGGCGGGCTGAGTGCCATCCTTGCAAACGATGTCAGCGGGTGCACTATCGACTATACGGTTGCCAACCAGCGCTTCGGACTGCTGGCGATTCGTTTGACCTTGACCAGCGGCGGCGAAAGCGTGAGTCTGTATAGCGAAATTCATGTGAACAACGCGCCATGAGAAAACTCCATCAAGGTTTCAGCCTGGTCTCGGCCATCTTCCTGCTGGTCGTGATCGCGGCACTGGGCACGTTTGCCGTTACGCTTTCCACCTCGCAGCAGCAGAGCGCAGCACTCGACGTGATGGGCGCGCGGGCCTACCAGGCGGCACGGGCCGGCATTGAATGGGCGGCGTTCGGCGTTTCGCAAACTGCTGCGGGCGTGCAGTGGACCGGTTGTGTCCCGACGACCAATATGGGGACGCTGGGCGGAACGCTGGCGCCATTTACCGTGGCGGTGACTTGCACTTCCGCATCCTATACTGAGGGTACTACACCGGTCTGGATCTACAACGTGACTGCAACGGCAAAGACGGCAGGCAATCCGGGCGACATAGGTTATGTCGAACGCGTCATCAGCGTGAAGATGGGCAAGTGACACAACACACCTTTTTGCCATACGAATTAAGAAAATGATCACGTAGGGTGAGCTCGCGCACCATCAAGCGTTGGGGCGCGAGTTCACCCTGGAAATGCAACGCAGGGCGCGGTGGTGTGGCGGACTATGTCGAGCGGCAGATGAGCATGACATTTGCGCAGTAAACCTAGAGGCGAACATGAAAGTCTGTGCGTGTACCAAGAATGCGCAAGAAATGGAGTTTGACCTCGATACGTCTGCGGATAAATCGAGTCTGACCCCTTTTACCCTTATCACCGCAATTATGTTTATTGGCATGCTGTTTTTTGCCAGCCAGGCCCATGCTGCGGCACCCACCGCCACAACTAATCCGGCCACTTCGGTTACTGCTACTGGCGCGACACTGAATGGCGCGGTTAACCCCAGTACCAAAAGTACCACCGTCACTTTCAATTATGGACTGACCACCGGCTATGGCAGTAACGCAACCGCCTCTCAAAGTCCACTGGCCGCCAACAGCGGCTTGCAATCAGTCTCTGCTGCCATAACCGGCTTGACCTGCAATACGCTCTATCATTTTCGTGTGAGCGCCAGCAATTCCAGCGGCACAAGCAATGGCGCCGACATGACCTTTACCACATCAGCTTGCCCCCTTCCACCAACCGTCACTACCTCTGCCGCCACTGCCTTGACCTCATCCGGGGCGACCTTGAACGGTACCGTGAGCAGCAATGGAACGAGCACCACCGTCACATTCAATTACGGGCTGACTACCGGTTACGGCAGCACCGTGACAGCGACGCAAAGCCCACTGGCAGGAACTGCAGTCAATGCCGCTGTTTCTTACTCATTGACTGGATTACTTTGCAATACCACCTATCACTTCCAGGCAAGCGGGACGAACAGCGGCGGGACAACCAATGGCAGTGATGTCGCCTTTACGACATCGGCTTGCCCGTTAGTGGCTCTATACCACATGGATGAATCCGCATGGACCGGGACATCTGGACAGGTTATCGATAGTTCCGGAAACGGGAATAATGCACAAGCTTTTAACAGTGCATCGACGGCTTCAGCAACACCGGCCATCGCCGGCAATCCCGGCACCTGTGGCTACGGGGTGTTCGACAACGGAACCACCATCACAGCGGGATATGTCCAGACGCCAATCGGGAACCTGACCAGCGATTTTACGGTGACAGCGTGGATCAACACAAACAACAACACTTTTACTGGTCAGCGCATCCTTGAAGACGACGAGAACAATACTGGCGGCTATGGCTTCAGCCTGGGTGATGGCGCAGCCGGCATCTTGCGTTTCTTCTCGCGCGGCATTGCGCCCGTCATTCTGGATTCGACCTACACCATCCAGAACAATACCTGGTATTTCGTAGCCGCATCAGTCAACATGACCACGAAGATCAGAAGCATCTATGTGTTCAGTCAAGCGGGTGCATTGCTCGCCGTCACCAGTGATGCGGCAGCAGGCTACACCGGCACATGGGGAACCGACGCTGGCCCTGTGTCGATCGGTGGAGAGGTCAATGGACCGCCCCAAACAGAGCCTCCAGCGACTTTTCACTTCCATGGGAATCTGGACGAAGTACAGGTCTTCAGTGTGGCCCTTACCCAGGCTCAATTGGCTCAGTACGCCACGCAGACCCACGCCTGCCCTGTGAGTGGTCCGGACCATATCCTTATAACGCACGACGGAAATGGACTGACCTGTACACCTGAGACGCTGACCGTCACTGCTTGTGCGAACGCGGCATGCACTTCCAACTATACGGCCGCTGCAGTGACTGGTGTCATCACCTGGTCCGGCGCGCCAGGGGGAACAGTCCCGTTCAACATCACAACCAATGGGACAACGACCGTCGGCCTTCCCGTGACTACCCCGCAAACGGTGATCCTTGGAGCGAGCGCGGTCAATCCTGCAGCGAATAATTTAACCACGTGTTGGAACTCTGGAACTGCCACGGCCAGCTGCAGCCTGCCGTTCGCGAGCGCTGGATTGCTATTCAGTTCCCCCAACAACCTTGTTTCGGGCTCGTCGCAGAACATCACTATCAGCGCGGTGCGCGCATCCAATCAGGCGCTGAATTGCGTGCCGGCCTTTGCCAATGTTTCACGAACCATCAACCTCAAATGTTCCTATTCCAATCCGGGCAGCGGCACCTTGCCTGCACTCGTGGCCGGGTTTGCACTTAATTCCGGGAACAATGCAGCTTCAGCTTGCGATGCCACAGGGCAAAGTCCTTCGCTGTCCTTCAATGCGAGTGGTGTGGCAACAACGACGCTTCAATACAATGATGTCGGGCAGTTGGCGCTGAATGCAACCTATACCGGCAGCTCCGGAACCGGGGATTCAGGGCTTTCCATGACAGGCAGTGGTTCATTTGTCGCCGCTCCCGCTTCTTTTGGGTTCAGCGGTATTACAGCGGCTCCGATCAAGGCAGGAAATAACTTTGCAGCCACCGTGACAGCAAAGAATTCCTTGGGGAATGCAACAGCCAATTTTGGCAAAGAATCAAGCCCGGAAGGGGTGACGCTGACGTTCAGCAAATGCCAGCCGACGGGAACGAACTCGTCCAATGGCACGTTCAGCGGCAGCGTGGGCACTTTTGCCGGCGGAGCGGCGAACGCAACCAATCTGAACTGGAGCGAAGTCGGCAACGGCGACCTGGTTGCCACGCTGGCCAGCGGCAGCTACTTGGGCTCCGGCCTCACCGCAACGGGCAACACCGGCACGGGTGGCACGGTATGTAACGGTGCAGGCAATGTCGGGCGCTTCATTCCGGACCATTTCGACACCGTGGTGACACCCGGTATGCCATGCCCAACCGCACTGAATTCTTGCCCCACTCTAAACAATCCTCATGACCAGGGATTTGTCTATTCCGGCCAAGCGTTCACGACCAACGTTTATGCTCGGAATGCTGTGGGCGTAACCACGGTGAATTATGACGGTACGACAAATACCAGCCCCAACTTTGCCCAGGCCGTGACGCTCTACGCCTGGGATGCGCCGGGCAGCACCACGACGAACAATCCCCCGGCCGCTTCCGGATCCTCGCTGGGCAGCAGCACGATCAATTACACATCTTTCAGCCAGGGCACAACGACCTTGACCCCCGCTACACCGAGCTACACTTTCGGCACTACGCCAACCGCTCCGACCAACATCTATATCCGCGCGACAGATGCGGATGCCACCTCGCAGCGGGGCGCATCTTCGGTTGAAGGCGGGATCATGGTGGTGAGCGGCAGAGTATATATCGCCAATGCGTATGGCTCCGAATTGTTGCAGTTGCCGTTGACGGCCACCGTGCAGTACTGGAATAGCACGACAGGCTGGGTGACCAGCACGACCGACAGCGTCACCCAATTCAACACCAATCTCAGCACGGCGGGCGGCAACATCGTCGCATCCATCGTGAACGGACTGGGTAGCGGAGTCAGCGTGGTTTCACCCAAAGGAGTGACGGTGTCAGCCGGGGTGGCACCCTTTACCTTGAGCCCGACCGGCGTCGCGGGCAGCGCCAACATCAGCCTGAACGCACCGGGCTACCTGCTTGGAGGCAGCAACGGCGCGGCCGTCAATCCGAGCAATCCCGGGCGGGCCACCTTTGGAGTGTACAAAGCTCCAAGCGAGTTCATTTACCTGCGGGAAAACTATTGAAGCAGGCATGCTCGCTTCAATAGTTTCAGTGAAGGCTCACATGAGAAGCATGTTATGCCGCAGCTAAAATTACCAAAGTTTCTATGTAACTTTAGTAATTTCGGCGATCAGTTATGAGCAAAGTCGAAGGGTTCGGAACGATAAGGTGCATTACATTCCTGTATGCGCCGTGTGTCGTTGTTTTATAAAAAATCAATAAAAATTGAATTGCCTCATGGTGAGAGAAAGAGTCGTCCAGTTGAGCAGGCTGCTTCAGGCCAGAGTTTCGCTGCCACTTGTCGGTTGATCGCCACCTCTCGGCCAGTTACCCCCTTGCCGGAGATGCTGGCCGGGTTTAACGTTAGCGCCGAATGCAGGGTGACTTCGCGTATGCAGGAGATGACAGTCATGCAGCGTGCGTTCCACTGTGACAATTCCGCCTCCCATGTCCAGCTTGCTGGCCAGTGGGTTCCCTGCCTTTGGTGCACTATCAACGGTTGGTGCTCAAGCGCACGACAACTGCAACGCAGGGCACGGTTGCGATGCCGGAATACTTCGAGTGGCGGATGAAAGTTACAATTGCGCAGTAAACCTGGAGGCGAACATGAAGATCTGTGCGTGTACCAAGAATGTGCAAGAAATGGAGTCT
>CAVWTZ010000174.1:0-11530 GCA_963757485.1 uncultured beta proteobacterium
TCGTCAGGAACCGGCACAGCAACTTCTGCATCAGATGTTGCTATCGGTTGTGCCTTGAATGTCTTCTTGGCTGCCTTCCTTGCTGACTTCCTGGCCGGCTTCACCGCGTGCGGAATGGCGCCAGTGCCTTTGCTATTCTTCAAGGATTGTTCAGCATCATGCCCGATGGTCGAAGGAAGCGGTATCGAACTCAATTCGAAGCTCAGTCGCGAGGCAGGCATGTAAGCGACTGCAACGCCCGATGCCGGTGTATCGAGTCTGGCAGCTTGTTGCGGCAGTGTCGATTTCACAAGTTTATCAGCGCCGGAATTGTTTCCTGCTCCTGCCGGGTTCGGACTGCGCTGTGCGACGCCTGCCGCAGAAATGACAGGCTTGCGTGCATGAATCCATTGCCATACCGCGATCCCGGCCAACAGCACCAACCCGAATGCCAGCAACGGCAAACCGAAGTTGGGTCTGGCCTGCGGCACGGCGCGCACCATGCCCTGCTCCGCTGCAGTATGCGCTCCGCGCTGCTCGAGCTGGTTAAGCACCTGGTTGATGACGCTCATTACAGCCCAATCCCCGAGTGCCACGCCCACGCAATACCCAGCGACGCAATCACCGCCGCACCGGTCAACGCCGCCGCCCACGGCAGCCAATCGCGGTGTACCTCGGGCGTGTCCGACGCCGCATCGCGGATATGCCCGGCAAATACCTGCTGCCTGCCTTCACTGAATGCCAGCATCAAAGCCTTGTGGGCAATAATATTTACCAGCCTCGGCGTGCCTCTGGTTATACGGTGCAGCTTGGCCACCGCGCTATCGCTGAACAATGTCTCGCCGGCATATCCGGCCACGGCCAGACGATGGCGCAAATAGCGCTCCAGTTCGTTCTTGCGCAGCCCATGCAGGTCGTATTGAAAGCTGATGCGCTGGCGCAGCTGGCGCACCGAATGCTGTTTCAGGCGTTCATTCAATTCGGGCTGGCCGAACAACACCACCTGCAGCAGTTTGCGTTTTTCAGTTTCGAGATTGGTCAGCAGGCGCAATACCTCCAGGCTCTCCAGCGGCATTGCCTGTGCCTCATCCAGGCACAGCAATGCGCGCTGGCCTTTGCGCGCGCATTCAAGCAGCGAGTGTGTCAATCCCTTCATCAGCTGGTACTGGTCGGCCGTCTTTTCCAGCGGCACGCGAAATTCTTCCGCCAGGGCCATCAGCAGACTGGCCGGTTCGAGATAGGGGTTGGGAATATAGGCGGTGATGAAACGCGGAGCAGGTGCGGCGGCAACGGCCTGATCCTGGGTGCCTATCGGTGTGGTGGACTGTTTGCCCTGGTTGAGCGTGGCAAGAAATTTCCGGCACAGCAAAGTCTTGCCGTTGCCCACTTCGCCGGTGATCTTGATAAAGCCTTCGCCGTTGCGGGCGGCCACCAGCAGTGTATTGAGCGCCTCCTGATAGCTTGAACAGGCAAAGAAGAAACTGGTGTCCGGCGTCAGGCTGAATGGCGCTTCGCGCAGACCAAAGTGTTGCAGATACATATCAGGGAAACCTCACGGGTTACCGTTCCCCATCATCCCGTTGAACTGGTCGCGGCTGTGCACGATGTCGTCGGACCAGTCCTTGTCGCTGTCCACCACGGTCGGTTTCAGCAGGATCACCAGCTCGCGCTTTGCGCTGGCCTGATTGGTCTGCCCGAATACCGCCTTGGGCATGCCCGGCAACCCGGAATCATTGTTGCTTGCGGATTGGGTCATCAGGCCGCCGATCGCGACGATCTGGCCATTGCGCGCGCGCACGATGCTGTCTGTTTCGGAGATCGCACTGGACGCCAGCGGCAAGCTGATCGACCCGCCGGCCGAGCCCAAATCAACATTCTTGGTGACCGTGGTGACCTGGCTTACCGACGGATGCACGTGCAGGATGATTTCGCCGTTCTCGTCGATACTGGGCGTAATATCCAGTGCAACGCCGGAGAAAAACGGCTGCAGCGTAACGCTAGGCGTAGTGGTATTTACACCGGTGCCTGTCGTCGTCGTCGTCGAGACGTTGGTGACGAAGAAATCATCCGTGCCGACCTTGAGCACGGCTTTCTGGTTGTTCAGCGTCGCGATGCGCGGGCTGGACAAGACCTGCACGTTGCCCTGCGACTCGAGGAAATTCAGCAGCGCGGCGAAATTGCTGGTCTGGAAAGCCAAGCCGAACAGCGAGCCGGTAGCCGCAGTCGCCCCTGCCAAAGCAATGTTTGAGCCTGCCGTCGCCGTTACCAGACCGTTGGTTAACGACCCTGAAGAAGCGAGGCTGGTACCTGGCGACAGCACCCCGCCTGATGTAGAGCTGTTGGGGTTATTTCTGAACGCGGCCCAGTTCACACCGGATTGAAAGCTGTTGTTCAATTGCACGTCGACGATCTTGGCTTCCAGTATCACCTGCCGATCGACGGAAATCTGCGCGGCCTTGAGGTAGGCCGAGACACTGCGCAGTTCATCGGGCATGGCACGCACCACGATCACACCGGACATCGGGCTCACCACCACGCTGCGTCCGTTTCCGCTGCCCACGATGGTGGCCAGCGCCTTTTCCAGGTCGCTCCAGAAATTGGTCTTGCTGTCCATCGTCACCTTGCTGCTCTCCAGCGAGTGGCTCGTGGTTCCGCCGGTGGTGGTCGGCGCGCCGAACACTGTGCCGGTGGTGCCAGTCTGCTGACTATCCGACACCGAGCCAGAAATGACCCTGAGTGATGATTGTCCATCGCGCTCCGCGGTCAGGTAATTCACCTGGTATATCCGTGTCTGCATGGTCAGCGGTCGTATGTAGATACGGTTGTTTTCTATCCTGTAATCGTAACCGTACATCTGGCGTATCGCCTCCAATGCATCGAATACCGTCACATCCTTGAGATTAAGCGAGATATTGCCCCTGACATCGGGATTCAGCAGCATGCTGTAGCGTGTGCCCGCAACGATGGACATGAACACCTGGCTTGCGGGGACATTGTTCACCGTCAAATCGAATTTGGTGTCCAGCGATTTGCTGTCAACGTTGGGCATCCCCATTGCAAGCGGCGGCAGCAAGGCATTGTTAACCTCGTCAGCTTTGCTCGAATGCGCGCTATTGTTTGCGGCCTGATTCATCTCGTGCTTGATCGAATCTGCCACCTGATTGTTGCTGCGCGAAGCAGCACAACCGGCCAATAGCAGCACCGCAAGCCATAACGTTGTTCTCATTTTTCCTCCTTCGGATGCCCTGGCATAACCGGCCGCTTGGTTGCCGTTGTTTGGCTGCCTGGCGGACTGGCTAGGGGTTCCATCAAAAGCTTTTCGTCGCGCGCGACGGGCTTCAATTCATGATTGCCTGATTCGACCTTGATTGACGGCGATGGCTGTTCAACTTGCTTTGCATTATCCGACGATTCCATTTTCGCTGTTCCTGTGTCTGCCATTTCTTCGCGTGTGATCTTTACCCCGGGGAATAGCGTCAATACCTGCCTGCTCTTCCCGCGCTGCAACACGACGCTGCCGACATTGACTTCAACCAGCCTGGCTGTGCCAAGTTGCCCCCCCAATTCGACTGTTTGTCCGTCTATGATCGCCGCGCGGCGAGTTTCGGAAATGATGATCGAACGCAAACCGGACGACGAGTTTGCCGCTGCCTTCCGGCCGATCCCGGTTGTCGCTGCAGGTGCAAAAATACTTGCCGGCGGGCGGGTCGGGTCGGGCAACTCCTCTGCATGCAGAGGAAAAAACACAGAGGTCAGCAGACAGAATACGCCAGCACGAATATACCGCCAAGGCGCAGCCGCGCCAACGCTTTGTCTGTTTTCTTCCGGCCGCTGATTTCTGATCATCATACTGCCAACCAGGTTTTATCCAGACTCAATGTGTACAAGGTCAATGTAAACAAAGAATCGGGGTATTTTTCCACGCTCAGGCTTGCTTCCCCCCAAAACATCTGCTCGGGCAATTTTTCCAGCGCAGTGACATAACGTATCAAATCGAGGTAACTGCCGCGCACGGTAATTTGCACGCCGTGTTTGTATATTTCCTTATGTGAACCGGTCTGCGCGTCCGGCGGGTTCGTTGCAGCTCCCTGTAACTTTTCCTGGGGCTTTTCAATCAGCAGGCTCACCGGCAGGGTTTTCAGCTCGACCAGTTGCAGACTGCCATTATTATCCAGCACTTTTTTCAGCAGGCCCGCTATCTTGTCCGGTGCGATCAGGCGGTCCGTGCGGCTTTGCAAATAGCTGTCCTGTTCCTGCAGTTGCTGTTTGAGCTGCGCCAGGCGAATGCGCAACGGAGAATGCAGGTCTTCCCGTTTTGCCTGCAACATGTTCTGCATCTGCGCCTGCAACTCTTTCATTTTTTCCTGCCGCTGTTCCACCTGCGACGACAACAATTTTTGCCTGGCCAGCAGCGGATCCAGCAACATCGCATTGATCAGCGAAATCAGCACAAAGGCGGCGGCAATAAAAATCATCGCGCGCTCGCGCAAAGACAGTGCGTCTATCGCGTTGCTGGCCCGTTCCCAGTAACGTTTCATTTATCGGCCTCTTTGTTCGGGCTGGAATACAATGTGAATTCAACATAGCGGGGCGCCGTGGAAGCCGGCGCCTTGGCGGTCTCCGCAGCCTGATCAACCTTGGCTTGCTGCATCTGCAAGGTAGAAAAAGTCTTGCCCTTCATGATGCTCTCCCTGCCCAGACGCTGGATATATTCAGGCAACAATTCGGGCTTCACCACCCCGCCGCTCAGGCTGATCTGCGCAGCGTCGCCGGTCACTTTGAAGCCGGTAAGCCACAAACCCTGCACCATCTGGCGGGAAAAGGCGCGCATGTATTCCGAATAGCCGGTGGTATTCCCCACCGCGCCGGATTTCAGCGCCTCGATTATCTGATCCTGTTCGGCGGTCTGTTTTTCCAGACGCTGCACTTCATTCTGCAATAATTCCATCGAATGTTGCGGGGAAAATTCCGCCATGAAGCCCGCCAGACGTACCTGCTCGTCAGTATAGCGTTTGGTATTTTCTTCAGCTTGACGCTTAAGCTGGTCAACCTGATAAATCGCATAACCATAAAAAACCAGCGAGCCTGCGATGACCAGGCCCAACGCCTGCAACATCGTCAGCAGCGAAAAATACTTGCGCTGCTTCATGAAAATCGGGTTGAACAGGTTGATCTGCTGGCTCATGAAAACCTCGGAAAATCGTAGCGAGCAGTTCGAGAGCAAGGAGCACGGAGCACAGCGACAGAGACATATCGTACTGATAGGCGAGGAGCGAGCACCGCGCAACGCCGCTGTCGAATTGTGCAGCAGATTTTATGGGTTTTCATCATAGTGCGCGGCTTTCCTGGCGCAGCGCCGCACCCAGCGTTGTCAAGGCACGTGAAACGAATTCGCTGTCCGAGAGCGCAGGTACGGCACTGATGTCCATCACCTGCGACAAGTCCAGCTTCTGCACTTTCGTATCAAGTTCGGAATCAAGAAATTCCACCAAACCCGTACTGTCCGGCACACTGACCAGCACCATGTCGACCGGCAGCTGATTATACTGGCGGTCAAAATAATCCAGGGAGCGATGCAATTCCGTTTCGACGCGATCCCGGTATTGCCGGCGCAAGTTCTCATCGGCATCCAGCAATTGCTGGACACCGATTTCGATGCGGCGCGACAAGTACAATTCGCCGCCTGCGGTAAATGTCATCAGGCCGCCATAATCATCGAATGCCAACACAACCATAGCGCGTTCATCGTGCTCGAACAGCGCGGCAATATTGCGCTGCGCCATTTCCGGAATATCGATCACATCCAGCTTGATTTTGGCATTTTCGAATAACTTTACGCGCTCCTGGATAATGCCATTCGCCGCCGCGATCGCATACAGGGATTGCGGGCGTCCCGAAGCAAATTTGCTGGCCGGAATACGCACCATGTCCACAGTGGCATCGTCAATGTGGTAGTTCAAACCATCCTTTATTTTCCAGCGTACCGCAGTCTTCATTTCCTCAGTGGGCACATTGGGCGCATCGACCAGCAAAACCTGGTATTCGCCGGGCGCCAACAGCGTCGTGACGTCATGATTGCCAATATCCGCTTCGCGTCGCAGCTTTTCCAATGTATCCGCAGTTATCGTGCCGGTCTCGTGATATTCACAGCGCACCACGAAAGGCATCGCCCCGGTAAATTTGATTTTTGCCAAGTAAATACCATGGTCCCCAAAACTAATGGCAAACCAGCCAGCGTTGTGGTTTTTGGCCTTGCTTACGGAGGAAAACAACTGTATTTTCATAATTAACGCGAAGGTAATTCAATAAGCTATTGTTGTCAATAAATTTTAAGGGCCGCAAGGTTGACCAGTCCCGCCTCAAAGTGGTCATGCCGTTCCGAACGAAGGCGAGGCATCCTTGAACTTTCGTTTCGGGATTTCTCGCCATGCTCGAAATGACATTCCGCGTTAGTAATTTTCCCGCAGGTAAATGAACTCGCTTGGAGCTTTGTACACTCCAAAGGTGGCCCGCCCGGGATTGCTCGGATTGACGGCCGCGCCGTTGCTGCCTCCAAGCAGGTAGCCCGGTGCGTTCAGGCTGATGTTGGCGCTGCCCGCGACGCCGGTCGGGCTCAAGGTAAAGGGTGCCACCCCGGCTGACACCGTCACTCCTTTGGGTGAAACCACGCTGACTCCGCTACCCAGTCCGTTCACGATGGATGCGACGATGTTGCCGCCCGCCGTGCTGAGATTGGTGTTGAATTGGGTGACGCTGTCGGTCGTGCTGGTCACCCAGCCTGTCGTGCTATTCCAGTACTGCACGGTGGCCGTCAACGGCAACTGCAACAATTCGGAGCCATACGCATTGGCGATATATACTCTGCCGCTCACCACCATGATCCCGCCTTCAACCGAAGATGCGCCCCGCTGCGAGGTGGCATCCGCATCTGTCGCGCGGATATAGATGTTGGTCGGAGCGGTTGGCGTAGTGCCGAAAGTGTAGCTCGGTGTAGCGGGGGTCAAGGTCGTTGTGCCCTGGCTGAAAGATGTGTAATTGATCGTGCTGCTGCCCAGCGAGGATCCGGAAGCGGCCGGGGGATTGTTCGTCGTGGTGCTGCCCGGCGCATCCCAGGCGTAGAGCGTCACGGCCTGGGCAAAGTTGGGGCTGGTATTTGTCGTACCGTCATAATTCACCGTGGTTACGCCCACAGCATTCCGAGCATAAACGTTGGTCGTGAACGCTTGGCCGGAATAGACAAATCCCTGGTCATGAGGATTGTTTAGAGTGGGGCAAGAATTCAGTGCGGTTGGGCATGGCATACCGGGTGTCACCACGGTGTCGAAATGGTCCGGAATGAAGCGCCCGACATTGCCTGCACCGTTACATACCGTGCCACCCGTGCCGGTGTTGCCCGTTGCGGTGAGGCCGGAGCCCAAGTAGCTGCCGCTGGCCAGCGTGGCAACCAGGTCGCCGTTGCCGACTTCGCTCCAGTTCAGGTTGGTTGCATTCGCCGATCCGCCGGCAAAAGTACCCACGCTGCCGCTGAACGTGCCATTGGATGAGTTCGTTCCCGTCGGCTGGCATTTTGTAAATGACAGCGTCACGCCTTCCGGGGCGGTTTCCAAGCCAAAATTTTTCGTCGCGGTAGGCGTTGCCAGACCGTTGTAAGCGGTCACCGTGGTGTAAGGGGCTGCCGCAGGTGCGAAGTTGCTGCCTGCCTTGAACGGGCCGGCGGGAATACCGGAAATACCGAAGTGATGCGGGGCAACCACATAGGCGCTGCTGCCGGTGAGCGTGATGGCGGTGGCTCCGCTGAATGGCGTCACGGTCGCGCTGGAATTGAGCGTGATCCGGCCCACGTCATCGTAGCGTGCGGTCAGTGGTGCCGAGCCGTTGGCATCGAAGGTGAGATTTACTGCCGTGCCACCGGATGCGACGGCAGTGGTATTGATGGTCGCGAGATTGCCCGCCTGGCAGCTTGCCGGATTGTTGCAGGTGTAGCCCATGTTCACCGCCATGGTCTGCCCGATGATCGCCGGGGTGCACACCGCCGGGTTGGTGGTCGAGGTTTGCAGGGCCCGCAAATACAGCGTGGGAGTAGCGATGCCTGAGACCTGCGCAGGGATAGTGTAGCTGCTGCCGGTGCTGGTATTGGAGTAGATAAAGCCGGCGGTATTCGCGGTGAACGTGCAGCTTGGCGAGCCAAAGTTGCAGGTGGTCGGATTGATTGGCGTCGGGGTGGCGCTTAATACTGCGAGCGTGACAGTACCTGCCGCGGCGACCTGCATGTTCTTGGGCACGTTGCTCGACCCCAATGGAATGACGAACCCGGAGCCGGTGGAGCCACCGGTGGTACCATCCCAGTTCACGGTGCCGGTTGAACTCAGGGTTCCCGTGACGCCACCCGTGTACAAGGTGCTGCACGCCACATTGGCACAGGCCACCACGTTCAGCGTGTTGGCGGCGCAGGTGAGTCCGCTGCCGGAGGACTGGATGACCAGATGGTCCGGGCCGCCGCAGAACGTTGCTCCCAGTGCTACGCCGGGAATAGATGCCGCAGCGAGGCCGGAATTGACGATGCCGATGCTGCCGGGAGTGGAGCCATAGGAGCCGGTGGCATCGGTGAAAGGACCAACACCATTGTTGTAAGTTACGCCGTTACTGCCTCCCGCTGCGCTCGCTGCAGCGGGCGCGCCCGAAGTAATGATGAAGCCGCCGCCGCCGCCGCCACCCGGACCATGGGGAGTCGCTTTTTCACCTGCCGGGTTTTCCGTGGCCGGCACCAGCGTCGAACCACCCGTCCCGCCATTGGCTTGCGCAGTCAGACCACCCATGCCGGAAGCAGCGCTCACCATGATCACGCCACCCGCTCCGGCACCTCCGCCGCCGTCGTTCGCGACTGTTTGGTCGCCGCTGTTGCCGTTGGCGGTCAGGGTACCGGAGCCACTGAGACTCCCAGCACGCAGCATGATGATGCCGCCTCCCGGCACACCGCTGGTTGAAAGGCCCGCAGGGGTGAGAACACCAGTGCCGTTGTTGGTCGTGCCTGCGCCACCACCACCACCCATGGTCAATTGAGTTACACCCAGACCTGCCACAGGACTAGCGCCGATTCCGCCGGTGCTTCCTCCCGGGTTGGTTGAAGTCGCCAAGCTGGAAATTCCGCAACCGTAATATGGTCCCGTGGTGGTAAATCCAGGACACCAGCCGATACCCCCTTGGCCGCCACGACCGCCATTGCCGCCGCCGCCGCCGCCGGGATTCTGGTCGTTCGCGGGCGGGTCGATATCCGTGGCTCCCCCGCCGCCGTTGGCCGGTGCGCCTCGAGCAAAGCTGCCGTTGGGATAACCTTCAATGCCAGTATTGGTTAGAGTATTTGTCGAGGTCAGCACATAATACGGTGTACCGGCGATGCCTTCGCCTTTCGAACCGTTGGCGAGATTGGAAACCAGCGTCCGGTAATCCGTATTGGCTCCAGAGCCTGTGGTTTCGTTACGCGCGGCACCTCCGCGGAAACCCATGCCGTTCACCGACACGGTGGCCGAATTCAGGTTCAGCGTCCCGGTCACGTCTAATGCCAGCACCCCGCCCGTGCTGCCGTTCCATGCCAGTGCGGTCAGCGTTGAAGTCAATGCAGCGCTCGCATAGACCGGCACACGGATGACCTGATAGGTTTGCTGCCCGCTGGTCCCTGTTACGGCGGCGCTGGTGTAGGCATTAAGCGTGCCGCAGGAAATATTGAGTGTTCCACCGGAAGCCGGAACGGAGTTGGCAGCAAGGATATATTCATATTTACCCGCTTTCGAAGAACTGACCGTGCCGTAGGTGGAGGTATTCGTGGTGTCGATCGTGGCACCCTGCATCTGCATGATCAACAACGTATCGCCCGCGCTGATCGGTGTGCCGGCACCCGTTGCCGCGCCCAACGTGATCGAGGTTGTCCGCCGCTGCCACGCTCGCAGTGCCGGGGTAGTAGGTGTTGACCACGCTGCTCAGCACGCAAGCCGTGGTCGTAAAGGTGAGATCGCCGCCATTGGTTGTGCCGCCGCTGTTCGTTCCGCTTGCCTGAAAGTGATAGGTGGTGTTGCAATTCAATCCCGTCAACGCAGCGGATATGGCGACGCCAGTGCCTGACACCGGGCTTGGTGTCGCGGTGATGCTGCTGCCGTAACCGGTAGTCAGCCCGTAGTTGAACGTGACGACTGTGCTCGCTCCGTTGCTGCTCACCGCGCCGTTCAAGGTCGCTCCCGAGGCGGTCAACGAGGTGGCGGCGGCGGTGGTAACGGACGGCGCTGGGCAAGCTGAGGTGGTAAAGGTCAGGTCGCTGCCATTGGCCGTGCCACCGCTGTTCGTTCCACTTACCTGAAAATGATATAGGGTATTGCAAGTCAGTCCCGTGACCGCGTAAGAAACAGCAGCGTTGACTGCAGTTCCTGCCAGTGGGCTCTGAGTCGCCGTGACGGTGCTGCCGTAGCCGGTAGTCAGCCCGTAATTGAATGTGACGGCGGTACTCGTACCATTGCTGCTCACCGTGCCGTTCAAGGTCGCTCCCGAGGCAGTCAACGAGGTAGGAGCGTTGGTTGTTGCGGTGGGCAGGCAGGCCGCTGTGGTAAAGGTCATGTCGCTGCCATTGGTCGTGCCGGCGCTGTTCGCACCTTTTGCCCGGAAGTGATAGAGCGTATTGCAGGTCAGCCCGGTCACTGAGGCGGTGACCGACGCTCCGCTTGCGCCGGCAGCCAAAGGGCTTTCCGCAGCGGTAGCCGAACTGCCGTAACCCGCGGTCAACCCATAGTCGAAGGTCACCGTGGTGCTCGCGCCATTGCTGCTCACCGTGCCGTTCAGGGTCGCTCCCGAGGTGGTCAACAAGGTGGCGGCGTTGGTGCTGACGGTGGGTGCGACGATAGTACAAGCAGGCACAGAAGCCACCTCGGTCAGCGTACCAAAATTTGTGGCTCCATCCGTGACACTGGTCATGGTCGACGTGCTGGATGATGAAACCGTAATATTGCCGCTGGCAAGCGGCGAACTGGCTGTGGGAACAACCCGGACATTCTGCCAGGTCAACGAATTAAGGACGCTATTGCTGGACGGAGAGGTTATTGTAAAAGTCAGCGCCGTCGCTGACACGGCAGTCAGCGCCACCGATGTGCCGGATGCCACACGGTTGATATTCCGGCTGTTACTACCCGTGCCAGATACCCTGGTTATCAACACTGTCGGCAACGGCGCTGACGTATCAAATGCAAACCCGGCGGGCGGCACCAAAATCACGGTGCCAGCGCTGGCACCAGCCGTTGTTGTTTCAGTGTAAACCGGTCCCGTCAGTACCGTCGTAGTCCCTGCATTTATGCAGCCACTAGCGGTATTTGATGGAACTGCCCCACCACCCGTTGCCGGTGTTATCGTAGCGGCGTGTGTGACCGTGCTCAAAAACAACAAGCAGAATAATATGAATTTGGTACTGTTTTTCATTTCCTGACTATTCCACGAAAATTATTGCTTATAACCAGTGTTGCTCACGATTGTTTTGGTGCATATAACTATTGGAAGTATTGGGGTCAGACTGAGC
>CAVWTZ010000175.1:0-9447 GCA_963757485.1 uncultured beta proteobacterium
CAAGTTCGAAATTTATTCTGTATAAAATTCGACCCCGGCCCCTTTCACAACTCCCGGCTATGCCTCGGCTTATTCCGGTTTCTTGGCCGGTGCCGGTGAGGCGGTGATTTCGATCTTGGCTTTTGCCATCATGTCGTCGATCAGTTTCCTAATGTTTTGATCTTGCACTCTCTTGACCAGTTGGGGTTTAACTTGCTCGAAGGTGGGGACCTGCTTGGTGCGTGTATCTTCCAACAGAATAACATGATAGCCAAATTGCGTCTTGACCGGTTCAAGCGTGAATTTGCCTTTCGCAAGCTTGGCGACGGCCGCACCGAATTCCGGCACCATGCCGCGCGGGTCGAACCAACCCAGTTCGCCGCCATTAGCCTTGGAACCCGGATCTTTTGAATATTCCCTGGCGAGACTGTCGAACAGTTTGGGATTTTTTTTCAGCTTGGCGATGATGGCCTTGGCTTGTGCTTCATTATCCACCAGGATGTGGCGTGCCTTGTATTCGGTACCTGACATCTGTGCCTTGACCTTGTCGTACTCGGCTTTCAACATGTCGTCGCTGACCGGATTGTTCTTTATGTAGTCCTGAACAAAGGCGTTGGCCAGGATGGACTGCCGGGTCAGCTTGATCTGGTCGCTCACTGCCGGCGTCTTGTCCAGGTTTTTCTTGATTGCTTCCTGGGATACCAGCAGCTGCATGGCCAGTTGATTGATGATGGCTTTGCGTGTTTCGGGGCTATCGGGCTGCCCCATCGCCAAGCGCTGCCCGACCATCTGGTCGACACTATACTTGCTGATGGGCGTGCCGTTTACGGTGGCGGCGATATCTCCGGCTGCGGGAGTATTTCCGGTTTTGCTGTTACAGGCGCTCAATAGCAACAGGGAAACAGCGGTTACCAACAAAATGCGAGATTTAATAGACATTATTTGCAAATCCTTAAAGGTAAATTAGAAGAATACTTGAAATCGGAAGGTCGAGGTCAGGCGTACGGTCAGGGCATGGTGTGCAACTATCTGCGAGTGAGATCGGGACGGAGTCCTATTCTTTTCCGCCTATGCAGCGCAAGACGGACTGCGGCGGGATCGACGCGCCGTTCGGTATTCGTGCTGTGTGTCGTTGCGTGCATCATGGTTCTTTCAGTTCGTCGTTGGTTGTGTTGTGACTCGCTGGAATCAATCGGGCTCCATCCCGATCTCATTTCCAACTCCTGCCTTATAGGGGCAATCGCGACTATCGGCAATCAACACACAAGCAAACCCGTTCGCCATACCCCGCCGTCAAATCCTAGTCATTCATCAATAGGAAATATAGGGTAAAGACAAATACTGCAACAATTATTACAACCGCGACCCTCATGACTTTCTCAGTCTTTTTTTTGTGAAGGGCAAAAAGCTCATCATCGCTAAACTTGTCGTTCAAATTAACCCCGCTTTTTATGATTCCACAAGCCGACTCTTGCATCCAATCAAACTGCAGAATACAGCGAACTGATTACATTCGCTACAGCAGCAAGGCAATATTGTCATTGCTGTCCTTATGGCTGACGCTTGAGCAAAGAGCGGCAATATACAGAGTGAACGATCTGTCTTCCGTTAGCTGGACTTTATCACGCGCTGTCAACATGAGCCATGTTACTACGTTACCTTGACGGAATATATGTGAATCGACCCCGGCACTCAGGGTTTCAATCATCCCAAGCCATGCATAACGCGTGAACTGCCCGCGCATCACATTACCGACAGGTACAAAAACCTGTATTGGCGATGGCGAGATTCCAAATATCGCCAGTCATCGCATGCTGGGACTTGCCGCTAAACGGGGCCACAGTTCCACTCCCAATATTGCGGCAATCGGCATATTCATCATATTCATAAAGGGTCAAGGACCAAGAGCCAAATTATCACTGCGCTGCAATCACTCAAAACCGAAATCCGCCGACACCGGTTGCCCGACGCGCAACGTGACACCGGCACCGCGCAGTATGATGGTATTCATTCCGAAAGTGACTGCGCCATTCAGGCGGGCATCCTGCCGGTAACTTTGCAGGATATCCCCGACATCCGGGCTGATCCGGGCGGTCAGCGGATCGACATTGGGAATGGGGCAGCGCGGACACGGCTTGACCGGCTTGAGCAAAACTTCTTCACCGGCTGCATCAACGCAGATCACGCCCAGCAGGTCCTCATCGTGCGGCTGAAGCCCCGACAGCACCACGTTGGGCCTGAATCGCTCGATGCCGACAGTCGAATGGCCGGCAGCCGCCAGTCGTTCATTCAACTGTGCATGAGAAGCCTCGCCGAGCAGCAGAAGCGGAAATCCGTCATTGAACTGGTTGAGCGCCCGGACTCCGTCAGTCCATTCCAGGCTGGAGACGCGTTGGTAGGCCGGATCGAATCGAACCAGTCTAAACGCGTTTTGACTGGAGTTCGGATCCGGACGCCCGGAGTTCGCGAGGAAATCAGTGAACCATTGCGCGGCCTCGTCACCCATATCGAAGGCGGCAACCTCGTCATCCCAAAGCTTCGCTGAAACCGGCTGCTTCACCAGGTCAAGCGCGACATGCAAGTCACGCATTCCGGGCGCGCGCAGCACCAGTTCACTCGAGGTCAATTGCGGATGGACCAGCGCCAGGCGTGGATGCCCGCGCTGGGTGACAAATGCGCCCTGCGCATCCACCACCATCCAGGCGCGATCGAGTTCCGGGCCCGTATCGGTCAACAAAATCTCCTGCACCTCAACCCCCGCGCAGGATTTGATCGGATACACAAACAAACGTGCAATCCGGGCGCTGATATCGGGATCTGATTCGTTGAGCAGGTTCACAGATAAAGGTTTTATGTGATTTGAAGCAGTCAGATCGAACTTATCCCGGCAAGTCGCAAAATTGTTGTTTGTTCGCGCCATGCTCCGCCCAATGCATCTAAAAGCCGCATGCCAAATAAACCAATTTGCGTTTGATCAAATGCCTTACGCATGGCTGATAGTGTCGGAATGAGCAGAACCCTGATTGGCGAGACAAACAGGCCGGTAAGCTCCCTATTTGTTACTAAAAAGTCTGCTCATTGCCGCGGTCAATTTGTCTATCCAACCCAAAAGCAGGCATATCAGAAACAGGGCCACGCCTATGAGCATTCCTATTCCAAGTGCTGCAGCAGTTGAATTCATGATTCTTCTCCTCAATTACTTCAAAATGCACTCGCCTCATCCCGGTACCACGCCAAAGCCTGGCATATTTCCTTCGCTTGCCTGCAATGAGACTGTCTTCAGCGTATCTTATTCACGTTCGTGATCGGCGACCAGGTCCCGGAAGTTGATATGCAGGTTTCATCAGGCAGGCGAGCTATTCCGGTAGGAGAAACAAAGGCTGCACATTAAACATCACGAGTTGGAAGCAACAATTTTTGTGTTTTGCTTACAGAGGTAATACTAATAGTTTGGCTACAAAAAATACAGGCACCCAACTCCTGTTGCATTTGTATTTATTTCAAAATATATGTATCGAAATATTTGCATCAAGTTGCAAGGGATATTTTTTGTTATGCTCGAAAACGTGGCAGTGCCAACCTATGCCGAATGCTGAACCGCCAGCCGGTTATCAATCTGGGCCGCCCTTAATCTCAAGGAGAATCCAAGCATGGAAATTGCCGGATATTTGAAAGTGCTAATCCTGTTTTTCGCACTGGCCGTCCCGATATCGATCGTCTTTCTTGTCTATAGAACATTATTTTCCGGATTGAACTCAATTTCAAAAACCAGCAGGGGAAATCCTGAAGCTGATACAGGACCGGACCAAGCTCAAAATAACAAGCCGACAGAAAACGAAGACGGCTAGATGCACAACGATGCTGATACGAACTGGTCCGGAATGGTTAAGTTAACTTAACTAATTGCTGCCGGCGCAAACATTGTTCGACCACCTGACTTTGCCGGATATTGCCGGCATGTCGCTTGTCCGGCATGACCAGCGCGATCGCAAGGCCGCCCAGTCGTAGTTTCAACATGCGTTCTCCCGCCGCGATGCCATGGCCGCTCATCGTTGTCTGAACAGCGCCAAACACAGTGGCGCGCCCATTGCGGCAGAAAGGCTGGCATAGGCACAAGAAAGAAACACCGCGTAAACAAACAACGCAAATGCCAAAAGACCGTTTCCCCTGCCGACCTGTCTGCCGCGGCCCATACGCACGATCAGGCTCAGCATCATCGCGCCGGAGACTAACGTATCGTGGTGAAACTGGCTGCATGAATGCCGGTGTGCTTGAGCGCGGTCCGGCACAGCCGCGGCTTCCCGCAAATGCGATCATGGCCAGCGACATAAGGAAAATCATGCGGGGATATGGCATTGACGGTTTTTCTTGGCTGTATTGCCGAAGCGATCCAACGATCACGATAATGAAAACAAGAAGAGGAGTGAGTCCTCTCGGTGCAGACATCGCTTCCTTTGAGCACTGTCTACCGGCACGCCGCATCGATCAATTGCCGGGCAATACTGACCGGCTCGGGCAACGCGGGCAATGCGCTGCGCGAAAACCATTTTGCATCCTCTATTTCCACCGGATCGGGTTTGATGGTTCCACCCGCATAGTCGGCAAAAAATGCCACCATCAATGAATCCGGGAACGGCCAGAACTGGCTTCTGACATACCTGAGATTGGCAATTTCGATTCCCACCTCCTCGAAAACCTCTCGGCCGGCGCATTGCTCCAAAGTTTCGCCGGCTTCGACAAACCCTGCCAGGGCGCTGAACACGCCGGCCCTGAAACGCGGGCTGCGAGCCAGCAATAGTTCGTCTCCGCGGCTGATCAGCACCATCACGGCCGGGGAAATTCTCGGGGAGCCTGTCCAGGTCGGCTGCATAGCATTGCATCCCCTGCCATTCCCCGACCAGCAACGCGTCCCCGGGATTTCCGAAATCCGATGCCCACCCGCACGGAAAAACATTTCCTCGGTTCGGGTCAATTGCAGTAAGCAATTGATTCTCGCATCGGATCAGCCAGCAGCCCGGCTCATTCATCGTGAATTGAATTCATGAAATCGAATTTCGGGATTGCATGACACCGGAGCACCATGCCTTTCAAAAATAAATCGCGCACCATCGCGCTATCACTTGTGTTTCTTTCCGCGCCAGTCGAGCAGGTAGACGGCGAGCATAACGAGGATGATCAGACCAATGATGAGCAAGGGTGCCCAGGAAGCGAAGACAGCGGCGCGCATATAGAGATCGAACACCAGATAGGCCCAACCTGCGATGGTGACATAGGCACCGGCGAGCACCACCGACAGTGTCAGCCAGGCGGGAAAACCAAGCAGATAACCGACAGCGCTGCCCAATACCGGCCCGGTCATCCAGAACGGGAACCAGACGAACAAAAAAAGCCCCGGGACGCCGTAGCGGCGCACCCTGTCGCGGTTGCGTTCGGCAGCTGCATGTGTGCGATCGAGCAAGTGCTTCAGTCTCGGAAACTCCATCAGCTTGAGCAAGCTGAAAACAAACACGGGATAAAACAGCAACACCAACACGGTCTCCACCCACATGACCACCGGGATCACGAGTGCGTGGCCGAATCCGTTGGCATAGCCTATGGACATGGACACGATCATGCCAAAGACGATGTCGGTGAAGATCATGGCGCCCATCATGCGCGAGGTTTGCGGTGACCAAAAGGCGATCAGTCCCATCACAATGAGACCGGCGAGTGCGCTGGCAATGCCAATCAACAAGATTCGCCCTTCGGTCATCTTCAACAGCTGACGCCAAGTTGGTTTGAGCGGATGCTCATCGGTAGAAATCATAAGAGCTTGGTTCGGATTAAGTTGCTGCATGAAATTTAGCACAACCGGCCCCGTACCGGTAACTTACCGATGGTATCGGCGTCTGCCGGATCCGCATTCTGAACCCGATTCAATTGGTCGTTAAATGGCCAAAAGTTGAAATCCGATACCTTGCTATGTGCTTTTGCCTCCGGTCAAAATAATTGAATACAAAACTCAAAGGACCGCTTGTTCCGGATTTGCAGAGCTTTAGTCCAGCGCCACCACAACCATTAGGAGAAACACATGAACGCACGGAGTTTGGTATTGTCGGCTATTGCCGGCATCCTGGCATTGGGCCTGTCCGCACCCAGCCGGGCACAGGATGTAAAAACCCTCAAGCTTTCCCATCAGTTCCCGCATCCAATGGCACCGACGGGGATTTCCGCGACCAGCTGGCGCGCAAGTTCGCCAGGGAAGTGGAAGAAAAAACCGGCGGGTCGCCGAAAATCGAAGTTTATCCGAGCAGCTTATTGGTAAAAACCATGAGCCAGTTCGGCGCGCTGCGCAAAGGCACTCCGGACATGTCCGTGTTGCCCCTGGCCTACGGCAGCGGCGAAGTGCCCGAGGTGGGCATGCCCTGATGCCGGCACTACTCCAGAAGCTACGACCAGGGACGGCGCTGGACAACCGCTCCGATCGGCGCGGCGCTGCACAAAATCCTCGAAGACAAAGGCATCAAGATCGTGACCTGGGTATGGCAGGCCGGCGGCATCGCCAGTCGCGGCAAACCGATCATGACGCCGGACGATGCCAAGGGCCTGAAGCTTCGCGGCGCAGACAAACCCATCGACCTGATGCTCCAGGGCGCGGGCGGATCGTCTCCCAGGATTCGCTCCAGCGATAGCTGAACCCGGCTTGGCGACGGTTACTCGCTGTAACAGGTTTCGCTGCCATAGCGCCGCTGCTTTGTGGCAAACTAGCGCCCGTTAAAACAAAATCACCAATCTTGCCTTGCAACCTTACGAATTATTCATCGGCCTGCGCTACACCAGAGCCAAGCGGCGCAACCACTTCATCTCCTTCATATCTCTGATCTCCATGCTGGGCATGGCGCTGGGCGTGATGGCGTTGATCGTCGTGCTGTCGGTAATGAACGGGTTCCAGAAGGAAATCCGGGAACGCATGCTCGGGGCCACCCCCCACCTCGAGGTGGTTGCCGATGGCGGGCGGTTGAATAGCTGGCAGACCGTATTGGACGAAATCATACAGAATCCGCAAGTTGCGGCAGCCGCTCCCTATGTGGCCGGACAAGGCATGCTGTCATTCGGTCAAAACGTGCAGGGCGTGATGGTGCGCGGCATCGACCCGGCGAAGGAAACCGCTGTGACCGAGCTGTCCAACAAGATCAAGTTCGGCTCATTGGCCGATTTGCGCAGCGGTGAATTCGGCATCGTGCTCGGCGTCGATCTGGCTCGCGCGCTCGGCGTGCAACTCGGGCAAAAAATCATGCTGATCGCTCCGCAGGGCCAGATCACGCCGGCCGGGATGATGCCCAGGCTCAAGCAGTTTCGCGTGGTGGGCATCTTCGAGATCGGCATGGCACCGTATGACGACAACCTCGCGCTGATCAACATCGGCGACGCGCAGAAACTGTTCCAGATGGGCGATGCGGTGACCGGCATCAGCGCGAAGCTGCGCGATGTCGATCTTGCCCCGCAGGTCGCAAGCGAGATACAGCGCGAACTGCCCGACAATCTTTACGCCAACGACTGGACTCACCAGAACAGCAACTACTTCCGCGCGGTGCAGATGGAAAAACGGATGATGTTTATCATCCTGTCGCTGATCGTTGCGGTGGCCGCATTCAACATCGTTTCCACGCTGGTGATGGCCGTCACGGACAAGCAGTCCGACATCGCGATCCTGCGCACGCTGGGCGCATCACCGCGCAGCGTCATGAAAATTTTCATCGTGCAGGGCGTGGTAATCGGCGTGATCGGCACCCTGCTCGGCGCCGTCAGCGGCGTGGTCATTGCGCTGAACCTGAATGTGATCATGCCGTTCATCGAACATCTGTTCGGCGTGCATTTCCTTGCCAAGGATGTTTACTACATCAACGAACTGCCTTCCGATCTGCGCTACCACGAAGTGATGGTGGTCACCGGCGTTTCCTTCCTGATCAGCCTGCTGGCCACGCTCTATCCCAGCTACCGGGCTTCGCAAACGCAACCGGCGGAGGCATTGCGCTATGAATGACAGGAATGGCGGGACGGTGATTTCCTGCCGCGATCTGAGCAAGACGATTCACGATCGGCATGGTCGATGTGCCGGTGCTCAAGGGCGTCAACCTCGACGTGCAACGCGGCGAGCGGATCGCCATCGTCGGCGCATCGGGTTCGGGCAAGAGCACGCTGTTGCATCTGCTCGGCGGGCTGGACAATGCCAGCGGCGGCAGCGTGCAGATACTCGGGCAGGATGTGCAGAAAATGGACGAGACGCAGCGCGGCGAATTGCGCAACCGCTCCCTGGGCTTCGTGTACCAGTTCCATCATCTGCTGCCGGAATTCACCGCGCTGGAAAATGTCGCAATGCCGCTGCTGATACGCGGGATGAAACGCGCGGATGCCGCACCGCGCGCCGCCGCGATGCTGGAACAGGTGGGGCTGGCACAACGCCTGGAACACCACCCGTCGGAACTGTCCGGCGGCGAGCGCCAGCGCACCGCGGTGGCGCGCGCGCTGGTTACCGGCCCCGCCTGCGTGCTGGCCGACGAGCCGACCGGCAACCTGGATCGGGCCAGCGCGCAGGCTTTGTTCGACCTGATGCAACAACTCAACGAAGAACTCAACACCAGCTTCATCGTGGTCACCCACGATATCGATTTGGCACAGCAAATGCGGCGGGTGTTGCGGCTGGCGGACGGGGTGTTGCAGCCCGGGTAAGCCATCCGGAAAGTTGTACAGGCAATCGATGAATGAATTAATATCTAGGTTAAATGAGGAGGAATCACAATGCGATTTAAAAAAATTATGTTAAGTATTGCGCTGGGTTTGCCGCTGATTGCCGGGTTGGGCGGATGCACCAGCATGATGATCGGTGTGCGCCCAGGCTCGGACCGTGTGTCGCTGGCCGATGCAAACCAGGTCGGCGGCTGCCAGTCCAAGGGGCAAACCATCGTCAGCGTGGTCGCCAAGGTCGGATTCATCAAGCGACTCCCGGAAGCCGTGGAGGCCGACTTGTATCAGTTGGCACGCAACAATGCCGTGGATGCCGGTGCGGATACCCTGGTAAAGGGCGAATCGAAGGAATTCGGCCAGCGCACGTTTGACATGTACAAATGCCGGCCGTGAGCTGAACACCGGCATGCCCGCCGAGTTCTGCAGTTGGAGCCGCATCGCGCCCTGCAGATGACCTGGCTAAAGGTGGCCCATCAGGGTTTGGGCGCAAAAGACTCGTGCAGGAGGCCGAACAAGGCCGTCCAGTGACGCTCTGCGGCGGCCTCGTTGTAGACGGGGTGGTCCGGAACCGCGAAACCATGCAGGGCACCCGGATAGGTCTCGACCAAATGTTCCACTCCGGCATCGGTCAATGCCTGCTCCAGCCGGTTTTTCTGTTCTTCTGAAAACGACCTGTCCTCGACAGCGCCGGCGACATATACGCGGCCGGTGATGTTTTTCACAAAGAGATGGGGGCTGTCCGCC
>CAVWTZ010000176.1:0-56371 GCA_963757485.1 uncultured beta proteobacterium
GGCAGTGCGCCGGCTTTGGTAAAGGATATCTTCATCCCAGTGCAGGCCATAAGCCTCCAGCGTGCCGAGGATGCCGGAAGCCGCTCCGTTGACGGTGCGCGGCGTGTCGAGGTCTTCGATGCGCACCATCCACCTGCCCTGATGATGTTTGGCGTCAAGATAACTGCCGATGGCGGCGACCAAAGAGCCGAAATGGAGAGGCCCGGTAGGGGAGGGGGCGAAACGCCCCCGGTACTGACTGTTTCCGGAAGGGCTGTTAGGCAGGAACCGCCTCTTCGGCAAATACCAGTTTTACTTTGCCGTCCGCATCGACATCGACTGTCACCTGACCGCCGTTGGCCAGGCGGCCGAACAGCAGTTCGTCGGCCAGCGCGGAACGTATGGTGTCCTGGATCAAACGCGCCATCGGGCGTGCGCCCATCAGCGGATCGAAACCTTGCTCGGCCAGATAGTCCTTGAGTGCATCGGTGAACACGACCTCCACTTTCTTTTCCTGCAACTGCTCTTCGAGCTGCATCAGGAATTTGTCCACCACGCGCAAAATGATTTCATGATCCAGCGGAGCGAAGGAGATGACCGCATCAAGACGGTTGCGGAATTCCGGTGTGAAGGTGCGCTTGATGTCCGCAAATTCGTCACCGCTTGCATTGCTCTTGGTGAAGCCGATCTGGCTTTTGTTCAGGGCTTCCGAACCGGCATTGGTGGTCATGATGATGACCACGTTGCGGAAATCGGCCTTGCGCCCGTTGTTGTCGGTCAGCGTGCCGTGATCCATTACTTGCAGCAGGATGTTGAAAATATCCGGGTGTGCCTTTTCGATCTCGTCCAGCAACAGCACGGCGTGCGGCTGCTTGCTGATCGCCTCGGTGAGCAGTCCGCCCTGGTCGAAACCTACGTAGCCGGGTGGCGCGCCGATCAAACGCGACACGGCGTGGCGCTCCATATATTCAGACATGTCGAAACGGTGCAGCGGCATGCCCATTGCATAGGCGAGTTGCCGCGCCACTTCGGTTTTGCCGACACCGGTCGGGCCGGAGAACAGGAAGCTGCCGATGGGCTTTTGCGGGTTGCCCAAACCGCTGCGCGACATTTTGATCGCGGCGGCAAGCGCGTCGATGGCTTTATTCTGGCCGAACACCACTGCTTTCAGATCACGATCCAATGTCCTTAAGGTATTCCGATCATCCGAGGAAACGCTGCGCGTAGGAATGCGCGCGATCTTTGCGATGATCTCCTCGATCTCGTGCTTGCCGATGACTTTTTTCTGTTTCGACTTGGGCAGGATGCGCTGCGCGGCACCGGCTTCGTCGAGCACGTCGATCGCCTTGTCCGGCAAGTGACGGTCATTGATGAAACGCGCGGACAGTTCCGCCGCGCTGGTGAGTGCCGCCGCACTGTATTTGACGCTGTGATGGTCCTCAAAGCGCGATTTCAGCCCGCGCAGGATCGCGATGGTCTGTTCGACGGACGGCTCCGGCACGTCGACTTTCTGGAAGCGACGCGAAAGCGCATGGTCTTTCTCGAAGATGCCGCGATATTCCTGGTAGGTGGTCGCGCCTATGCATTTCAATTGCCCGTTCGACAGCGCAGGCTTGAGCAGATTGGAGGCGTCCATCGTACCGCCGGAAGCCGCGCCCGCGCCTATCATGGTGTGAATTTCGTCAATGAACAGGATCGCGTGGGCAGCATCGTTGAGCTCCTTGAGGACGGCCTTCAGGCGCTGTTCAAAGTCGCCGCGATACTTGGTGCCGGCCAGCAGTGCGCCCATGTCGAGCGAGTACACATGCGCGTCCTTGAGGATATCAGGCACATCATGTTCCACAATGCGTCGTGCCAGGCCTTCGGCGATCGCGGTCTTGCCCACGCCAGCTTCGCCCACCAGCAGCGGGTTGTTCTTGCGGCGACGGCACAGCGTCTGGATGACGCGTTCCAGTTCAACTTCACGGCCGATCAGCGGGTCGATCTTGCCGGCCAGCGCCAGCGCGTTCAGGTCCTGCGTGTAGCTCTTCAGCGCTTCCCCGTTGCTCTGCTCCTGTTCGGACTCGGATTCATTGTTTGGTTTTGTCGGCGTGCCGGGCTGTGTCTTGTCGATTCCGTGAGCGATATAGTTCACCACATCCAGGCGGCTGACGTTGCGCTGTGTCAGGAAATATACCGCGTGAGAATCCTTCTCGCCGAACAGGGCGACCAGGATATTGGCGCCGGTTACTTCCTTCTTGTTGGTGGATTGCACATGCAGAATGGCGCGCTGGATGACGCGCTGGAAACCGACTGTGGGCTGGGTGTCCACTTCGCGGTCGCCCGGTGTGACCGGGGTATGTGTCGTGATGAATTCGGTCAGTACCTGGCGCAACTCTTCTATGTCCACGCCGCAGGCACGCAACACCTGCGCAGCGGATGCATTGTCCAGCATGGTGAGCAACAGATGCTCGACGGTGATGAACTCATGACGCTTCTGGCGGGCCTCGACAAATGCCAGATGCAGACTGACTTCCAATTCTTGAGCAATCATTTCAGTTTTCCTCCATACCGCATCGTAGCGGATGTCCATGCTGTTTTGCAAACTCTGTAACCTGGGTAACTTTGGTTTCGGCTACATCCTGGGAATAGACCCCGCATACCGCCGAGCCTTCATTATGCACTTTGAGCATGATTTGCAGGGCACGTTCCCGATCCAGCGCGAAAAAGAGCTGCAACACCTCAATCACAAATTCCATCGTTGTGTAATCATCATTGAACAAAACCACCTTGTACATACGGGGAGGCTTTGTTTTTGCGCGTTCCGGCGCAAGTACCACGTTGCTGTGTTGTTTCGTTGCCATTAGCTTCCTACGTAATATTCTGACACCTTCGCTTGTTATATTTGATGATTAATGATGCTTTTTCAAGCCCAATCGAAAAATATTCTACAAACCACTTGACGGTATCAGCCAAATAGGAGTAAAAAGCGCGCTGGTGTTTGACTCAAAGTATCTGCAGTACTGGTTTTGCCGTGTGCGATCTTGGATTCAAACAGTTTCGCGGGGGGTTTCCCCGTTTTTTAAGTAAGGAAGTAATCACATGGCAACTGGTACAGTTAAATGGTTCAACGATGCAAAGGGTTTTGGTTTTATCACTCCCGATGATGGCAGCGAAGATCTGTTCGCGCACTTTTCAGCAATCAACATGAGTGGCTTCAAGTCACTAAAAGAAGGCCAGAAGGTCACCTTCGAAGTAGTTCAAGGGCCTAAAGGCAAGCAAGCTTCCAACATCCAGGCTCCTTAATCGGTTCCTGCGTTGGTATAGAGCTCGGCACGAAAGCGCCGGGCTTTTTTGTTTGACGCAGCAGGGCGCCAGCAGAGCCGATTGCGCGGCCATGCGGGACTTGATCTGAGATTCCTTAATCTCCGACAATGGATGCCAGCGCTGCATTCAGTGTTTGGCTGGGCCGCATCGCTTTGGCTGTCTTTTCGAAGTCGGGATGATAATACCCGCCCATATCCACCGGTTTTCCCTGCGCGGCAATCAATTCGGCATTGATCTTTGCCTCGTTGTCGGCCAGTGTTTTCGCCAAGGATTTGAAACGCGCCTGTATGTCCCTGTCCCGGGTTTGCGCGGCCAATGCCTGCGCCCAATACAGGGCGAGATAGAAATGGCTGCCCCGGTTATCGATCTCACCCACTTTTCTGGCCGGTGACTTGTTGTTTTCCAAGATTCTGCTGATGGCCTGATCCAGCGTTACGGCCAGCACCCGGGCCTGCGCGTTGTCGAATTTCTGGCCCAGGTGTTCCAGCGAGGCACCCAGCGCGAGAAATTCGCCGAGCGAATCCCAGCGGAGATAGCCCTCCTGGCGGAACTGCTGCACATGCTTCGGAGCAGACCCGCCTGCGCCGGTTTCGAACAGTCCGCCGCCATTCATCAGCGGTACGATGGACAGCATCTTTGCGCTGGTGTTGAGTTCGAGTATCGGGAACAGGTCGGTGAGGTAATCGCGCAGTACGTTGCCGGTGACGGAAATGGTGTCCTTGCCCTGGCGGATGCGCGCCAGTGTCGCGCGGCAGGCATCCGCCGGTTCCATGATCTGGATATCCAGCCCGGCGGTGTCGTGATCCTTGAGGTAGCGTTCGACCTTGGCGATGATCTGCGCGTCGTGCGCGCGGTTCTTGTCCAGCCAGAAGATCGCGGGCGTGTTGGACAGGCGCGCGCGCGAGACGGCGAGCTTCACCCAGTCCTGGACGGGCGCATCCTTGGTCTGGCAGGCGCGGAAGATGTCGCCCTGTTCGACCTGCTGCTCCAGCAGAACTTTTCCATTTGTGTCGACGATGCGCACCGTTCCGTCGCCCGCGATCTCGAAAGTCTTGTCGTGCGAGCCGTATTCCTCGGCCTGTTGCGCCATCAGGCCGACGTTCGGCACAGATCCCATGGTGGCGGGATCCAGCGCACCATTCTTCTTGCAGTCCTCGACTGCTGCGGCATAAACGCCCGCGTAACAGCGATCCGGGATCATCGCCAGCGTGTCGTAGGGTTTGCCGTCGGCGCCCCACATTTTGCCGCCGTCGCGAATCATCGGCGGCATCGAGGCGTCGATGATTACGTCAGAAGGCACGTGCAGGTTGGTGATGCCCTTGTCGGAATTTACCATTGCCAGTGGCGGGCCATTTCTGAAACAGTCGGCGATGTCGGCCACGATGGCGGCGCGCTTGTCTTCCGGCAACGCGAGAACCTTGGCCTCCATGTCGCCGAAGCCGTTGTTGACGTTGACTTTCAGTTCCCTGAGCAGCGCGCCGTGCTTGTCGAACACCTTCTGGAAGAAGACCGAAACGGCATGGCCGAACATGATCGGGTCGGAAACCTTCATCATGGTGGCCTTCAGGTGCAGCGACAGCAGCACATCTTCCTTTTTTGCCGCGACCATCTGCTCTGCATAGAACTGGCGCAGCGCGCGGCGGCTCATCACCGCGGCGTCGATGATTTCGCCCGCCTTGAGTGCAAGTTTGTCCTTTAGCACGGTGATCTCGCCGTTCTTGCCGACGAATTCGATGCGGGTGGTGACGGCTTCCGGCAGGGCAACGGATTTTTCGCTGCCGTAAAAATCGCCGCCGCTCATGTGCGCGACGCGGGTCTTCGAATCGGCAGCCCACTTGCCCATCCGGTGAGGATGCTTGCGCGCAAATTGCTTGACCGACAGCGCGGCGCGGCGATCCGAATTGCCTTCGCGCAGCACCGGGTTGACTGCACTGCCGAGCACTTTGCTGTAGCGGGCCTTGATCGCTTTCTGTACCTCGTTTTGAGGATCATCAGGATAATCCGGGATGTTGAAACCCTGCGACTGCAATTCCTTGATCGCCGCCTTCAGCTGCGGGAGCGATGCACTGATATTCGGAAGCTTGATGATGTTCGCTTCCGGCTTCAGCGTCAGCTCACCCAATTCGCTGAGATCATCGGCGATTTTCTGGCTCGCGGTCAGGTTTTCCGGGAAATTCGCGAGGATGCGGCCTGCCAGGGAAATGTCCCTCGTTTCGACGGCAACGCCGGCCGCACCGGTAAATGCCTGGACGATGGGAAGCAGGGAATAGGTGGCCAGCGCAGGCGCTTCGTCGGTGAGCGTGTAGATGATTTTTTGACTTGTCATGTTTTTCTCTTCGGTTCGTGCTTAACATCTGCAGCAGTGATGTCGGCAATTTGCATGCTCGGTTCGGCTTACGGAGATTGAAGCGGTAAAATATCATCTCAACAACATACGGGAATCCCGATGGGGCGCATTCTGCTGTTCAACAAGCCGTTTGGCGTGATCTGCCAGTTCAGCCGTGATGGCATGCATGCTACGCTGGCCGATTATATCCCGCTTCCGGACTTTTATCCCGCCGGGCGCCTCGACACCGACAGCGAGGGGTTGCTGGTGCTAACCGACGACGGCCGTCTGCAGCACCTCATCACCGATCCGAAGCACAAGTTGCCGAAAACCTATTGGGTGCAGGTCGAGGGCATCGCGGATGATGCCGCGCTGGAAATACTTCGGCAGGGCGTGCAGCTGTCTGACTTCAAAACTCAGTCTGCCGAAGCGCGCCTGATTGATGAGCCTGCCGGCCTGTGGCCGCGCAACCCGCCGATACGCGAGCGCAAAATGATTCCCACCAGCTGGCTTGAGCTGACCATACACGAGGGAAAGAATCGCCAGGTGCGGCGCATGACTGCATCCGTCGGTTTGCCCACGCTGCGTCTGATCCGTTACCGTATCGGCGAGTGGGCGCTGGACGGCCTGAAGCAGGGGGAATGGAGAATTGAACCGTCCAATCAATCGCGTTGACAAACATCCCGGCTGCTTCTAACGTATGCCGTCATCCATAATCAGTGAGGTCGTCATGTCATTTTCACGCTGTCTGTTGCTGTGCAGCGCATTACTTCTTGCCGGGCTGCCTGCAGGCAGTTTCGCCGCAGAACATACTTACCGGATGGTCACCAAAGCGGAACAGTTGCTGAGAGGCAGCTGGTACAGCGCAACAGGCAACAGCATTACGTTCAGAAACGACGGAACCGTCAGGTTGAAGGGGAAGCGATATTTTTATGCGGTTTCCAACGGCGGCATGATACAGCTCAGCGGAAACAACAGTTCGGATGCGCTCCCCTATCAGCTGGCCGGAGACCAGCTCACCTTGACAGTGGACGGCCACACGACGGTCTATTCACGCAAGCGGCCAGGAAATCAGTAAACGTTTTGCGTCCCGGCTTCCAAGCCGGTTTTCAGCACGCCGACATTTTCCCCGTTTTAACGCCCCCGTCGCGCGGCGGGCTTGGGCGAGAACAAGGCAGGTTGCGGCATGGCCTGATGGCGCGCGGCTTCGGACAAGAATTGCGGTTCCGGGGTCTTTTGCGGCGGCTGCGGCTTGGCTGTTTGTTGCACGTTGCGCGGCTTCTGCTCACGCTGCTGCGGATTATTGCGGGGCTGCGGCTCGCGCTGTTGCGGATTGCGCTGCCTTTGACCCTCACCCGGCGGTTGCTGGCGATTCCCGGTTCCTGCGGCGCGCGGCCCGCTGCTTCGTCTTTGTCCCTGGCGCGGCGGGCGCGGGGCTTCGGCGGGAAGATGGGTTGGCGGCACAAAGCTGTCGATTTCAACCACCGGAATCTCGCGTTTGATCAGCCGCTCTATGGCTTTGAGAAACGGCAATTCTTCCTTGTCCACCAGCGAGATTGCCGCACCGCTGCTGCCTGCGCGCCCGGTGCGCCCGATGCGGTGCACATAGTCTTCCGGCACATTCGGCAATTCGAAATTCACCACATGCGGCAATTGGTCGATGTCCAGGCCGCGCGCGGCGATGTCAGTGGCGACCAGCACCGGCAGCGAGCCGTCCTTGAATTGCGCCAGCGCCTTGGTGCGTGCCGGCTGGCTCTTGTTGCCGTGTATCGCTGCAGCCGGGATGCCATCCGCGATCAGCTTTTCGGTCAGCCGGTTCGCGCCGTGTTTGGTGCGGGTGAACACCAGCACCTGTTTCCAGTCGTTGTGCTTGATCAGGTGAGCAAGCAAATGGCTCTTAAGGCGTTGCGGCACCAGATGGACGCTTTGCGAGATCAATTCCACCGTTGAATTGCGGCGCGCCACTTCGACATAGCCGGGATTGTGCAGCAGTCCTTCGGAAAGCGCCTTGATCTCGTCAGAGAAGGTTGCCGAGAACAGCAGGTTCTGGCGCTGTTTTGGCAACAGCGCGAGGATCTTCTTGATGTCGCGGATAAAACCCATGTCCAACATGCGGTCAGCCTCGTCCAGCACCAGGATTTCGACACCGGACAGATCCAGCGTTTTTTGTCCGACGTGATCGAGCAGGCGGCCGGGCGTGGCCACCAGGATGTCCACTTGTCCGCGCAACGCTTTCATCTGCGGATTGATGTTCACCCCGCCAAACATCACCATCGATTTCAGCGGCAGGTATTTGCCATAGGTCTGCACCGATTCCTCAACCTGTGCGGCGAGTTCGCGCGTCGGGACGAGAATCAGACAGCGCGGCCGGCCAGGGCGAGGATGCGCAGCGGGTTTTGCGGAGAGCAGGTGCAGGATAGGCAGCGTGAAGCCCGCGGTCTTGCCGGTGCCGGTTTGCGCGCCGGCCAGCAGATCGCCGCCGGCCAGTACCAGCGGGATCGCATGGGCCTGCACCGGAGTGGGTTTCGTGTATCCTGCGTCGGCAATCGCGCGCATCAGGGGTTGTGCCAGATTTAATCCGGCGAAGGTGATTTCATTGTTTGGCAAAGCATGACTCCTGTGACAGCCTGCCGCTCACGAGAGCGACACCAATCGAGGCAGACAAATTAAGAGATCGAAACGATCCGGGGTGAGAGCAAGACACCGCAACGCTGATTGGTCGTGCGCGGGTGGCGCGCATTATACCCGTCCTTCGCGCGTCAATGGGACAGAAAAATTGAAATGATGAACAACGGGCTTGCAAAAAGCTGCTGTCCCGGGCTGCTCTGCCCGCCTTGCTCGGGTATAATGCGCACCTTTGTAATTTACCCTGCAGGAAGACGTTATGCCTATTTATGCTTACAGCTGTTCAAGTTGCGGCTTGCAAAAAGATGTGCTGCAGAAAATCAGCGATGCACCGCTCAGTACTTGCCCTGAATGCGGCAGGGAGACATTTTCCAAACAACTGACTGCTGCCGGGTTTCAGTTGAAGGGCAGCGGATATTACGCGACCGACTTCAAGAACGGCACCCAGAAGAAAATTGGGCCCTCGGCAGAACCCGCTTGCGCGCCCTGTGCCGCAGCCGGATCCTGCCCGGTGGCCGCTGGAAACGCCTGAACCGTGAAAAAATATTTCATTACCGGCCTGCTGTTCTGGGTTCCGCTCGGCATTACCCTGTGGGTACTGAATCTGACCATCGGAACGATGGATCAGACATTGTTGCTGTTGCCGGTGGAATGGCGGCCGGACAAGTTGTTGGGTGTACACATACCCGGCCTAGGCATCATTCTGACGCTCGCGGTGGTAGGTTTGACGGGTTTGCTGGTGCGCAACGTGTTCGGACAGCGATTGTGGGAGTACGGGGAAAGGGCAATGCTGCATGTGCCCTTCGTGGGTAGCATCTACAAGGGCGTGAAGCAGGTCAGCGACACCTTGCTGTCGGGCAGCGGCAATTCTTTCCGCAAGGTGTTGCTGGTTCGTTATCCGCATCCCCAGGCATGGTCGCTGGCGTTTCAGACCAGTGTGCCCGGCGAGGTGATCGACAGGCTGGAAGAAGAATACGTTGCCGTGTTCATTCCCACCACGCCGAGTCCGGTGAACGGCTTTTATTTCTTCGTGCGCAAGGCCGATACCATAATGCTGGATATGACAGTGGACGTGGCATTGCGCTCCATCGTTTCGATGGGTGTGGCGGCGGCTTCCTCCGAAACGGTAACGAGTCATCTTCTTGCCCGGACTATTGACCGGAATTCACCATCAAATTAACGATGCACTCTCCTAGAAACTGAACAATGCGAACTCATTATTGCGGACTGCTGAACACCGACCAACTCGATCAAACCGTCAGCCTGTGCGGCTGGGCGCATCGCCGGCGCGACCACGGCGGCGTGATTTTCATCGACCTGCGCGACCGCGAGGGACTGGCGCAGGTCGTCTGCGATCCCGACCGTGCCGAGATGTTCAAGGTCGCCGAATCGGTGCGCAGCGAATTCGTGCTGCGCATCACCGGCAAGGTGCGCCGCCGGCCGGCCGGCACGACCAACCCGAACATCACCAGTGGCGAGATCGAGATCCTGTGCCACGAGATCGAAGTGCTGAATACCGCGCTGACGCCGCCGTTCCAGCTGGACGACGAGAACCTGTCCGAGACGGTGCGCCTGACCCACCGCGTGATCGACCTGCGCCGCCCGCAGATGCAGAAGAACATGATGCTGCGCTACAAGGTGGCGATGGCGTTCCGCCGCTTCCTAGACAGCCGCGGCTTCATCGACATCGAAACGCCGATGCTGACCAAGTCCACGCCGGAAGGCGCGCGCGACTACCTGGTGCCGTCGCGGGTGCATCCGGGCGAATTCTTCGCGCTGCCTCAATCGCCGCAGCTGTTCAAGCAGATGCTGATGGTGGCGGGTTTCGACCGCTACTACCAGATCACGAAATGTTTTCGGGACGAGGACCTGCGCGCCGACCGCCAGCCGGAATTCACCCAGGTCGACATCGAGACTTCGTTCCTGACCGAGACGCAGATCACCGCATTGATGGAAGAGATGATCCGTGAAATTTTTCAGGAAACCCTGAATGCGGAGCTGCCCAACCCGTTTCCGCGCATGACTCACGCGGAAGCGATGAGGCGCTATGGTTCGGACAAGCCCGATCTGCGCGTGACGCTGGAGCTGACCGAGGTCACCGACGGGGTGAAGGATGTTGCGTTCAAGGTATTTTCCGGTGTGGCGAATTCCGATAACGGCCGCGTCGCGGCGTTGCGCGTGCCGGGCGGCGGCGCATTCTCGCGCGGCGAGATCGACGAGTACACCAAATTCGTCGGCATCTACGGCGCCAAGGGCCTGGCCTACATCAAGGTCAACGACGTTACGCAACTCAACGAAACCGGTTTGCAGTCGCCTATCGTGAAGAATCTGCACCAGGCCGCGCTGAAGACCATCATCGAGCGCACCGGCGCTGCTAACGGCGACATCATCTTCTTCGGCGCGGACAGGGAAAAAATCGTCAACGACGCGCTCGGCGCGTTGCGCAGCAAGATCGGCCACGAAAAAGGCTACACCAACGGCAAGGCGTGGGAGCCGCTGTGGGTGGTGGATTTCCCGATGTTCGAATACGACGAGGAAGGTCAGCGCTGGAACGCCTGCCATCACCCGTTCACCGCGCCCAAGGACGAACACCTCGCGCTGCTGGAAAGCGATCCCGGGCGTTGCCTGGCCAAGGCCTACGATCTCGCGCTGAACGGTTCCGAAATCGGCGGCGGCTCGGTGCGTATCCACCAGGAGGCGGTGCAGTCGCAGGTGTTCCGTGCGCTCAACATCGGCGCGGAAGAAGCGCAGCTCAAGTTCGGCTTCCTGCTCGACGCGCTGCAATACGGCGCCCCGCCGCACGGCGGACTGGCATTCGGGCTGGACCGCATCGTCACGATGATGACCGGGTCGGAATCCATCCGCGATGTGATCGCCTTCCCCAAGACCCAGCGCGCGCAATGTCTGCTCACCCGGGCACCGAGCGCAGTGGATGAAAGGCAGTTGCGCGATCTGCATATCCGGTTGCGCCAGCAAGTCACAACCACGGCTGAAGTACTCGCCGGGAGTACGCCGGTGGGCACCCCGCCGCATCGCGGCGGCCCTTACGCAGTGACCAAGGAATAATGGGGCCGCGCATGTTGCGTTTGATCTGGGTCATTTTGGCGGCAATGCCGTGGTTGCCCGCGGGTGCGCAGGCGCAGGCATACCATCCGGCGCGGCATGCGCATGCCGAGCCGGCGGTAATCGGCAGTGCTGAATTACCCCGAGAGGTGCGGGACACACTGCGCGCCATCAAGAATGGCGGGCCGTTTGCATACCCGCGCGATGGCGTGGTATTCGGCAATTTTGAGCGGATATTGCCGAAACGCCCGCGCGGTTACTATCACGAGTACACCGTGAAAACGCCGGGCACGCATGGTCGCGGTGCGCGCCGCATCATCAGCGGCGGGAGCGGCGAATATTATTACACCGCCGATCATTACCAAACCTTTACACGAATTCTGGAGTAGCCATGGACGCATTGGCACAACAACTGGGCAACCGGGAAGCGGCGGGCAGCTATACGCTGGATTGCAGTGTGGAAGAATTGCGCAGCGCGGTCGAAAAAGCCGGTTTTGCGCTGTTCGATGCCGATCTGAAGGGTGTCAAGGGAAAACAGAACCTGCTCAATGCATTGGCGGCGGCGGCCGAATTTCCGCCCGGATTCGGCGCGAATTGGGATGCGCTGGCCGACGCATTGTGCGACCTGTCGTGGCATCAGGCAAACGGATATGTGTTGCTGCTGCGCAATGCCAGCGACACGCTCGGTCTTTCCGCCAATGACAGGGAGATCGCGCTGGACATCTTTGCCGATACCGTGGTGTATTGGCGGCAGCGCAACAAATCGTTCTGGATATTGTTCTCCTGAAGCCGGGAATATGACGCGCAACAAACAGCCCGTGTCGGTGCTGGTGGTGATACACACGGTCGATCTGGAAGTGTTGTTGCTGGAGCGCGCCGATCATCCCGGCTATTGGCAATCTGTCACCGGCAGCCGCGACGGCGAGGAAACCCTGGTCGAGACAGCGATGCGCGAGGTGCGCGAAGAGACCGGGCTGGATGCGCGTCAATATCTCCTCAACGACTGGCAATCGCAAAATGTCTACGAGATTTATCCGCACTGGCGGTACCGCTACCCCCCCGGCGTCACGCTTAACACCGAACATGTGTTCGGATTGCAACTTCCCCGTTCGGTCGACATCCAACTTGCGCCGCGTGAGCATTTGAACTACCAGTGGCTGGGGTGGCAGGATGCCGCTGAAAAAGTGTTTTCACCGAGCAATCGCGCGGCGATACTGGAGTTGCCGAATCGCGTTCAGAAGAATGGGCGCATACAGACGAAAAAGCCACTTCGGAGGAAATCCCAATGAGTGAAAGCGCTATCCCTTATGCCTATGAACATCCCGGCACACCGACCGCGGCGGCGTGGGCGAAGGTTCCGCGCGAACCGGGCGCGGCCGAAAAACCCGAATTGATCGCGCGCATCAAGCGCCTGCTGAAAGAACAGGATGCGGTGCTGGTCTCGCACTATTACGTCCATTCAGACCTGCAGGATCTTGCGGAAGCCACCGGCGGTATCGTCTCCGATTCGCTGGACATGGCGAACTTCGGCCACCAGCATCCGGCCAGGACCATCGTCGTCGCGGGCGTGCGCTTCATGGGCGAGACCGCGAAGATACTGAACCCCGAGAAACGCGTGCTGATGCCGGACGTGAAAGCGGAATGCTCACTCGACCTCGGCTGCCCGGCGGACGAGTTCAGCGCATTCTGCGACGCGCATCCCGACCGCACCGTGGTGGTGTACGCGAACACCAGTGCGGCAGTGAAGGCGCGCGCCGACTGGATGGTGACCAGCTCGATCGCGCTGCCTGTGGTGAAGCATCTCAAGGAGCAGGGCAGGAAAATCCTGTGGGCGCCGGATCGCCACCTCGGCAATTACGTGCAGGAACAGACCGGCGCCGACATGCTGCTGTGGCAGGGCTCGTGCATCGTGCACGACGAATACAAGGCCAAGGAACTGATGGAACTGAAAGCGCAGCATCCGCACGCCAAAGTGCTGGTGCATCCCGAATCGCCGCGCGCGATCATCCAGCTGGCCGACATGGTCGGTTCCACCACGCAACTGATCAGGGCCGCGCAGAGTCTGGATGCGAAGGAATTCATCGTCGCCACCGACAACGGCATCCTGCACCAGATGCGCACGCTGTGCCCGGACAAGATATTCCTCGAAGCCCCGACCTCCGGTGTCGGCGCGACCTGCAAGAGCTGTTCGCATTGCCCGTGGATGGCGATGAACGGGTTGTTGAATCTGGCGGAGGTGCTGGAATCCGGGCGCAATGAAATATATGTCGATCCGGCGATCATTCCGAGGGCGGTGCTGCCGATCCAGCGCATGCTGGCGTATGCGAAGCAGATCGGGTTGCCGGCGAAGGGGATAGGGAACGCTTAGTTATATGAGTCCGTTCGTGTTGAGTAGGCCGAAGGCCGTATCGAAACATGAACGACAAAAAAAGCAAAACAACTTCGCCGGCGGTCGCCCGGCAAAGCGGGGTCGCCTTCTTTTTGGTTGCTTTTTCTTTGGCGAAGCAAGAAAAAGTGGCTAGCTGCCGGGCTACCCCGGCGAAGTTGATTTTGTATTTGATGTTGGGTTGCGCGAAAATCCGCTAACTCAACCTACACCCGGCATCATCCCCGTCCATTGGGTAGAATACACCCCCATGCCTACCCTGAAGATCGCCACCTACAATATCCACAAAGGCCTTTCCTATTTCAAGCGGCGCGTCGTGCTGTACGAGCTGCGCGAGCGTTTGCGCGAGTTGGATGCGGATATCGTCTTTTTGCAGGAAGTTCAGGGCGAACATACGCTGCATGGCGAGCGCTATCACAACTATCCGGAAGGCGCGCAGCACGAGTTCCTCGCGGGAGATATCTGGCCGCATTCCGCCTATGGCAAGAATGCGGTGTATGAGGCTGGGCATCACGGCAACGCGATACTCAGCCGTTTCCCTGTCCTGCGATCCTTCAACACGGATGTGTCCGCGCATCGTTTTGAAAGCCGCGGGCTGTTGCACTGCGAAATTGATTTGGCCGGGCAAAGGAGTGTTCATTGCCTGTGCGCGCATTTCGGCTTGTTTGCGAAGGGGCGCCGCGCGCAAACCGGCGCGCTGATCGAATATGTGCGCAACGAAATCCCGCCCGATGCGCCGCTGATCATCGCTGGCGATTTCAATGACTGGCGCAACCAGTTGAGCAAAACGCTGGCCAATGAATTGCACATGCACGATGTTTTCCATATGCACGGCGGCCATCTGGCGCGCAGTTTTCCGTCGCGGATGCCGCTGCTGCGCCTGGACCGGATATATGTGCGCGGATTCGACGTGCTGAACAGCACCGTGCATACGGGCGGGAACTGGCAACGCCTGTCGGATCACGCGGCGCTTTCCGCCCAGCTGGAAATGATCTCGAGCAATGTGCATCTGGTGGATGAAAACCGATTGATGCTGCTGCAAAACGGTGCGGCGTATTTCCCGCAGTTGTGTGCGGACATCGATGCCGCGCGGCATTCGATTTATCTGGAAACCTATATTTTCGTCGTGGACGAGACCGGTCGCATGGTCTCCGATGCGTTGTGCCGCGCCGCCGGGCGGGGCGTCGTGGTGCGCATGTTGCTGGATGGCTATGGCTCGGCGGAATTGTCGGCCGAATGGCTGGACAAGTTGCGCGCGGCCAATGTGCAGGTGCAATGGTTCCGCCGTGAAATCTCGCCGTTTACCCTGCGACGCAACCGGATGCGCAGATTGCGCCGTTTGCATCGCAAGCTGGTGGTGCTGGATGGCGAGGTGGCATTTGTCGGCGGCATCAATATCGTCAATGATATTGATGCCAGGGATGGTTTCAACTTTCCGCGGCTTGATTATGCGGTACGCGTGCAAGGCGTAGTGGCCGGCGAGATTCAAGCGACCATGCGGCGCTTATGGGGCGTGGTGTCATGGGCCAACTTTCGCCGGCGCGGCAAAGAGTTCCGGCGATTTGTCATGGAACGGGCCAAACCTGCGCTTGCGCAGGGCATCACGCTGGTATTGCGCGATAATTTGCGCCATCGGCATGATATCGAAGACGCTTATCTGCATGCGATCGCGGCTGCGCAGAACGAGCTTATCATCGCCAATGCCTACTTTTTGCCCAGACGGGTGTTCCGCCAGGCATTGATACAAGCCGCGCAACGCGGCGTCCGCGTCATGTTGCTGTTGCAGGGCAGGATCGAATACCGCATGCAGTACTATGCGACGCATGCACTGTACGATCAGCTGCTGGCTGGAGGTGTCGAAATCTACGAATATCAACCCAGTTACCTGCATGCCAAAGTCGCTGTGGTCGACGGACGGTGGGCGACCGTGGGCTCCTCGAACATCGACCCGTTCAGTTTGCTGTTGGCGCACGAAGCGAATCTGGCGGTGCAGGATCCGGGATTTGCCGGGGAATTGCGCGCAAGCCTGCTTGCCGCGATTACCGGCAATGCAGCCCGTGTCGGGGATGGATATGATGTGTCGCGCAGCTGGTTGGACAGGCTGGTCGCGCGCGCCAGTTACGCGATCGTGCGCATGCTGATCGGGTTGCTGGGCTATGGCAGATCGATCTGAGCAGCCTGACCTCTCCGCGCGCGCTATAATTCGAACCTGTCATTTTTGTTGTCCCGATATGCGCCCTTCCACGATTCAGTCGCCAAGCACTAAGAACCGCGCCGATTGGCAGACTATTAGATCCCTGATTCCCTATCTGCTGGAATTCAAGTGGCGCGTGATCGTCGCGATGAGCCTGCTGATATTTTCCAAGCTTGCCAATGTGTCCGTCCCGCTGGTGCTCAAGGCAATCATCGATGCGATGGACAAGACCAAGTCGGTGCTGGTCATACCGGTGTTCCTGATCGTCGGTTATGGGGTGCTGAGATTGTTCAGCACGCTGTTCGGCGAATTGCGCGATGCGGTGTTTGCCAACGTGACACAGCGCGCCATCCGGCGCGTGGCTTTGCAGGTGTTCGAGCATCTGCACAGCCTGAGTTTGCGCTTTCATCTTGACCGGCAGACCGGCGGGGTGTCGCGCGACATCGAGCGCGGCACGCGCGGAATCGGCTTCCTGCTCAATTTCACGTTGTTCAACATCCTGCCGACACTGCTGGAGATATTGCTGGTGGCGGCCATCCTGCTCAAAAAATACAGTCCATGGTTCGCCATCATCACTTTCATCACGCTGGTGATCTACATCGCATTCACGCTGTTCATCACCGAATGGCGCATGGTGGTGCGGCGTACCATGAACGATCTGGACTCCAAGGCCAACACGCGCGCCATCGACAGCCTGCTGAACTACGAGACGGTAAAGTACTTCGGCAACGAGCAGTATGAAGCGGATCGCTACGATCACCACATGGAGCAATGGGAAGCGGCCGCGGTGCGCAACCAGACTTCGCTGGCGCTGCTCAATTCCGTGCAGAGCGTCGTGATCGCGATCGGCATTACCGCGCTGATGCTGCTCGCCGCCGACCAGGTGGTGAAGGGCAAGATGACGGTGGGGGATCTGGTGCTGGTCAATGTGTACATGATCCAGCTGTACATGCCGCTGCATTTTCTCGGTTTCGTCTATCGCGAGATACGCCACTCCCTTGCTGACATGGAAAAGATGTTCAGCCTGCTGCATGAAGAGCGCGAGATCGCGGACGCGCCGGATGCGGCAGTGTTGCAGGTGGGAAGGGCGGAAGTGCGGTTCGAACACGTCAGCTTTTCCTATGCGCCGGACCGGCAGATTCTGTTCGACGTGAGCTTTACCATACCGGCCGGGCACAAGGTCGCCGTCGTCGGCGCGAGCGGGGCGGGCAAGTCCACGCTGTCGCGCCTGCTGTTCCGCTTCTATGATGTGCAGCAGGGGCGCATCCTGATCAACGGACAGGATATCCGCGGCGTGACGCAAACCAGCCTGCGCGCGTCGATAGGCATCGTGCCGCAGGATACCGTGCTGTTCAACGACACGATCTATTACAACATCGCATATGGAAAGCCCGGGGCGACGCGCGATGAAATCATCGCCGCGGCGCAGGCCGCGCACATCCATGGTTTCATCGCGTCGCTGCCGCAGGGCTATGACAGCATGGTGGGCGAGCGCGGTTTGAAATTGTCCGGCGGCGAGAAGCAGCGCGTCGCGATCGCGCGCGCGATCCTGAAGAATCCGGCGATCCTGATCTTCGATGAAGCGACTTCCGCGCTCGATTCAAAATCCGAGAAGGCGATCCAGGCCGAGCTGCGCGCGATCGCGCAAAACCGCACCACGCTTGTGATCGCGCACAGATTGTCCACCGTGGTGGATGCCGACCAGATTCTGGTGATGGATCATGGGCGTAGTCGTCGAGCGCGGGACGCATCGCGAATTGCTCGCGCAAAACCGGCATTACGCGCAGATGTGGGATCTTCAGAAACAAGAGGAACATACCCTGTCTGCAGCTTGATTAATATTGAAATTCGGGTATGCTTCGCTGGCATAGCAGGGCCGCACAGGTGAGAGACTAATAATGAATAATCGTTTGTGGATATTGATGCTGTTGGGCCAGACATTGCTGGTTCCTGCCGCACACAGTGAAACTGCAGGATATTCTTTTCAGGCGGACGAATCATCGTCGGTCCCGCTGTCGTTCAAGGCCGAGCCGCTCAGGGTTTTATCGCTCAAACCTTCGTTGCTCAAAGTGCGTTCCCATGTCGCGCTGGTTTTCGACCAGCAAACCCAGCGTCCGTTATACAACAAACATGGCCAGGCGGTTATGCCGATCGCGTCCATTACCAAGCTGATGACCGCAATGGTGGTGCTGGACGCGCATTTGCCGATGGACCAGGAGATCACCGTTGACGAGGATCATCTGAACAAGATCAAAAGGGCTAAATCGAGATTGCGCGTGGGCACGACGCTGACGCGCGGCGAGATGCTCAGACTCGCGCTGATGGCTTCGGAGAATCGCGCGGCATTGGCCCTGGCGAGAAGTTATCCGGGAGGCACGCCGGCGCTGGTGGCCGCGATGAATGCCAAGGCGCGCAAGCTGGGCATGGAGAACACCCAATTCTTCGAACCGACAGGACTGGACAGCGAAAACGTTTCCACCGCGCAGGACTTGGTCAAAATGGTGGCCGCGGCCGGAAAATACAATTTGATACATCAATACACCACCACGGCATCCCTTTCGGTGGATAATTTAAACGGTCGTACCACGCGCTTCGGCAACACCAATCCCCTGGTCAGGAATGCATCGTGGGATATCGGTTTGAGCAAGACGGGGTTTATCAATGAAGCCGGACAATGTCTGGTGATGCAGGCAACCATCAATCATCGTCCGGTCATCATCGTGCTGCTCGATTCGTGGGGTAAGCACACCCGTGTCGGCGATGCCAACCGCATCAGACAGTGGATGGAAAGAGCGCCGATACACTTTGTTGTGCCGCACGGTACAGTCAGATTGGCGGGTGATTTTCACTAGGTCGGGCAAGGTGCCCGGTAGATGGGCATATCCGTAGCGCAAATTCTCTGAAGCTTTAGGATTGGAATTATGGGCGAATCACTGCTGCTACTCACCATTATTACCTTGATTGTTATCACGATACGCCGGGCGAGGCCGGTGATACTGGAGAATCCGGTCAATATCCACCGTCCCGGGCAATACCACATCACCCTCGCGCCACAACTGAACCGTGTCCAAACCTTTGTTGAGCAGATCGCCAGGCAGTTTATCGAACTGCATCACCCGAAAGGCGACCTGCCCACCCAGTATTTTGAAGTTCGCGACCCCAGGGTTTTTTCGAAGGGCCAGAACTCTTATTTGTTGGCGATCTCATTGCGCGGCGGGGAATTGTATTTTCAGGCGGCCAATCCCAAGCCTTCGAAGCACGAATCATCTGACAGCCGCTACAAGACCCTGCACGAATTTTCAGAGTCCGTGTTGCAGCATCACCCTCTCTCCGGAGCAGTTGATGAATCCGGGACGGAGAGTCTGCGTGCCACAGTGGAGGCGGTTGCCGCGCCACACCAGATCACGGTGGAAGTATTGCCGGCTGCGGATTAAGGACGGTCGCAGCAAATTTTTCCCATCCGCCCTGCCGCGACTGCAGCCTTAGCGCTGATCGGAGTGATTACAGCGCGAAGTTGTGGTCCAGCATAGCTTGTGCCACGCAAGTCGGCCGGCGCCGCAACCTGGTACGGCAGTGATCTACAGGAGTACCAGGTTGTCCCTGTGGATGATTTCAGCATCGCCACCATAACCGAGCAGAGCTTCGATTTCCCTGCTGGAATGTCGTGCGATGAGCCGCGCCTCTTCCGCGTTGTAGTTGGTCAATCCGCGCGCGATCTCGCTGCCATCCTCGCCGGTGCAGGCGACCAGCGCGCCGCGTTCGAATTCCCCGACGACTTTTTTGACGCCTATCGGCAGCAAACTCTTGCCATCCGAGCGCAATGCCTTCACTGCGCCCGCATCGAGCACCAGTTTTCCGGCAACCTGCAAATGATCGGCCAGCCATTGTTTGCGCGCCGCCAGCGTGAGTGTTGCGGCGGTGAGCAGGGTGCCGATCGCTTCACCCCTGATCAATCGCAACAATACATCCGCTTCGTGTCCGGACGCGATGACGGTGTGCGCGCCGCTGCGCGCAGCGCGTTTCGCCGCGAGTATCTTGGTGATCATGCCGCCGCGCCCGATAGTGCTGCCCGCGCCGCCCGCCATGCTTTCCAGTTGGGCATCGCCGGCACGCGCTTCACCAACCAGCGTGGCTTTGGCCTCCTTGCGCGGATCGGCGGTATACAGGCCTTCCTGGTCGGTGAGGATGATCAGCACGTCTGCTTCGATCAGGTTGGTCACTAGCGCGCCGAGCGTGTCGTTGTCGCCGAATTTGATCTCGTCGGTGACCACCGTGTCGTTCTCGTTGATGATCGGGATGACGCGCAGGGACAGCAATGTGGTCAGCGTGGTGCGCGCGTTCAGATAGCGTTCGCGATCGGCCAGATCGGCGTGCGTCAGCAGCACCTGTGCAGCATGCAGGCCATGCTTGCGGAAGCAGCTTTCATAGGCTTGCACCAGGCCCATTTGACCGACCGCGGCGGCAGCCTGCAGATCGTGTATCGAAGCGGGGCGCTTTTTCCAGCCGAGGCGTTGCATGCCTTCGGCGATCGCGCCGGACGACACCAGCACCACCTCATGGCCGGCCGCGTCAAGTGCGGCAATCTGCCGCGCCCAATTGCCGAGCGCGGCCAGGTCCAGTCCCGCACCCTGGTTCGTCACCAGGCTGCTGCCCACTTTGACGACGATGCGCTTGCAGTTGGGTCAGTACGGTTCTCATGGTGAGATCAGATGGTGCCCGCGTCCGATTCCTGCGCGCTTTCCGCGGCAGCCTGCTGTTCAAGTTCGTTCATCGCCAGCAAGTGCTCCATGATGGCGTAAGTCAATTCCTTGCAGCCCTCGCCGTTGATCGCCGAGATGACGAAGTAACGGTCATAATCGTTGAACTCCTTGAGGAATGCGGCGACCTTTTCCTCGCGGTCCTCCAGAAGATCGACCTTGTTCAGCAGCAACCAGCGCGGTTTCTGGTACAGGGCCGGATCGTATTTCTTGAGTTCATTGAGTATCGCGCGCGCATCCGCGACAGGATCGATACCCTCGTACATCGGCGCGACATCAACCAGATGCAGCAACAAGCGGGTACGCGCCAGGTGGCGCAGGAACTGGTGCCCCAGCCCGGCGCCTTCCGCCGCGCCTTCGATCAGGCCGGGGATGTCGGCAATGACAAAACTTTTCTCATTCGACACCCGCACCACGCCCAGATTCGGATGCAAAGTGGTGAACGGATAGTCGGCCACTTTGGGCCTGCGCCGCTGAAACGGCACGGATGAAAGTGGATTTGCCGGCGTTCGGCATGCCGAGCAGCCCGACATCGGCGAGCACTTTCAATTCCAGTTGCAATTCGCGCGTTTCGCCTTCGGTGCCGGCGGTGCATTGGCGCGGCGCGCGGTTGGTGCTGGACTTGAAGTGGATGTTGCCCAGGCCGCCTATGCCGCCCTGCGCAAGCAGAACTTTTTCGCCGTCGTGTGTCAGGTCGGCGATGACTTCACCGCTGTTGATGTCGGTGATCACCGTGCCGACCGGCATGCGCAGCACGATGTCATCCGCGCCCTTGCCGTAGCAATCCGAGCCGCGCCCCGATTCGCCATTTTTGGCGCGGTGTATCCGGGCAAAGCGGTAATCCACCAGCGTATTGATGTTGCGGTCGGCGAGCGCATACACGCTGCCGCCGCGGCCGCCGTCGCCACCGTCGGGGCCGCCGTTCTCGATATATTTTTCGCGGCGAAAGCTGGCAATGCCGTTGCCGCCTTTGCCCGCGATCACTTCGATTCTGGATTCGTCTATGAATTTCATGATTTGCTTAACCTCTGGAAACAAAAAAGCCCTACCTTGCGATAGGGCTGGCTTGTTCCTGTTTAACCGTTCAAGCAGCTACGATGGAAACAGTCCTGCGCTTTTGCGCGCCCTTGATCGCGAAAACCACTTTGCCGGTGATCTTGGCAAACAGGGTGTGATCCTTGCCCATGCCCACGTTGTCGCCGGGGTGGAATTCGGTGCCGCGCTGGCGCACGATGATGCTGCCCGCGCTGATCAGTTCACCGCCATAGCTCTTCACGCCGAGTCGCTTCGAGTGCGAATCGCGTCCGTTACTGGTGCTGCCGCCGCCTTTTTTTGATGCCATGCTGGTTGCTCCTTACAGATTTGCTTTATGCAGAGATGCCGTCGATGCGGATCTCGGTGAAGTTTTGACGATGCCCCTGGTTTTTCTGGTAGTGCTTGCGGCGGCGCATCTTGAAGATGCGCACCTTGTCGCCGCGGCCGTGCGCAACGATGGTCGCTTTCACGGAAGCGCCGGTCAGCAAGGGCTTGCCCATGGACAGTTTGTCGCCATCGGCTACCATCAGCACCTTGTCCAGCACGATGGCTGAGCCCACGTCTCCGGAAATGGTTTCGATTTTCAGGGTTTCGCCGGAAGTGACGCGATATTGCTTACCACCGGTTTTAATGACTGCGTACATAACAACCTCGATAACTAATGTAATTTTCTGGGGCGATTTTTCGCGAAGGCGCGGATTATACATAATTATTTACGTCCGTCAAAATCCTTTTTTCTGGGTATCTGCCCGCCAGCTTGCTCGTTGCGGCAACGGCGTGACGGAAAGAGCATATGAAGCGTGCCCATTTAGACCAGCTCCTGTAACCCTTTAGCCGGCTAACTCTAGTCCATGCGTTATTGCCCGGCATGCTCCATAATGCAGCATCCTACAAAAATGAGTGGTCATGGTAATCACAAGCCTTATCTCGGCTCCCATCCGCACCCAGCTCAATGCCCGCTACAGCGACTATCTGGCCGAATACCTGCGTGAATTAAAGGGGCCAGGCTAAGGGCCAAAGGAGGGCCAAAGGGGCTAGGCTCGAATTGTTTTCCGCCGCCACATCGGACACGATCCCCATTGCACCGATCAAAACAGCAACACTGCAAATACCAGTTCTCATGTTGTCTCCCTGATTTACAACCTTCCTTGCCCTGCTACACATTCGCCAGAAAATATATCGAGCCTGGCCCCTTTAATTCCTTCTTTAATTCCTTAGGGAGTGGCAATCACAGCCCCAACTCGCCTTGCCCGTCCACGGCGGCATCGCCTTCGTCGTTTGCGACGCGCGGCCTGCCCCGCGGCTTGCCTTCGCGCCGCTGCCCGGTCATTTGTTCAATGTGCTGATAGAAGCGCTCGTTGCCCAGTGGCTGGCTCTGGTTGAGTGCAAGCCGGATGTCGTTGATCGCCTCTCCATCCAGTTGAGCGCGAAACAGTGCGGTAGGCGCTTTGCCGTTCCTTATCGGTTTTCCCGAGCGCCAGATACAGCGGATGCGGTGTAATGATGGAACTGGCTTGCGCCAAGGCATTGGTTCGGTAACTGGTCCAGCGGTAGTGAGCCGGGTCGTCCACCATGGCGGCGCGTACCGGGTTGAGTTCGATGTAACGCTGGCAGGAAAGTAAATAGATGTCGGCCTGGATCAGCGAGGATTTGTAGCGACTGTCCCACAAGGTTCCGGTGCGGCGGTAAGTGGTGTTGATGTATTGCACGTAGCGCCTGCCCAGCGCGATGATGAGGTTGGGTACGGCGTTGGCATCCTTGGGAGTAAGCAGCAGATGCACGTGATTGGTCATCAGGGCGTAGGCGTGCAAGGCGCAGTGTTCCTTGAGCAGCGCTTCGCCCAACCAGTGCAGATAGGTGTGATAGTCCTCTTCGGCGAAGAAACAGGGTTGACGGTTGTGTCCGCGTTGCACGATGTGCAGCGGGACTCCGTCAAGGTGGATGCGAGAACGGCGGGGCATCGGAGTCAGCTCATGCTTGATACATTGGCTGTCTCCCCGCCAAAATCCCTTTAGCGGCGCATCGAGTCGAAGAACTCGGCATTGTTCTTGGTCGCCTTGATCTTGTCGAGCAGGAATTCCATCGCCTCGAGTTCGTCCATCGGGTAGAGCAATTTGCGCAACAGCCAGATTCTTTGCAGGATATCCGGTTTGATCAGCAATTCTTCCTTGCGCGTGCCGGAGCGGTTCACGTTGATTGCCGGATAGATGCGCTTTTCGGCCATGCGGCGGTCGAGGTGGATTTCCATGTTGCCGGTGCCCTTGAATTCCTCGTAGATCACGTCGTCCATGCGCGAGCCGGTGTCGACCAGCGCTGTCGCGATGATGGTCAAACAGCCGCCTTCCTCGATGTTGCGCGCCGCGCCGAAGAAGCGCTTGGGGCTATGCAGCGCGTTGGCATCCACGCCGCCGGTCAGCACCTTGCCGGAGGCCGGCACCACGGTGTTGTAGGCGCGCGCCAGGCGGGTGATGGAGTCGAGCAGGATCACGACATCCTTCTTGTGTTCGACCAGCCGCTTGGCCTTTTCCAGCACCATTTCCGCGACCTGCACGTGGCGGCTGGCGGGCTCGTCGAAGGTGGAGGCGACCACTTCGCCGCGCACGGTGCGGGTCATTTCGGTCACTTCTTCCGGGCGCTCGTCGATCAGCAGCACGATCAGGGTTACGTCGGGTGTTGGCGGAGATGGAATGCGCGATGTGCTGCAGCATCACGGTCTTGCCGGCTTTCGGGCAGGCCACCAGCAGGCCGCGCTGGCCTTTGCCGATCGGCGCGACGATGTCGATGATGCGCCCGGTGATGTTTTCTTCGGCGCGTATGTCGCGCTCGAGGATCACGGTTCGGTGGGGAATAAGGGGGTGAGGTTTTCAAACAGGATCTTGTTCTTGGCGTTCTCGGGCGGTTCGCCGTTGACTCTGTCCACTTTGACCAGTGCGACATAACGTTCGCCGTCCTTGGGGGTGCGTATCTCGCCTTCGATCGTGTCGCCGGTGTGCAGGTTGAAACGGCGGATCTGGCTCGGACTCACATAGATGTCATCCGGGCCCGCCAGGTATGAGGTGTCCGGCGAGCGCAGGAAGCCGAAGCCGTCCGGCAGGATTTCCAGCGTGCCGTCGCCGAAGATGCTTTCGCCCTTTTTCGCATGGCTTTTCAGCAACGCGAACATGACATCCTGCTTGCGCATTCGGTTGGCGTTTTCTATTTCATTGGCCGCGGCCATTTCAACGAGTTCGGTTACGTGCTTGGTTTTCAGGTCGGATAAGTGCATAGCAATGCGCGAAGGGTGATTGAAAAAAGAAGAAAAATCGAAAAAATATTAGAAGAGGATATCAATAGGAAAGCATGAAATGATTCGGGTCGGGGTGGAAGAAGTCCACCCGCATGGCCTGGAGCGTGTTCGCTTTTATGTTTTTAGTTATCTTAGTTATCTAAGGGAAGAAGCTGGGGAGGCAATGCGGGTGTGACAGTAAACGCTTTAGATGTGGCTGTCAATAAAAGCCGTCAATTGGGATTTGGACAATGCGCCGACCTTGGTGGCGGCGATATCGCCGTTCTTGAACAGCATCAGGGTCGGGATGCCGCGGATGCCGAACTTTGCCGGTGTTTGCTGGTTTTCGTCCACATTCAGCTTGGCGACCGTCAGCCGGCCGGCATATTCCTTGGAGACTTCTTCCAGAATAGGCGCGATCATGCGGCACGGACCGCACCATTCAGCCCAGTAATCCACCAGCACCGGCAGGGGGGCCTGCACGACTTCGGCTTCGAAGGTGGCATCGGAAACGTAATGTATATGTTCGCTCATGGTTGGTTCTCGCTATTGTATGGGTTGTGTTTGGAGTGCGACAGGCGACAGGTTGGGGTGGGTCGCTTTAATTCAGGACGAATCCTAACCAAAATCCGCTTTGCTGTGAAGCGAATTAATTATTACGCTATTGCCAGCTCTGATAAAATGCCGCGTTGTTGATAATTTGGAGTGCCGCCATGACTTATGTTGTATCCGAAGCCTGCATCAAATGCAAATACACCGATTGTGTGGAAGTGTGTCCGGTGGACTGTTTCCACGCGGGGCCGAATTTCCTGGTGATCGATCCGGATGAGTGCATCGATTGCACCCTGTGCGTGGCGGAATGCCCGGTGGAAGCGATCTATGCCGAGGATGATTTGCCCGAGGATCAGCGGCATTTCATCGCGCTGAATGCAGAACTGTCCAAGACCTGGAAGGTCATCGTCGAAAAAATCGATCCGCCGGCCGACGCCGATGAGTGGGCCAAGGTCAAGGATAAGCTGAAGCTTCTCGAACGCTGACAAAAAAACTGCTGCGCTTGGCATAACTGTGTTGCTCAAGGACTCAAGATGCTCATTTACCGGTATGTAAACTCCGCTCTTTGCGAGTTGGCCGGCAAGCCGGCCATCCCTGCTAGAACCACTTCGTCCTTTCGCGCCTTGTTCTGCCTTCGCTCGCGACGTTTTCTAGCACTCTAAACAAGCATGGATTCTACGAAAAACAGCGGACCGCAAATAGCGGGCGCTGTTTTTTTTGACACCGTCGCGCGCCACATACTGGTGCAACATGCGCCGCCGGATCTGCGCGGTGCAACCATCCTGTTGCCCAATTACCATGTTGCCCAGCCGCTGGCGCAGGCATTGAGCGCCGCGGCCAATCTGCCCGCTTTGCTGCTGCCGCAGATGGTCGTCCTCAAAGACTGGGCGCAATCCGTCACGCTAGCCGCTCCTGTCCAGTCCGACACACAGCGCATCACCGCCTTGTACCAGGCACTGCGCGAGCGGCGCTGGTTTGCCGATGCCGATCTGTGGAGCCTGTCGCGCGAATTGCTGGGTTTGATGGACGAACTGACCAGCCACCATGTTGCGTTGCCGGAATCCGAAGGCGAATTTGCGGAACAGCTTGCCAGGGCCTACCAGGCGCGCAGCGGACAAGCGATGCAGTTCGAGGCGCGCGTGGTGCATGAACTGTGGTACGCGATGGCGGCGGGCGGCGAACTGGCCGAAGAATTGGATAGCGTGCGCGCCTATCAGCAGCGGCTGGCGCTGTTGGCGCAGCAGGCGGATAAGCCGCTGTATGTGTTGCTGACTTCGGATCCTGCAGCACCGGATGCCCGTTTTATCGAAGCCTGCCGCGCGCGTGTTCCGGTCACGGTTTTTGATCTGCGCGAAATGGCGGCCGATGCGCCTGACTGCGCGCTGCTGTCGCGCTCTTTGCAACATGCTGCGGAAGGTGCCGATCTGCGCGGTGCCGCCGCGCTGCTGAAAAAACAACCCGAAGCCGCATTATCCGATCGCCTGCGCCTGTTCGGCGCGCACAGTCTGGAACAGGAAGCGCGTGCCGCCGAAGTGCAGGTGCGGCGCTGGCTGCTGGCGGGCAAACGGAACATCGCGCTGGTTGCGCAGGACCGCCTGGTGGCGCGCCGCGTACGCGCGCTGCTGGAGCGCGCCGGCGTGCTGGTGAGCGACGAGACCGGCTGGACGTTTTCCACGCTGGCGGTGAGCACGGTGCTGATGCGCTGGCTGGATGCGCTGCAAAGCGATTTTTATTTTCAGGACCTGCTCGACCTGCTCAAGTCGCCGTTCATCTTCGCCGATCAACCCGCCGGCGAACGCAAGCAGGCCGTTTATCAGCTCGAACAACTGGTGCGCAAGCACGGCGTGGCTTCCCGCCTCGATGCCTTTCTCGATCTGGCGCAAGGCGAGGCCGAAGTGGAAACGGTGCTGGCGCGGCTGCGCCAGGCGGCGGACACCTTGCGCAGGAACAGCGACACGCTGGCCGGCTGGCTGCGCGCGCTGAATGACAGCCTGTCCATACTCGGCGTGCTGCAGGGCTTGGTGGCAGATGCGGCGGGCGTGCAGCTGCTGCAGGCGCTGCAAACCTGGCGGCAGGAACTGGCGGCGGAAAACACGCGTTTCAGCCGCGCTGAATGGCGGCATTGGCTGGCGCAGCAGCTCGATGAAAATACCTTCAGCGATAAATCCATAGCCAGTCCGGTGTCGCTCACTTCTCTCACGTCCACACGCTGGCGCGGTTTCGATGCGGTGCTGCTGCTTGGCAGCGACGCCGCTCACTTGCCGGGTACCGGCAACGGCAGTGTATGGTTCAACGATGCGGTGCGTGCCGCGCTCGGCCTGACTACGCGCGAGGCAAGTCTGGCGCAGCAGCGCGACGACCTGCTCGCGCTGCTGGCCATGAACGACAGCGTATTGGCCACCTGGCAGGATCAACAAAGCGGCGAAAAGAATCTGCTGAGCCCCCATTTCGAAATGCTGCGCGCGCTGCATCAGCTTGCTTACGGAGACGATCTGGCAGCCACGGAATTGGCAGCAATGCTCGACGGTGCGCAGGTACGCGCCGCCGAATTCCCATTGCCGGAGCGGTCTTCCATGCCCGCGCCCGTCGTGCCGCACAGCCTGATCCCGGGCCGGATTTCAGCCAGCGGCTACAACAGCCTGGTCGCCTGCCCGTATCAATACTATGCGCGGCATATGCTGCGCCTGAACGAACTGGATGAAGTGCGCGAGGGCGTGGAGAAGCGCGATTACGGCGAATGGGCGCATGACATCCTGCATCGCTTCCATCAGCAGTTTCCGGTGCTGGGCGATCACGCGCGCGCCGGTTTGGAAGAGGCATTGCGGCGCATCAGCGGCGAGGTTTTCGCGCCCCGCGGTGGAACGCGACTATCTGGCGCGCGCCTGGCTGCTGCGCTGGCAGCAGGCGATCCCCGCCTATCTGGACGCGCAGCAGAAAAGCGAAGCGGAAGGCTGGCGCTACCAGAATGGTGAAGTGCCGTTCGAAATGCCGTTGACCGATGAGCTGATCCTGCACGGGCGCATCGACCGCGTGGATGGCCAGCCGGACGGTTCGGCGCGGGTGCTGCGGGAGGGTCGCCGCTTAGCGGCGCGGAACCCACCGGCGTACCCCTTGCGGGTGCTGGACTACAAGATGATGGATGCGGCCAGGTTGCGCAACAAGCTCAAGAGCGCAGGCGAGGATGTGCAACTGGCCTGCTACGCGCATGTGTACGAGGCCGGGCAGGCTGCATTCGTCAGCATCGAAAAGGACAAGGTGGCCGTTGTCGCGCCGCCGCAGGATGTGCCGGAGCTCGCGCAGGCCAATATCGATCGATTGACCGAATTGTTCGTGCAGCTGCGCAAAGGCGCGGCCATGCCGGCACACGGTGTGGATGAGGCCTGCATGTATTGCGAGATGCGCGGGCTGTGCCGCAAGAGTGACTGGAGCACCGGCTGATGGACAACCGCATCGCGCTCGATCCCCGACATAGTGTCGTCGTCGAAGCCTGTGCCGGCAGCGGCAAGACATGGCTGCTGGTGTCGCGCATCGTGCGCCTGCTGCTGGCCGGTGTGCCGTCCGGGGAGATACTCGCGATCACCTTCACGCGCAAGGGTGCGCAGGAGATGCAGGCGCGCCTGCACGAGTGGCTGCATCTGCTTGCGGTGCGGGATGACGATGTCGTTAGAGCGTTTTTGCGCGAGCGTGCTGTGGACGAGATCGACGATGCGCTGCTGGCCAAAGCGCGCAGCCTGTATCGCGATGCGCTGCTGGCGCAACCGGCCATCACCATCAGCACCTTTCACGGCTGGTTCATGCAGATCATCCAGCGCGCGCCGCTGAATGCCGGCGTGCCGGTCGGCATGCAATTGCTGGAGCGCACCTCGGCGTTGCGCGATGAAGCATGGCAGGCGTTTGCCGACAGCCTGCGCGCCGCGCCCGATGGCGAGACCGCGCAGTTCATGGAATGGCTGTTCGGCGAATTCGGCTTGTACAGCACGCGCGCGCTGCTGGAAAATTTCGTGCACAAGCGCGCCGAGTGGTGGGCATACACCCAAGGGCAGGACGATGCAGTGACATGGGCAACGGAGCAGCTGCAAAACGAACTTGAAGTGGACGATATCGAGTTCGACCCGCTTGCCGATTGGGGCATGTACGGCAACAGCGAGGAATTGCTGTTCGCGTTCGTGCATCAGCTCGCTGGCAATGGCACAGCCACGCAACAGGAAAATGCGGGCGAACTGGAGCGTGTCTGGGCGGACAGTGCCGAGAGCGAGCGATTCGCAAAGGTGTGGCCTTTGCTGTTCACACAGGCAGGCGACCCGCGCAAGCTCAAGCACACCAAGAACCAGGATGAAGCGGTATTTGCCACCGCATTGCATAACCTGCAAGCCAGCTTGCAGGCAGCGTGCGACGAACTGACTGAAATCGAGGCATTGCGCATGAACCGGGCCGCGCTGCATTGCGGTGCGGCGCTGCTGGAACATTACCAGGAATTGAAGCTGCGGTCACAGCAGATGGACTTCACCGATCTGGAATGGCAGGTGTGCCGCATGCTCAACCAGGGCGACTGCGCCGAATACATGCAATACAAGCTGGACAGCCGCTACCGCCATGTGCTGCTGGACGAGTTCCAGGACACCAACCCGCTGCAGTGGCAGATACTGCAAGCGTGGTTCGCCGCATCCGCCGCCGTGGACTCGCGGCCCACCGTGTTCGTGGTGGGCGACCCCAAGCAATCCATCTACCGTTTCCGCCGCGCCGATGCGCGGCTGTTCGGAGAGGTGGGCGAATTTCTTGAGCGCGAATTCGGCGCGCATTACCTGACGCAGAACGAGACGCGGCGCAATGCCCCGGCAGTGCTGGATGCGGTGAACGGCGTGTTTTCGGAACATCCAGACGGTTTTGTGGATTTCGACGAGCACATCGCCCATCACCGGGACTTGCCCGGCCACGTCGAAGTGCTGCCGCTTGCCGTGCCGGAAAGGGCGGAAGAATCGTGATGATGTCAGGTGGAGATTTGCATCTGCGCAACCCGCTCACCACGCCGCGCGACGAAGATACAAAGCGGCGCGCGCGAAATCGAAGCCGAGCAATTCGCCGCGCATCATCGCCGACATCGTCGCGAACTGGAGCGTGCAGGATGATGGCAAGCCGCGCCGCGCCGAGTACCGCGACATCATGGTGCTGGTGCGCAAGCGCCTGCACCTGCGCGTGTACGAGCACGCGTTGCGCGCGCGCCATATCCCGTTCCTGACTTCGCGGCGCGGCGGCCTGCTCGACACGCTGGAAGCGGAAGACATCCAGGCGCTGCTGACTTTCCTGATCACGCCGTTCGCCGATCTCGAGCTGGCGCAGGCGTTGCGCTCGCCGATTTTTTCCTGCAGCGACGAAGATTTGATGCAACTTGCTTCGGACACGGAGGGGCGCTGGTGGGCGCGGTTGCAGCGTCTTGCGCAACGCGGGCGCCTCGGCAGCACTGCTGCGGCGCACACGCACCTGCTGCAGGGCTGGCTGGCGCTGGCCGACAAGTTGCCGGTGCACGATCTGCTCGACCGCATCTACTTCGAGGGTGACCTGCTGCATCGCTATGCGGCGGCACTGCCTGCCGAGCTGCGGGAAGCCGTGCGCGCCAACCTGCAGGCTTTCATGGAGATCGCGCTCAACGTGGATGCCGGGCGTTACCCGAGCCTGCCGCGTTTCCTTGCCGAACTTCGCGAATTGCGCGCGGCGGAAAACGAATCGCCTGACGAGGGCAGGGTGGGCGAGGCCGGCAATGCGCTGCGCATCTATACCGTGCACGAGGCCAAAGGACTGGAAGCGCCGATCGTGTGGCTGCTGGATGCCAATGATATGCAGAGCAAAGCAGACAGCTACAGCGTGCTGCTCGACTGGCAGCCTGACGCGCCCCGCCCGGCACACTTTTCCCTGTATGGCGACAAACGCGGACGCGGCATCAAGCGCGCGCCCTATTTTGCGGGCGACGAAGCCTATGCGCGGCGCGAGGAGATGAATCTGCTGTACGTCGCGATGACGCGCGCCAAACAGGCGCTGCTGGTCAGCGGCAACGGCGAACCCGAAGCGGATTCCTGGTACGGGCGAATCGCGCATGTCGCGCGGCAGACTCCGAATCTGCTGCTGGCAGAGGCGGGCAGCGCCGCGGCCGGGCAGGGAAAATCAACCGCGAACGTGGATGAAGCATTGCTGAGCCCGCTGCCGACCGGGAAACGCATGGTCGGCAACACCTTGCAACAGCAGCGCGGCATCTGGCTGCATGCGCTGCTGCAACATCTGGCGCCGACCGGAATTGCGGCGGACCAGGCTGTTATTGCAGGCAACGTTCGCTATTCCGTCCGACGAGATGGAATCCGCTCTGGCAACAGGCGCAACGCGCTTGTTTGCCGATCCGTCGCGCACGCTTCTTCGACCGCGGCGATATCTAAGCGCAAGCAACGAAATGCCCTACATCGACCCCAATGGCGAGACTCAGGCGCATCGACCGGCTGGTCGAGTTCGACGACGAAGTGTGGGTGCTGGATTACAAATTAGGTGCTAGTGAAGACGTGGCACGCCATCGCTTGCAGATGCAGGAATATCAGACGTGCGATGCAGGCGGTGTATGCAGGCAAGAAAGTGCGTTGCGCGCTGGTGTTTGCGGATGGAAAGTTGATTGAAATGTAGCTTGGGCAACTTCGCGCGCCATGAATGTCACGCTGAGGTACTTGGCTGGTCGGGCGGCTACGGGCTCGCGATATTTTCAGTTTGACATTGCCCCTTTCTGCGCCCTATAGTTCTCACAGAACGAACGTTCTTTTAATGTGGGTATCAAGTGAAACATGAAGTAAGCAAAGGCCGTGGCGCGACGTTGCAGATCGAGGGGCGCTTCGAGGGCGTGGCGCGCGAGCGCGTCGACGATGGATGGGGCACCGCGGACGAAGAGCTGCCGCCGTTCAAAACCACGGTGACGATAGATTCGGCGAAGAGCGTGATCCAGCGCAACGACTCGCCGGACCTGCCGTTCTCGCTGTCGCTGAATGCGTATCGCGGCTGCGAGCACGGCTGCATCTATTGCTACGCGCGGCCTTCGCACGCTTACCTGAACCTTTCACCGGGGCTGGATTTCGAGACCAGGCTGTTCGCCAAGCCGGATGCGGCGAAGCTGCTGCGAGCGGAACTGGCCAGGCCTTCCTACCGCTGCTCGCCGATCGCGCTGGGTTCAAACACCGATCCCTACCAGCCCGTTGAAAGGGAGTGGAAGATCACGCGGCAGATACTGGAAGTGCTGGCTGAGCACAGGCATCCGGTTTCCGTCGTAACCAAATCCGCACTGGTCGAACGCGACCTCGACCTGCTGACACAACTTGCGCGCGACGGCCTGGTGCAGGTGTTCGTCTCGGTCACGACGCTGGATGCCGAACTGGCGCGCCACATGGAGCCGCGCGCCGCATCGCCGCGGCGCAGGCTGCAAGCCATACGGAAGCTGAACGAGGAGGGCGTGCCGTGCGGGGTGATGGTGGCACCCGTGATCCCGTTCCTGACCGATGCGGAGCTGGAACAGGTGCTGCAGGCCGCGCACGAACACGGCGCGCGCAGCGCGGGCTACACGCTGCTGCGCCTGCCATACGAGCTGAAGGATTTGTTCAAGGATTGGCTGGTCACGCACTATCCGCTGAAGGCCGAGCATGTGATGAGCAGGTTGCGCGAGATGCGCGGCGGACGCGAGAACGATCCGGAATTTGGCAGTCGCTTTCGCGGCAACGGGCTGTTCGCCGACCTGCTGGCGCAGCGCTTCGGCAAGGCTTGCGAGCGAATGGGCTTCAACCTTGAGGACAGGTCCCTGGCTACAGACCTGTTCAAGCCGCCGTCGCGGAACGGCCAGATCGATCTGTTTTAGTTGAGGCCTATGAAGATTATCCCGATAAACTTAATCAACTATTGTTTGCCGTGCGGTAATTGGCTAGAATCCACCGTTCCGATACTTACTCCCAAGGAGAACAACATGGAACACAAACTGCCCGCGCTGCCCTACGCGATGGACGCGCTGCAACCGCACATGTCCAAGGAAACCTTCGAATACCACTATGGCAAGCACCACCAGGCTTATGTCACCAACCTGAACAACCTGATCAAGGGTACCGAGTACGAGAACCTCGAGCTGGAAGCGATCATCAAGAAAGCGCCGGCCGGCGGCATTTACAACAACTCTGCGCAGGTATGGAACCACACCTTCTTCTGGAACTGCATGAAGCCGAACGGCGGAGGCGCGCCAAGCGGCGCGCTGTCGGCCGCGATCAACAAGAAGTGGGGCAGCCTCGACGAATTCAAAAAAGCGTTCCAGACCTCCGCAGTCGGCAACTTCGGGTCCGGCTGGACCTGGCTGGTGAAGAAGGCCGACGGCAGCGTGGATATCGTCAACATGGGCGCGGCCGGTACGCCGTTGACCACCGGTGACAAGGCCCTGTTGTGCGTGGACGTCTGGGAGCACGCCTATTACATCGACTATCGCAACCAGCGTCCAAAGTTCGTCGAGACCTTCCTGAATCATCTGGTGAACTGGGATTTCGTCGCGAAAAACTTTGCCTAGCAGGTCCAACGTCGTTTCAGGCAGCTCGATTAAAAAATCCCGGGGAAACCTCCGGGATTTTTTATGGATTCATTGACCTGCTGTGCAGTTTGGATAAACTGCACCCCGGATTCACCCAGTCAGGATTTCAATACGGCATGTTTGAACATCAGGATGTCCTCGCCGCACTGAACGGCAAGTTGCCGCTGCCGGAGAAGATTGCGTGCGTCCACGGCTTGTTGAAAGAGCGCTTTGGTTTCATCGACCGGATATCGGTGGCGATCTATGATCCGAAAACCGACTTGCTGAAGACCTACCTGCACAGCAGCGACGGCGAGAATCCCCTGGTCCTGTATTCCGCCAAGCTGGCCGATTCCGAATCGATGCGGGAAATCCTGAAGGTGGGCCGCCCGCGTGTGGTCAATGATCTCGATATATTCAGCAATGTTCCGGCGGAGCACGCGCGCCGCATCGCGACTCTGCAATACAAATCCAGCTACACCATGCCGATGTTCATGAATGGGGCATTCTTCGGGTTTCTGTTCTTCAATTCCCATCGAAAAAATGTTTTCGATGAGACGACCCTGCATCATCTGGATATCGTCGGGCATCTGCTGTCGTTGCTGGTAATCCATGAGATGTCCACGACGCGCAGCCTGTATGCGATCGTCAAGACGGCCGCGAATATCACGCTGCACCGCGATTTCGAGACAGGGGCGCATCTGGACCGGATGTCCAACTTCGCGCGCCTGATCGCCACGCAGGTGGCCAAAAAATACCAGCTCGACGATGAACTCGTGGAACATATCTTCCTGTTTTCGCCGCTGCATGACATCGGCAAGATCGGCATATCCGACGCCATTTTGCTCAAGCCGGGCAGGCTGACAGAAGCGGAATTCGAAACGATGAAAAGCCACGCAGCAAAAGGCGGAGAGATCGTGGACATGATGCTGAAAAACCTCTCTGCGGACGAATTTCCGCATGCCGATATCCTGCGCAATATCGCGCTGTATCATCATGAGGCGATCAACGGCAGCGGATATAATGGGCTGGCGGAAGGAGATATTCCCATAGAGGCAAAGATCGTTGCGGTCGCCGATGTGTTCGATGCGCTGACCAGCGTCCGCCCGTACAAGGAGGCATGGAGCAACGACAGGGCGTTCATGTTTCTGCAGTCCATGGCTGGCACCAAGTTCGATACCGACTGCGTGGAGGCCCTGATAAATTGCAGGGACGAGGTGGAAGCCATACAAAAAAGATTCAAGGAAGACCATCTCGGCTGAGCGATGGCCGGCCGCTCCGGGTTAATAAAGGGAAATGGACAACCTTGATTCAAATGCGGGTCCTGAGACCTATGCGGCTAACGACCGCCGTACCCAGCACAATCTGCGCCGGATTTTTGATGATGCCTGCCGGATAACCGCGCCGTTCTTCGACCCGGCGCAGAGTTGGGGAGGCTCGTCATTAACCATGTTTGCACGCCAGACGTTGCGCGAGGCTTATCCGGAATTGACCCAGCAGGAGATTGCAATCCTGTTTTCCGGCGTGGCGCGATTTCACGGGGAAGCCGCAAAGCATAATCACTGAACTCTGGCGATCCGGACGGATGTGTGCCTGTGCCAGGATACATTTATGCGACAATTCCCCCTTATGAAAAAACCAGACCGATATTGCGATGAATCCCACGCTCGTCTTTGACATCGAAACCGTGCCCGACATTGCCGGGCTGCGCAAACTGCATGAACTGGATGCGCGCGTCAGCGATGCGGAAGTGGCCGAAATGGCCTTCCAGTTGCGCCGCCAGAAAACCGGCAGCGATTTCATGCCGCATCATCTGCAGCGCGTCGTCGCGATCTCCTGCGCGCTGCGCGAGGGCGACAACTTCAAGGTCTGGTCGCTGGGCGATCTGCATGAGGATGAGGGCTCCATCATCCAGCGTTTCTTTGACGGCATCGACAAATACACCCCGCAAATCGTGTCGTGGAACGGCAGCGGCTTCGATCTGCCGGTGCTGCATTATCGCGGCCTGATCCACGGCGTTCAGTGCGCGCGTTACTGGGACATGGGCGAGGACGACAGGGAATTCAAGTGGAACAATTACATCAGCCGTTACCATACGCGCCATCTCGACCTGATGGATCTGCTGGCGCTGTATGGCGGACGCGCCAACGCCCCGCTCGACGAGTTGGCCAAACTGATCGGTTTTCCCGGCAAACTGGGCATGGACGGCAGCAAGGTGTGGGAGGCGTACCAGCAGGGCAAACTGGAAGAGATACGCAACTATTGCGAGACCGATGTGGCAAACACCTGGCTGGTGTTCGCGCGTTTCCAGTTGATGCGCGGCGTGTTGACGCGCGCGCGTTACAAGAAGGAATGCGATCTGGTGCGCGCCGAACTGGGCAAGCTCGACCAGCCGCACTGGCGGGAATTCCTGGCCGCGTGGCCTCAGACAACATAACGATCCACACAGCAATTCGCCCCGGCCGCTAAAAGGGCGCTTCAAATATGGTCACAGAAACCAGCGTGAAAATCGAATCCCTCGACCAGGAAGGCCGAGGCATTGCGCGCTCCGAAGGCAAGGTGATCTTCATCGAGGGCGCGCTGACCGGCGAACTGGTCAGCTACAGCTCTTACCGCAAGAAGCCGTCGTTCGAACTGGCGCAGGTCGGGCAGATATACAAGTCTTCGGCGATGCGCGTGCTGCCGAAATGCGCGCATTTCGGCGTGTGCGGCGGCTGCTCGATGCAGCATCTGGATGCCAGGGCGCAGGTCGCGGTCAAGCAGCGCATCCTCGAAGACAGCCTGTGGCGCATCGGCAAGGTCAGGGCGGAAACCATGTTGCGCCCGATCTACGGGCAGGCCTGGGGCTATCGCGAGCGCGCGCGGCTTTCGGTCAGGCATGTCATCAAGAAGGGCAAGACGCTGGTCGGCTTCCACGAGAAACGCAGCAGTTTTGTCGCCGACATGCAGCACTGCGAAATCCTCGTGCCGAAGATTGCCGCCCTGCTGCCGTTGCTGGCCGGGTTGATCGGCGGCCTGTCGATACGCGATCGCGTGCCGCAGATCGAAGTGGCGGTCGGCGAGCATGTCGATGTGCTGGTATTGCGCGTGATGGACAAGCCCGGCAGCGAAGACGAAGCCGCGCTGCGCGCCTTTGCCGACCGGCACGCGATCCAGTTCTGGCTGCAAACCGGAGGTTACGACACGATCGCGCCGTTCCATCCGCCGGACTCCCCGGCACTTAGCTATAGCCTGCCCGAGTTCGGCATCACCATGCCGTTCGCGCCGAGCGAATTCACCCAGGTGAACAGCGCGCTGAACCGCGTGATGGTCAGCCGCGCGATGCGCCTGCTCGATCCGCAACCGGGTGAACGCATCGCCGATTTTTTCTGCGGTCTGGGCAACTTCACGCTGCCGATCGCGCGCCGCGGCGCGCAGGTGCTCGGCATCGAGGGCAGCGAAGCGCTGGTTGCACGCGCCAGACAAAATGCCGGATTGAACGGCCTGGCCGATAGCGCAAAGTTTGCCGCGATGAACCTGTTCGCGATGACGGAAGCCGGATTTTCCGAACTCGGCCAATTCGACAAACTGCTGATCGATCCGCCGCGCGACGGCGCGATCGAGCTGGTGAAATCCATAGGTGGTGGACAGGGGGCGGCGGCTAGCCCCCGCGCCGCATCGTGTACGTCTCATGCAACCCCGCCACGCTCGCGCGCGACGCACAGGTGCTGGTGCAGGTCCAAGGCTATACGCTGAAGGCCGCAGGGGTGATGAACATGTTTCCGCATACCTCGCATGTGGAATCGATCGCGCTGTTCGAGAAGCCATGAAACGCTATCTCGAACTGGTCGCGGATGCACTCACGCGCGTCACGGAGATCCAGCCATGGGACTTGAGCAGGCTGCTTGCCGCGGGCAGGACACCCGTACTCCTCGACGTGCGCGAACCGGCGGAATTCGCCGTGCTGCATATCGCCGGCGCGCTCAATGTGCCGCGCGGGGTGCTGGAGCAATCCTGCGAATGGGATTTCGATGAGACCGAGCCGTTGCTGGCCGACGGCCGCGACCTTGAGATCGTCGTTATCTGCCGTTCCGGCTATCGCTCCGCGCTGGTCGCGGATGTGATGCAGCAGATGGGCTACACCCGCGTTTTGTCGCTCAAGACCGGTATGCGCGGCTGGAACGATTTCGAGCAGCCGGTGGTGGACGGCGCCGTCAACCTGTGGACGCCGATGCGGCCGAGGATATACTGTCGCCCGCATTTGCATCCCGAACAGCGCAAACCAGACCAGCGTAATCCAGGGTAGCCCAATCCGGTAAGGTCCTGATGCGTGTTTTCGCTGGTTGTTCCGGCGTCACGGGGTCAGGCTAGCTCATGCAAACTGGAATGACTGTAGAGCAGAAGCGCGGATGCAGACCATCGGCCGAACTCCGGGACTGAATGCCCGCCAAAGCATGCAGGTTAAAAAAGGTATATGCTGCTTATCGTAAATTCCCGGAAATAAATTCTGCGGAGGTGCTCGATGTCCAACGCTCGCATGGTGACTATCGACGGCAACGAAGCCGCCGCCTATATCGCCCACATGACCAACGAAGTGATCGCGATTTATCCGATCACACCCTCTTCGCCTATGGGCGAATTTGCCGATGCATGGTCGTCCCAGGGCATCAGGAATCTGTGGGGCACCATTCCGGAAGTCGTCGAGATGCAGAGCGAGGGCGGCGCAGCCGGCGCGATACACGGCGCTTTGCAGACCGGCTCGCTGGCGACCACCTTTACCGCATCGCAGGGCTTGCTGCTGATGATTCCCAATATGTACAAGATCGCCGGCGAACTCACGCCGTTCGTGATGCACGTTGCATCACGTTCGCTCGCCGCCCAGGGTCTGTCGATCTTCGGCGACCACGGCGACGTGATGGCGGCACGCGCCACCGGCTTTGCAATGCTCGCTTCCAATTCGGTGCAGGAAGCGATGGACATCGCGCTGATCGCGCAGGCGGCGACGCTGGAAGCGCGCGTGCCTATCCTGCATTTCTTCGACGGCTTCCGCACTTCGCACGAAGTCGCCAAGATCGAGCAGGTGCCGGCCGAGGTGGTGCGCGAACTGATAGACGACCAGCTGGTGTTCGCGCACCGCACCCGCGCGCTGACGCCGGACCATCCGTTCATACGCGGCACCTCGCAAAACCCGGACGTGTATTTCCAGGCGCGCGAGTCGGTCAATCCGTTCTACGAGCGCATGCCGGAGATCGTGCAGCGCACGATGGACAGGTTTGCCGCACTGACCGGACGCCAGTACCACATTTATGAATACGACGGCGCGCCGGATGCGGAGCGCGTGATCGTGCTGATGGGTTCCGGCGCGGAAGCGGTCGAGGAAGTGGTCGACCACCTCAATCATCACGGCGAAAAAACCGGCGTGGTGAAGGTCCGGTTGTTCCGGCCGTTCGCAGCGGACGCGTTGCTCAAGGTCATACCCGCCACGGCGAAATGCATCGCGGTGCTGGACAGGAGCAAGGAACCGGGTGCGGACGGCGAGCCGCTCTACAAGGATGTGGTCACCGCGATCAGCGAGGCCCATATGGGCGGAACGAGCAGGTTCGCCGCCATGCCGCGCGTGGTGGGCGGTCGCTATGGACTGTCCTCGAAGGAATTCACGCCGGGCATGGTCAGGGGCGTGTTCGACGAACTGAAGCGGGACCACCCGAAAAACCATTTCACGATCGGCATCCACGACGACCTCAGCCACACCAGCCTGGATTGGGATGAAGATTTCCGCACCGACTCGGACCAGGGCGTGATGCGCTGCATGTTCTATGGCCTAGGCTCGGACGGCACGGTGGGCGCGAACAAGAACACCATCAAGATCATGGGCGAGGAAACCGAACTCTACGGACAGGGCTATTTCGTTTACGACTCAAAGAAGGCGGGCGCGGCGACCATTTCCCACCTGCGCTTCTCGCCCGCGCCGATCCATTCGAGCTACCTGATCGGCAGCAACGAGGCGAATTTCATCGGCTGCCACCAGCCGGTGTTCGTCGAGCGCTACGAAATGCTCGATTCCGCCGCCGAAGGCGCGGTCTTCCTGGTCAACATCGGCTCCCGGCCGACAAGATATGGAGCACCCTGCCGCGCAAGATGCAGCAGCAGATCATAGACAAGAAAATCGAGTTCTACGCCATCGACGCCTACGCCATCGCCCGCGCCACCGGCATGGGCACGCGCATCAACACCATCATGCAGACCGGCTTCTTCGCCATTTCCGGCGTGCTGCCGCAGGACGTGGCGATCGAGAAGATCAAGTACGCCGCGGAAAAGACCTATAGCAAGAAGGGACGGTCCATCGTCGAAGCCAACTGGAAGGCCATCGACGAAACCGTCGCCAACCTGCACCGCGTGAGCGTGCCGGCCGAGGCCTCGAGCAGCTTCGAGATGCCTTCCCACATCCCCGCCAACGCGCCCGAATTCGTGCGCCTGGTAAGCGGCGAAATCATGGCCGGGCGCGGCGACCTGATCCCGGTTTCGCGCATGCCCGCCGACGGCACCTGGCCCACCGGCACCTCCCACTACGACAAACGCAACCTGGCGCTGGAGATTCCGGTCTGGGACGCCGACCTATGCATCTACTGCGGCAAGTGCCCCTTCGTCTGCCCGCACATACCGCGATCCGCAGCAAGGTCTACTCGGCGGAACTGGCGGCGAACGCGCCGGCGACCTTCAAGCACGTCCAGATCAAGGGGAAGGAATTCGAGCCCGGCACCCACGTCACCTACCAAGTGGCCCCCGAGGACTGCACCGGCTGCACGCTGTGCGTCGACATCTGCCCGGCGGTGAGCAAGAGTCGACGGCCACAAGGCACTGGAAATGCGGCCGTAGCCGCCGTTGCGCGAGCAGGAAGCGCGCGAACTTCGATTTCTTCCTCAGCCTTCCGGAGTACGACCGCACCCAATTGAAGGCCAGCACGATCAAGGGCGCGATGATGATGCAGCCGCTGTTCGAGTTTCCGTCCGCCTGCGTCGGCTGCGGCGAAACATCCTATATCCGGCTGGCCAGCCAGCTGTTCGGCGACCGCATGGTGGTGGCCAACGCGACCGGCTGCTCGTCGATCTACGGCGGCAACCTGCCCACCACGCCCTGGTGCAAGAATGGCGACGGACGCGGGCCGGCGTGGAGCAACTCGCTGTTCGAGGACAATGCCGAGTTCGGCCTCGGATTCCGCGTCAGCATCGACAAGCACGCCGAACAGGCCGGTGAATTGTTGCGGAAATTGCAGGACAAGGTCGGCGTAGACTTCGCCGAAGCGATACTGATGGCCGACCAGACCAGCGAAGCGGGCATCTTCCAGCAGCGCGAACGGGTTGCGGCATTGCGCGACAAGCTGGCCGGCATCGATGCCGCGGAGGCGCGCCAGCTGGAAAGCCTGGCCGACTACCTTGCGAAGAAGAGCGTGTGGATCATAGGCGGCGACGGCTGGGCCTACGACATCGGTTTCGGCGGACTCGACCATGTCATCGCGTCGGGCCGCAACGTGAACATCCTGGTGCTGGACACCGAGGTCTATTCGAATACCGGCGGGCAGATGTCCAAGGCCACGCCGCGCGGCGCGACCGCGAAATTCGCGGCGGGCGGCAAGCACACCGGCAAGAAGGATCTCGCGCAGATCGCGATGAGCTACGGGAACGTCTACGTCGCGCACGTGGCCTACGGCGCGAAGGATACCCAAACATTGAGAGCGTTCCTCGATGCGGAATCCTACGACGGCCCGTCGCTCATCATCGCTTACAGCCCCTGCGGCGAACACGGCTACGACCTCGGCAAGCAGCACCAGCAGCAGGAACTGGCGGTCAAGACCGGCCACTGGCCGCTGTTCCGCTACGATCCGCGGCGCGAGCAGGAAGGTCTGCACCCGCTATTGCTGGATTCGCACAAGCCGTCGGTGTCCTACCACGAGTTCATCAGGAACGAGCCGCGCTTCCGCGGGCTGTTGCGCGAGATGGACCAGGAAGGCGCGGAAGTGCAGGCCTACTACGACAACGAAATGCAGAAGCGCTATGAGCATTACGAGCACATGGCCGACGGCGACGCCGCCAAGAAGCCGGCCGGCGCATAAGGATTCGCAATAATAATAATGGAGTAATTTGCTTCGTTGATTCATTTATTGACGGGAGTACACTATTTCAAAATCATCTGGCTGATTAATGAGGTTGATTTTTTTGTCGGGTGGTCAAATCCGCCGAAAGGCCGGGTGCTGGCAATTAAGTATGCACACGTATATGCTTTATTGTAATGCTGCCGTAACTTTGGCCGGACATGATCAAGCTTTTCCCGGGTATTTATCACCTAAAAATCTCAAATACTCGAGACAGCCAATCATGCAACTGCTCAGCGCACTCCGGCACACAACATGATTTATCCAAAAGGGAGATAAAGCAAGATGAATGCGATATCCTCCATTAGAACCCGAGCGGATGTGCATCGCTGCTCAAGGTCGCCGCTTAAAAAATTAAACTCCGATAAGGTGGCAGCGAGCCAAAAACATAACCACCTGCTTGCCGCCCTGTCTGCAGAAATACTCGAACGGCTCTCCCCCCAACCTGGAATTGGTCTCGATGCCGCTCGGTGAAGTCATCTGCGAATCCAGCAGCGAGTTGCATCATGTCTATTTTCCGACGACCGCCATTTTGTCCCTGCATTACTTCATGGAGAATGGCGAATCGACTGAAGTCGCGGGAGTTGGCAATGAAGGCATGTTCGGCGTTTCGGCATTCATGAGCGGGATTACCAGGCCCGGAAGGGTCACCGTGCAGAATGCAGGCTATTGCTACCGGCTGACATCCCGGTTCCTGATGGAGGAATTCAATCGTACCGGTGGACGCCGCCGCGGCGAATTGCACGATTTGTTGCTGCGTTATACGCAGGTGCTGATGACACAGATATCCCAGATTTCAGTCTGCAATCGGTATCATTCAGTGGAGCAGCAACTGTGCCGCTGGCTGTTGTCAACCCTCGATCGATTGCCTTCCAATGAATTGACCGTCACACAGGAGCAGATCGCCGGCATGCTGGGTGTACGCCGCGAAGGCATCACGGAAGCCGCCGGTAACTTGCAGCGCGAAGGTTTGATCAGTTACCGCCGCGGCCATATCACGGTTATCGACCGACCGGGGGTGGAGTCCCGCGCTTGCGAATGCTACAACGTAGTCAAGCAGGAATCCCATCGTTTTCTTTCCAGCGCACGCAATCAACAAGACCTTCAATCGCCCGCCTAAGCTTGAAGTGAAATCGGTTCGAATTCACGGATTCGAGCAAGTCATCCAACATGGGAAAACCAATTGCCTGGGTATCGGTTTTGTACCGACTGGCAAGCCGGTTGCCTTCAAACCTGAAACGACTGGTTTGCGTCAGTTTTCAGCACGGGCTTTTGCTGTTCCATTCAAACTGATTTATCAGCGTGATTCCGGGGCCGGGCTGCAGGCCAAGATTGCACGCACAGTTCAGCGCGGACCGAGGATTTTGGGCAGCATGTCTGGCATCGGCGCACCCTGCAGCTTTTCCAGGTTGCCGCCTTCGTCCTTGTAGAAGACGACGGTCATCGGTTTCCTGACCAGCCTGTCCAGCGGTTCCTGGCTCAGGTCGTTCCCGTTCCCGTCCATCATGGTCCCTACGATCGCGTGTTTGCCATCGGCAGTCAGGTAGATCGCAAGCGGCCGTTGTTCGATCACGCCGGCATAGCCGGTCAGTCCGCCCGGCGCGGCAAAGGTGCCCATCACTTCGATCCCCTGGGCTTCGAGCGACTTGATCGGCGCAGGCCAGTCTTCACCCTGGGCTCCCTAGCTTGCGGCGAGCAGGGAAAATATCAGCGCGAACTGAACCAAAGGCATTTTTATCATGATGATGGTTCATTCCCTGTTTAAAGGGGCATGCGAGCGAAACCGGTTTAACTTGCTCGCCAGCGCAGCAGCCGACAGTTCACCCAGGTGGGTGTCAACCAGCCGGCCGTCGGCATCGTAGAACAGCGTGGTCGGCAATGCCGTCGAGCCGGCCTCGCGGCCAAAGCCGGAAGCGGAATCGAGCAAAACATTGTCGAGCTCAGAGTCGCGCGGTACGGAGAAAATTCCGGGCCGTCGCACCATCCTCGCCCTGGTTCACAAAAACAAAACGCGCTTCCCTGTCATTTTGTTGCGCGGCGGCAAGCACCGGCATTTCGCGCCGGCAAGGCGGGCACCAGCTTGCCCACAAGTTGACAACCAGGGGCTTGCCGCCGGCCAGCCTGGAAAGGTTTACCGGCGCGCCCGAGAGGGTTGTCAACGGTACGCCGGGCAGGGCGGTGTTGTTCATCATCACGATCGCGCCGAACATCGCTTCCCAGGCAAGCGCTCCCGCTGCGAGGCCCAGGATCAGCGGTTTGCGCACTGCCTCACGATTCCAGCCGCGCCAGACTGCCACCAGCAACGCGGCAATCATGCCCACCCACGGGATGAAGCCTCCATCGCGAATATCCAGCATGGACCAGGGTGCGCTGCGGTAGGTGTCAAACCGGACAGCAACGAAGGCGATGCGCGATACCAGGACGGCCGCGACCAGCATCTCGACAAGAATGCCGCCTATGCCGGTTTGCCGCCTGCGCCCGACCGCGCGCCCTGTCCAGGCTGCAATCAGCAGGGCCACGGTCAATAGCCACACGGCAATCGGCAGAGGAAGTGGGCCTGAATTCACGGTCAGCATGCTGAAAGCAGATCCAGCGAAAGCAGGCGGATATCATTGCCGGATGATCCGGAAAAAAGCCCTGCCAGTTTCCTGACAGGGCTTTCCGGTTTCAGAGCCGAACTCATTTACCCGCGTGTCATTGATCAGCGTGATCGGGGGGCACGGCCCCGGCCGCTTGGTCAGTCGCGCTGGCCGCTGAATGCCATCAGCAGGCTCAACAGGTTGATGAAGATGTTGTAGATATCGAGATACAGGCTCAACGTCGCCATCACGTAATTGGTCTGGCCGCCTTGCACGATCTGGCCGACGTCGAACAGGATGTAAGCCGAGAAAATCAGCACGGCAATTGCGGAAATGGTCAGCGCCAGCGCCGGGATATGGAAGAACATGTTGGCCAGGGACGCGACGATCAGCAGGATCAGGCCGATGAACAGGAACTTGCCCATGAAGCTGAAATCCCGCTTGCTGACCGTGGCCAAAGTCGCCAGGCTGAAGAAGATGATCCCGGTGCCGCCCGCCGCCATGCCGACCAGCTGCGCGCCGTTTTTCAGGTGCAGCGCGATTTGCAGGATGGGGCCGAGGAAGAATCCTGCGACAAAGGTGAAGGCCAGCAGCAAGACAACGCCCCAGATGCTGTTGCGCGTTGCGGTCACGCCGAACATCAGGCCCACCATCGCGCCGAACATCATCAGCGAGAACATGACCGGATGCAGTGCCATGAAGCCAAAGTTGGTGGACATACCCATGAACGCGCCGATCACGGTCGGGATCATCGTGAGCGCCAGCATCATGTAAGTGTTGCGCAACACCTTGTTCTGCGCGGTGGCGACTGCGCCGATTTGTGCTGCGGGAATATATTGTTGTTCCATTTAAAAGCCTCCTAAAAATTGTGCGTGAATTTCCGAAACGGTGGTAAGACCAGCGAAGCACGGATAAAGTTTCAAACGTGAACGGGGGCAAGTCTGAGATTGCGACATTCTACAGCCAAATTTCCAGTTTCTGATTAATTTGCTGTTACATGAGTACTTCCGATTTTTTTACAAGATTGCCCGACGTCGATTTGAAGCATATTTTCCATGTGATGAAGATTCTGTTGCAATAACAATACAATTCGTTACAATCATCCACGAAATTTCTTGAACTTGAAGAAGGCGCCGTCAAGAGGCCTTAAATAAAAGTTAATTATTCACCATCTGCATGATGTGTGGATAGCAAGGGGAGTTCAATTGTGGTCAGGATTCTATCCGGTGTTCTGAAATGAATTTCAGAATATCCTTTATCCGCCCTTCCTTGGCTCAGTTCGCGCCGCAGCTGTTAATTTGTATTTTATTATTGTCGCATGCTCTCTGCTGGGCGACCTTGGGTTGGCCGGCCGGCATGCTGCATATCGTGCCCGTCGCCGGATTGCCTCGAACCGGCCTTTCTTCCCTGAATGCCAAAATCAATCTGTCAAAGCAAGCTGGCCTGGCCCGCTTCCGTTTGCATACTTTCAATCCAATTGGACCGGCTCATGGCCGGAGCACCGTCGTCATTCCTGCACTGAGATCGGCAGCGACTTCTACTGTTGGCTGACTGTCAGGGCGGAACTGCGATTTAGCTCGGTGCAATTGTTGCCCGATGTGAAATCGTTGTTGGATTTGATGTCGGATGCCCCGGCAGTTGCGAAATTTTTATAAAAAAACGAAATTGGGAAGTTGATCGGGCAGTTTAATTTTGCAGATTTTCAAGAGTTTTTGCATGGCTTTTAACGCCTCCACAGAGAGGTGAAGTTTTAGGCACGGCGTAGCGAGATGGACTTCTCTTCTGCAGGTTCATCGAGCAACTCCCCCTTCTTTTTTGGGGACTGGTCTGGACCGGGAGCATTGTTTTTTTCCGGGTTTAATAAACCGTTCGGAGAGGAGTAATAAAATGAATACGATCATAAAGGTCGCCGCAATCGTCATGTTGTTTGCGGCGCAATCTGCGATGGCCGATCTTGATTTCGGCGGCTACCTGCGCAGTGGTTCCGGGAGTAGCACCAAAGGAGGCGGGAACAATTGCTTCCGGGTTAATGGCGAATCGGCGTTCAATACCGCGGGCAATTCTGCAGCTGTGGACGCCGCCGGGCGTCTCGGTAATCAGTGCGATACCTACGGGGAAATCAAACTGGGTGCCAACATGGGCGATAGCGACGGCACCAAGTTCGGCGTCCATACGCTGGTTGCATATGGCACTTCTCAAGTTGCCGACTACGAGGGAACTATTCCCGCCTTGCGCGAAGCGTATGGCTCCGCAACAGGCTTCGGCAGCAGCGGCGCCTTGGCTCAGTCAACCGTGTGGGTCGGCAAGCGCTATTACAAACGCGAGGACGTGCATATCGTCGATCTGTTTATCATGCAGGACACGGGTCCGGGTGCCGGAATCGAGAACATTGATCTAGGCTTTGGCAAGTTCTCCTATGCGATGATCAAATCAGGCAACGCAGATTATGCAAGTACAATATCGCCTTCTACCGGTACCATTGTTGGTACAACTGTAAACATTAACCAGATCAATGGGCAAGAAGTTGGCCGTGTGACCATCAATGGCGATCCTTCGCAGCAAAAGACTGACCATGACTTGCGCCTGGAAGGAATCAACCTGGGCAAGGCAGGCTCGCTGGGCTTTGGAGCGAACATTGTCCGCGGCAACAATCAAATTCTCCCGGGGAATGTAGACGACAATTATAACGGCTGGTCGGCATGGGCCAAGCATTCGATCGTGTTGTTCGGCACCTGGCAGAACGCGCTGTGGCTGCAAGCGGCTCACGACGCCGGCAATCTTGATGGCAGCGCACTGTATTGGGCCCAGTCCACTTCGGGTAATGGTACGCCAGGCTCCATGAAACATTCGGGGTGGCGCATCATGGATGTCGGGAACTTCGAGTTCGGCGATAACTGGAACGGGGAGGCCTTCCTGGGGTACGGCAAAGAGAGCTTTCCCTGGTACGGCATAAGTGGTTCTTCGTCGGCAGACTCGGACAGGACATCGACTACCTTGGTTGTTCGTCCCATCTACCACTTCACGGACAACCTGGGTCTTGCTGTTGAGGTTGGTACAATCCGTGTGAGCGGTTATAACCTGAACTACGACAACAATCCCAACAGTACAACCAACTACCTGAACAAGATCACGATTTCGCCGCAATTGTCCATGGGTAGCGGTTTCTATGCACGCCCGGTTCTGCGTGCTTATGTCTCGTACCAGAATTGGAACAGAGACACCACTCCATATGGCGTCGAGTCTGGAGCAAGTGCGTGTACCGGTCGGGATTGCTCGGTTTCCGTCGCGGGATGGAGTAATCAATCAAGCGCGGTTACGTACGGCGTACAAATGGAAGCCTGGTGGTAAGTCGAAGCACTACCGTAGATGCGCCCGGGCGTGCAGGCATGGTTCCAAGCATCGGGCGCATGAAACAGGCGGGTTCGCCCCGCCTGTTTCATCGTTGCGACTCGAACCAGCGTAACCGCATGGGTTGAGGCAAATGGGTTCAAGCATCTTTTTCGGCAAATTCGATCAACAAATTTGATCTTTTTGGCGCGCTGGCTAGTGAGAGTTGGTCGATAACACTCTGCTGAAAATGTGAAGAGATTGAATCATGGATGGAGTAGACAAATATGTCCGAAGTCGTCTTGCGCGGGATTCGTAAGTCGTTTGGCAATCTCGAAATATTGCACGGCATCGACCTTGACATCAAGGACGGCGAATTTGTGGTCTTCGTCGGTCCGTCGGGTTGCGGAAAATCGACCCTGCTGCGCGCGATTGCCGGGCTGGAGGATATCACCGCCGGCGAGCTTTATATTGGCGGCAAGCTATGCAATGACATCCCGCCATCCAAGCGCGGCATTGCGATGGTATTTCAAAGCTACGCGCTCTACCCGCACATGACCGTCGCCGAGAACATGGCCTTTGGACTTAAGCTGGCCGGGCTGGACAAAAAACAAATGAAGGAGGCCGTTGATCGTGCGGCCAAGATACTCCGGATCGAACCGTTGCTGCAACGCAAGCCCAAGGAATTGTCGGGAGGGCAACGCCAGCGTGTCGCCATAGGCCGTGCCATCGTTCGCAAACCCGAGGTGTTCCTGTTTGATGAGCCTCTGTCGAATCTGGATGCCGCTTTGCGGGTGCAGATGCGTATCGAGATCACCAAACTGCATCGCGATCTAAGCAGCACCATGATTTATGTGACACACGACCAGATCGAGGCCATGACGCTGGCCGACCGGATCGCCGTTTTGTCTGATGGAGTTATCGAGCAAGTAGGCTCTCCCCTGGAACTGTACCACCATCCGTGCAACCTGTTTGTGGCGGGTTTCATCGGTTCACCAAAGATGAATTTTATCAGGGGGAAATTGACCGCTTTTTCCCAGCAGTCGGCGACGGTGAAATTGGCTGACGGCAGCGAGATCGTGATCGACGTGGATGCCGGTCGGGGCAGTGTCGATAGTGAAGTTACAGTCGGTATTCGTCCCGAACACTGGTTATTCGATACGAGTGTAAATACGCTCAGGGGTGAAGTCGTTGCCGTCGAGCACCTCGGCGAGGCCACCATGCTTTATCTTCAGGCACCGGGCGCATTGGAGCATCTCGTGGTCCGTGCGGATGCATCACACGAAGCGCGCGTGGGCGAAATATGCAGCGTGCATCTGCCCCAGGGCCGGTGTTACCTGTTTGACGAAGCCGGAGCGGCATTCCGGCGGTTTGGGGCCGTGTAGCTTGTTACTGCCAGGGCACTGACAAGCGACAGGACAGTATGTTAATCACACTCACTGAATGGAGATATCATGACTTTTACCAAAAAACTCGCAGCGCTCGCATTGGCCTCATGTTTTTGCACAGCTTATGCCTCGGAGCCGGGCAAACTCTCGCTGTGGATCAATGCCGACAAGGGGTACGCCGGCATTCAGAAGGTTGGCGATGAATTCACCAAGAAGACCGGTGTGCCGGTGATCGTTGAGCATCCTGAAGATGCCCCCGGAAAGTTTCAGCAAGCCGCCGCCGCAGGCAAGGGGCCGGATATCTGGTGTTGGCCTCATGATCGTGCCGGCGAGTGGATCGCCGCCGGCCTGCTTGATCCGATCACACCATCGAAAAAGTTCCAGGATGAGATAACGCCGCTGGCATGGAAGGCTTTCACGATGAATGGCAAGATCTGGGCTTATCCAATTTCTATCGAGGCGATTGCGCTGGTCTACAACAAGGATCTGATAGCCAAGCCCCCCAAGACCATGGAAGAAATCCCGGCGCTGGATAAAAAGCTGAAGGCGAAGGGCGACAGCGCAATTCTCTGGGAATACGAGAACACGTACTTCACTTGGCCCCTACTGGCAGCCAATGGAGGTTATGCGTTCAAGCAAAGACCCGATGGTACGTATGACGGAAGCGATACGGGCGTGAACAACGCCGGTGCGATAAAGGGCGCTGAACTGCTGGCCAAGTTCGTTAAGGAAGGCCTCTTGCCGGAAGATACATCCGGTGCTGACGCCGAGGCAGGCATGAACAGCGGCAAGGTTGCGATGTGGATCACCGGCCCATGGTCATGGGACAACCTGAAAAGGTCGAAGATCAACTTTGGCGTTGCACCAATCCCGTCAGTGGCTGGCAAGCCTGCAGCCCCATTCATCGGCGTCCTGGGCTGCATGATCAACCATTCGAGCGTCAACAAGGACGTGGCGGTTGAATTCCTGGAAAACAACTTGCTGACGTTGCCAGGCCTGGAGGCGATGAATGCCGCAACGCCATTGGGTGTGCCGGCTAACAAGGCCTTCTATGACAAATTGAAGAACGATCCGAAGATCAGGGCAACCATGGAATCGGCCAGAGCCGGCCAGTTGATGCCGAACAATCCCGAGATGGGTCGCTTTTGGGCGGCCATGGCGCCGGCACTGGCTAACATCGGCAACGGTCGGCAAACGCCCAAAGAAGCTTTGGACAGCGCGGCTAAGCGCATAACCAGCAAATAAGGTGACGGCCGCGAATTCTCATCCGGCGCCTGCCTCTGTGCCCTCCCTTGCGGGATGGCACAGAGGTACAGATTGTACCGGTGTGTTTGAATAGCCGATTTATCCGAGCCTGTGATTTGTTCACCTGGGGAGAAAGGACGCATGAGTCGCAGTTTGCAAAAAATTAGCGTGCAGATTGTCTCCGCTCTAGTGGCGCTGTTCGGCTTGTACATGGTGGCCAAAATCTACGTGGCCGGCCAATTCCTTGTGGCGCTGGCCTGCCTCGCCATATTGGCCTTCGGCGTGTATGTTTATATCTCTTCCCGTGCTTACCCGTACCGTTACCTGTTTCCAGGGCTCATAGCGACACTGGTGTTCGTCATATTTCCGATCGTGTACACCTTTGCCATAGGTTTTACCAATTACAGCTCTCGAAATCTTCTTACCTTCGAACGCGCCAAGCAGTACTTCCTTGACGAGACCTATAGGGTCAAAGGCGAACGGAGCTTTGCCTTTACGCTGCATCGTGACGGAAATGCGTTTCGGGTCAGATTGCAAGACGAGCAGGGCGAGGTATTTGTCAGCCCTCCGCTGGCACTATATAAGGGGCCGATAATTGTAGACGTCCAAGCCCCGGTTGCAGGCGCTGAGCCTCTTGCCGAGCCTGTCGACCTGAGAACACTTATAAGCTACCTGCCGAATCTGAAATTGGTGTCCTTCCGTTTGCCAAACGGGGAACTGATAAGTGTAACCAGCTTGCGCCAATACGGTGATGTTGCCAAACTCTATAAAGCGAATGCTGACGGAACGCTGACTAACCAGCAGGATAATTCGGTGTTAACACCCAACATGAAAACCGGCTTTTTCGAGACGTCTTCCGGTGAACCGGTGACCCCCGGTTTTACAGTAAACGTGGGATGGTCGCAATATCACAAGATATTTTCTGATAAGTCCTTCAGCCAGCCATTTCTGAGGATTTTCATATGGACGGTCACCTTTGCCGGGCTGACCGTGCTTTTTGCGTTCAGTGTCGGCGTTGTTCTGGCGGTGTTTATGGAATGGGATGCATTGCGCTTCCGAGCTGTCTACCAGACGATGTTCTTTGTCCCTTATACCGTTCCGGCATTTATTTCCATCCTCATATTCAAGGGCCTGTTCAACCAGAATACCGGTGAAATCAACCAGATTCTGGGGATGCTGTTTGGCGTGCAACCGTCGTGGTTTGCCACGCCGTTTCTGGCGAAAGCCATGTTGCTTATCGTTAACACCTGGCTGGGTTTCCCTTACATGATGGTGGTAAGCATGGGTTTGATCAAGGCCATCCCGTCTGATCTCTATGAAGCGTCTGCCATTGCGGGTGCCGGACCTTTAACCAATTTTTTCAAGATAACATTGCCGCTCATTGCCAAGCCGCTTATGCCATTGCTGATCTCCAGCTTTGCTTTCAACTTCAATAACGTGATGTTGATCGAGTTGCTGACCGGCGGGCGTCCTGATTTTCTGGATACCAAAGTGCCAGCGGGTACGACGGATTTGCTGGTGTCGTTTACCTACCGGATCGCCTTCGAAGACTCGGGGACAAATTTCGGCCTCGCTGCGGCCATTTCCACGATACTGTTTTTGATGGTTGCAGTTCTGTCATTGATCAATATGCGCTTGACCAGGGTCAACGCGCAGCAAGCGCGTTGATGACATGAAGCCCGGATTTTTGAAGGTGCCGCATAAGGAGAGCTTGCATGGCTATTGTGCTTGACAAATCGCATCGCTGGAGGGTGGCGCTCACCCATGTCGTGATCATTGCTTTTATTTGCCTGATCATGTTTCCTTTGGTGATGATTTTTTCGATCAGTCTCAGGCCGGGCAACTTTTCGACTGGCAGCCTTATTCCACACACAATTAGCCTGGAGCATTGGGCCGTGGCATTTGGATTTTCCTATCGAGGGGCAGACGGGGTATTGCTGGAGCCGCAGTTTCCGGTCTTGCTCTGGTTATGGAATTCGGTGAAAGTTGCTACCCTCTCTGCATTGATTCTGGTGGTGTTATCGACCACATGCGCATATGCCTTTGCCCGCATGAAGTTCCTGTTCAAAAACTACATGCTGAACGGACTGTTGCTGTTGCAGATGTTCCCGAGCGTGCTTGCACTGGTTGCAATTTACACAATATTTGACCGGATCGGAAATTATGTACCTTGGCTCGGAATTGAAAGCCACGGAGGATTGATTTTGGCCTATACCGGTGGAATTGCCGTCTATATCTGGCTCATCAAGGGATATTTTGAAACTGTTCCGGTTGAAATTGAAGAAGCGGCCAAAGTGGATGGTGCAACGGCGTTCCAGGCGTTTCGTTATGTGCTGTTACCTATCATAGTGCCGATATTGATGGTGGTGTTTTTGCTCGCATTTATTGGCGCAATCAATGAGTATCCAGTGGCGTCGATACTCTTGAAGAGTACCGACAATCTCACACTGGCAGTTGGTGTGCAGAATTATCTTTATCCGCAAAACTATCTGTGGGGAGATTTTGCTGCTGCGGCGATTTTGTCGGGACTGCCGATTACCGTCGTCTTCCTTCTTGCCCAGAAGTGGATGATTTCCGGTCTCACCACCGGTGGAGTGAAGGGGTAGCGTCCCGGGCCGTTTTTTGGCCAGCGAACGCAATCCAATTTGAAGAAGTATTAACCAGAGAGAAGGAGAAGTTGAAATGTTGAACAAGCTTAATTTTATCAAGACTGCATTGGTTGTCGCATTCGCGGTTGGAAGTTATTCAGCCATGGCTGCGGACTGCAAAGACGTGCCAGTTCCAGAAGGCCAAGTGGGCATCCATTACCATCGTCCAGATGGAAACTATGACGACTGGGGCATCCATCTTTGGAAGTCACCCAACATCGGTCTTACCAATTGGTTCATCCCACGCATGCCGACCGGTTGCGACAGCTTCGGGGTATATTGGCACTTTCCTCTGAGCAAGTTTGGCGACACCAAGGTTGTCAACTACATCATCCACAAGGGTGACGTGAAGGAGCAGGGCGGTGCGGACATGAGTTTCGATGCCAATAAGGGCAACGAAGTCTGGATCGACTCGGGTAATAAGGAAATCTTCAGGAGCAAGGATGAAGCGGTAAACGCTCAGACAGCAAAATAGTCTCGGCTGTTGGTGCTCCCGGCTGATGCCGGGTGCACCCATTTTTGTGAAGTTCCGGGAGGCTATCTCGTGTTACTTTCCTTGCGTTCCGCCTTTCTAGGCCTTGTTGCTGCATTATCACTCCTTGGTTGCGCAACCTCTCAGCCAGGCGCTACACATGTAAATCCTGCTGCGCCGCCGGCGGTGAGCTTCGCCGACAATCCTATTGTTTATTTCGCGATAACCGACCGTTTCTATAATGGCAATCCGGCCAATGACCATAGTTATGGTCGCCAACTGGACGGGAAACAGGAAATCGGCACCTTTCACGGTGGTGATCTGGCAGGTCTGACGAAAAAACTGAAAGCGGGTTACTTCAAACAACTTGGCGTCGACGCGATTTGGATTTCTCCTCCCTACGAGCAGATACACGGCTGGGTGCCGGGAGGGAACGCGGAATTCAAACACTATGCCTATCACGGCTACTTCGCTCTTGATTACACGAAGCTTGATCAAAACATGGGGACGCCTGAAGAACTGCACGAGTTTGTGGATACGGCTCACGCGCAGGGTATCCGGGTGTTGTTCGACATTGTTATGAATCACCCTGGTTACGCCGACATCCAGACGTTGTCTGAATATTTGCCGGAATTGCTTTGGAAGGGATGGGAAAAATACACGATCAAAAATTATCAGACCTGGATCGATTACAACAATTTTGATTTTGGCAAATGGTGGGGAGGTGACTGGGTTCGAGCCGGCTTGCCGGGCTATCCCGAGGGCGGCAGCGATGACCTGACCAGGCAATTGGCTTATCTGCCCGATTTCCGCACCGAGAGTACGGCGCCTGTCAAACTTCCATTTTTCCTGAAATATCGCAAGAAAGACACGGCAGCCGTTGACTTGCCCAATACCACCGTGCGCGGCTATCTGGTGACATGGCTGACCAGCTGGGTTCGAGATTACGGTATCGACGGTTTCCGTTGTGATACGGCCAAGAATGTTGAACTGCCAGCGTGGCTCGAACTTAAGAGAGCAGGTACAGTTGCGCTCGCGGATTGGAAAGCCAGGAATCCCACCAAGAAGATCGATGACGCGCCGTTCTGGATGGTAGGGGAGGTATTCCCTCATGGTGTTGAGCGCGATGCCTATTTCGACAACGGCTTTGACAGCTTGTTGAACTTCGATTTTCAGGATCAGAAGCTGGAGGATATGTCGGCACTGGATCGACTGTATGCGGATTACGCCAGCCGGCTCTCGGCCGGACGTGCCAACGGCAAGCCATTTGATGTCTTGTCCTACATTTCCTCACATGACACCGAGCTGTATCCACGCGATCATCTGATCGATGCCGGAACCGCGCTGTTGCTTGCCCCCGGCGGCGTGCAGATCTTCTATGGTGATGAAAGTGCCAGGCCGCCCGGGCCGTCAACTCCCGGCGATCCGCAGCAAGCTACCCGCTCCGACATGAACTGGGCTCACCCTGATGCCGCAGTGCTGGCCCATTGGCAAAAGCTTGGCCAATTCCGCATCCGCCATGTCGCGTTGGCCCGCGGCGTTCACCATAAGCTAAGTGACACTCCCTATGCGTTTAGTCGCGTCTATGGCAGTGATCGAGTGGTGGCCGTTCCCAAGGCCAGCGGCGCGATCACTATCCCGGTAGCCGGCGTATTCAAGGATGGCGAAACGGTGCGAGACGCCTATAGCGGAACTAACGCCAAGGTGATGGGCGGTAAAGTCAGTCTGATTGCCCAAGGTACGGTGTTGCTGGAGGTCGTCAATTGATCATTCTGCCAGCCAACGTATAACGGGCAAGGGGATGATGAAATTCCAGCCCAAATTAAACAACAGCAAATTCCCTTTCGTTTTGCTCCACCCCTTTTACCAAGAGGGCACTTGGCCAAGTTCGAAAAATGGAATTAGGCTAATGATCGACGTTGTTTCCAATTGAACGCTGGAAAGCGATTCCCGATGAGCAGTGCCACCTCACGCTTGATATTGGGCCTCTGGCGGATAGACCAATGGGGTATGGGACCCGGGCAAGTCGCCGATCTGCTCAGTGCGTGTCTCGATTTGGGCATCGACACATTTGACGTCGCCGACATCTACGCCGACTACCGATGCGAGTCGATGCTGGGCGCCGCGCTCAAAGCCAATCCCGCCCTGAAGTCACGGATCAAGCTGATCAGCAAATGCGGCATCGCGCTGGTGACGCCTGCCAGGCCCGCGCATCGCGTCAAGCACTACGACACCGGCCGCGATCACATCATCTCATCGGTAGAAAATTCTTTGGCTATGCTGGGCGTCGAGCAGCTTGAACTATTGTTGATCCACCGACCCGATCCGCTGATGGACGCTGATGAAGTCGCCGATGCTTTCGATCATCTCAAGCGCGCAGGCAAAGTGGAAGGATTCGGCGTGTCCAACTTTTTGCCGCACCAGTTCGAATTGCTGCAAAGCCGGCTCAACGAGCCGCTGCGAACCAATCAGATCGAGATTTCGCTTTTGCATCCGGACAGCCTGTTCGATGGCACGCTCGATCAATGCCAAC
>CAVWTZ010000177.1:0-6629 GCA_963757485.1 uncultured beta proteobacterium
CGCGCAACAGCACATTCAGGCGCTTGGCTTCCGGCACGAAAACCGCCGGGCGCAGCATGTCGCGCACATCGAATTCCTCGCCGGCGTAATAGCGCAGCAGGTCTTTGGCCAGCAGGATGCCGATAATGTTGTCCTTGTCGCCTTCCATCACCGGAAAGCGCGAGTGGGCGGTTTCAATGACAAACGGAATGAACTTTTCCGGCGGCTCGCTGATGTCGATGACATCCATTTGCGCGCGCGGAATCATGATTTCGCGCACCTGCCGCTCGGAGACCTGCATCACCCCTTCCATCATCGACAGCGCGTCTGCATCCAGCAGGTTGCGCTCGTACGCGGAGTGCAGCAACTCGACAAGTTGCTCGCGGTCTTCCGGCTCGCGCAGCAACATCGTGGAAAGCCGCTCCAACAGACTGGGTTTATTGCTTCCGGGTGGTTCCATTGCTTGGGGATGTCATATTCGATAAGGATCAGGATATCGCAATTTTAGCATTAGTGCGATTTCCAATTGTTCCATCTCGGACGCATCGGCGTCATTGTCGTGCTGATAGCCCTGCAAATGCAGTACCGCGTGCAGACTGAGATGCGCATAATGCGCCAGCAGGTCTCCGCGCCGCGCGGCCGTTTCACGCTCCACTACCGGTGCGCAAATCACGATATCGCCAGCCAGTGTCGGCATGTCGTCGTAAACAAAGGTCAGCACATTGGTGGCGTAATCCTTGCCGCGGTAATTCTCGTTCAGCTCGCGGCCTTCTGGTTCGTCGACGATGCGCAAAGTGATTATTGCGTCGCGTTGCAGCGCGGCCTTGATCCAGCGCCGGAATTGCGCACGGGTCGGCAAGTGCTTCGCAGCGCTTGCATATTGCACAGTCAGTGAAAGCCCGGGTGGCGCATTCTTTTTCGCAATATGGCTCATGTTGCATCCGACACCAGTTCGCCGCGCAGCGTGTGGCGAACCACCTCGGTGATTTTCACCTCGACAAAACTGCCGATCAGGCTTGCCGCGCCGCTGAAATTCACCACGCGGTTGTTGTCGGTGCGCGCGGCCAGTTCCCGCGCGTCCTTCTTCGAGACGCCCTCGACCAATGCGCGCTGCGTTGTGCCCAGCATCGTTTGCGCCACGCCGTTTTCCAATTCGGCAAGGCGGTCCTGCAGGCGTTTCAGGCGCGCCGACCTGACCTCCAACGGGGTGTCGTCGCGCAATTCGGCGGCCGGCGTGCCGGGGCGCGGACTGTAAAGGTAACTGAAACTGTTGTCGAAGCCGACTTCGTCGACCAGCTTCAGGGTCGCCTCGAAATCCTGTTCGCTCTCACCGGGAAAGCCCACGATGAAATCGGAGGTGATGCAGATATCGGGGCGTGCCGCACGCACCCTGCGGATGATGGATTTGTATTCCAGCACGGTATGCCCGCGCTTCATCGCCGCCAGGATGCGGTCCGAACCGGACTGCACCGGCAAATGCAGATGGCTGACCAGCTTGGGCGTGGTCGCATACACGTCGATCAGCCGCTGGCTCATGTCTCGCGGATGCGAGGTGGTGTAGCGGATGCGTTCGATGCCCTGCAGCGCGGCGATGGCTTCCAGCAGGAAGGCAAAGTCCACCGTGTCGCCGTCGTCGGCCACGCCCTGATAGGCATTCACGTTCTGACCGAGCAGCATCACCTCCTTCACGCCCTGCGCGGCGAGCTGCTGCACATCGCGCATCACATCGGCCAGAGGCCGCGATACTTCTTCGCCGCGCGTATAGGGCACGACGCAGAATGTGCAGTATTTGCTGCAGCCTTCCATGATGGACACATAGGCCGATGCTGAGCCGGTTTGCGGCAGCGGCAAATGGTCGAACTTCTCGATTTCCGGGAAACTGATGTCCACTTGCGGGCGCCCGCTTGCGCGGCGCGCCTGCAGCAGCTGCGGCAGGCGATGCAGGGTCTGCGGACCGAATATCAGATCGACATAGGGCGCGCGCTTCAGGATCGCCGCACCTTCCTGGCTGGCCACACAGCCGCCCACCGCAATCAAGAGATCGGGGTTGGCCAGCTTGAGCGGGCGCACCCGGCCCAGATCGGAGAATACCTTCTCCTCGGCTTTCTCGCGTATCGAGCAGGTATTGAACAATATGAGATCGGCCTGTTCCGGCTTGTCGGTCGCCTCCATGCCTTCAAAGGCGCGCAACACATCCGCCATCTTGTCCGAGTCATACTCGTTCATTTGGCAGCCGAAAGTTTTAATGTGGAATTTTCCTGGCATGCTGCTATGGATGCACGCTTTGGCACCGAAGATAGGTGCAATTGAATCATCGTTGTGAAGCCACGTCATTGCATAGTCTACGTTTTTTTAAAATTTAGACATACTGTCAAATATACTGCCGAAAATTCATTGCTTGCCCACACCAAATCCGCTTCATAGATTCCCGCTGATCCAGAAACAACGTGGGCATTCGCGTAGAAATTCAAGCTGTCCCTCATTATATCCATTGCGAGCCAGCTTTGCCTTGCTTTCAGGTACTTTTGTGCCAGGTGTTCCAATCCTGTTTGCTTGACTCCAATTATCATGCGCTATGGACTAGGGACTGTTGCCAGGCAATCACGTCGGACTGCCGCCAGCGTACCGACCCCGTACCGATAGAAAGAGGGCGTGGAAACTTCCCTGCTTTTATCAAGCGGTAGATGGTTGCCCTGCTCAGGCCGGACAATTTTTCAACAGTCTTACGCGGGATGAGGTAATCAACAACCTGGTGTTGTTGAACGTGCCCGGCAGTTTGTTCAAGATCAAGCGTCTTCATCATCGCCATCCTTTGCGCTTTGATATGCTTCGGCTGCTGCGATGGATTGATACTCAAGCGGCTGCCCATTTTGCACTGTGTTATAGCGGCGATTCTTGGCCTTTACCTTGCGTCCGACATATCGTTCCATCCCATCATGCTTAAAGCCGGAGCGGGCAACGTGAAATTGCTTGGCTTGTTGCAGATACTCGCCAACCCCTTCGCCGAGGTCTTCGATGCCGCGACTTGCCATGAATGAAGTAATGCCGCCCAAGCCATGCACGAACAGCCTCTCATCCTCAGGTAAGCGGGCAGGATCGAAGCGTTGCAGCTTGGCTTGTTCATCATCGCTATTGAATGCCGAGGCGATGAAATCCCACAGCGGGTGATTGTTCCAGCGTGCGCGGTTGCTGTCTGATTCTGCCGGCACAGTCAGGCGGAGCCAATTCTCGGTCAGATAACGCCAGAGCGCGGCCTGATTCGGCAACATATGCGAGAGCTTCGGCAGTTGCAGGCTCACCAAGGCGTTGCGCTTGGCTTCAAACTCCATGCGCCATACCTGGGCTTCACCATCCCATCCTGCAGCCTGCCACAGCTCATGCAGGTAACACTTGTGCGACTTCTTTTCGACTTCGAGGGTTTTGTCATAGAGGCGAGCAACAATATCGCCACTTGATCCGAAGCTCCAACCGGAGAAACGTCCATAGCTGTAATGCAGTGACATGGTTTCTACCCGTGTCACCCAGTCGCGCAGCGGCTCAGAGGCATCCATTTCACAATCGGCGCAGAAGTCGGCGTACAAGTCCACCCGGCTGATGTTGGCTGGTTCATTGACCACGCCCAGCGTGTTGACGATATGCCGCAATCCTTCCTCGGCCTTTTCGATTCCGGCATGGGTCAGGTATTCGCTGGAAATCTGCACATAGGCAAGGGGGAGGGACTTCGAGCGGGAGTTACTGGCTTGGATGCGGTAGGCGTTATCCACCAGCACATAGGAGAAGCGACCAGCGCCTTTGTCTCGTACCTCGAACAGATGCTCGCAGATCGTTACCTGGGCGATGGACTGACTGAGATCATCTTCCATTTGCGCAAGCTCTTTCAGGCGAGCGAGTTTCTTATCCCAATCCTCTGACATCACGCCGGGATAGGAGAGATAAAGGCTATCTACACCAAACCGCAACAACTTGGATTTTTCTGGATTGTATTTTAAAGGTGCTGTGTTACAAGTCGGCGCACCTTGCGAGTCCTCGCCGTGAGTCCGTCCGTCCGCCTCGCGCTGCGCGCAAGTACGGGCGGGCGGCCTCTCGGCTGCGGCTTCAGTGATTGCCTGATTGTGGCAAATAGCGCTTTCGGACAAGTCCGAAGTCTTTTGGGGTTGGGTAGACATACATCCTCCGTCGAATTGAGCGACCGCACCATGCAATCGCGACGGAATGGATTTTGTATATCAGGGGGTGATAAGTATCCCACCCAAAAATCGAGTTTTTAGGTGGTTGCGCTTTTCTTCATGTAGGTGTCAGCGAATTTGCGTAAGGCTTTGGCATTGCCGCCGCCTTTTGCATTGCTGGCATAAAGGTCTAATTCATTGACGAATAACTGTTGGAGTTGGGCGTCACTCAGGCGGGATGCGCCTGCTTCGTGCAGCACTTCAAATACGAGGCGCATTTTCTGGAAATTGGCTTGCTCGCGTTTTGCCATTTTTCCGTTTATGGCATTTTTCAGATCATCAAAAAAGTTTTGATCCCTCAGGAGAGCGGCCTTGCTGATTCTATGGCTTACAGAAAGGCAACCAATGACTGTTGGATCAATACGAACGGCATCGAATAATGCCTTGTCGTCTCCTGTGCGAATCCGTTCGATTAACTCGTTCAGAAAGCAGCCGTAATAAAGCACACAGCGCAAGGTGTTGTGCATAGACAAGCCAAGACCGTAAAGGCCAGCAACTGAGGGTAGCAACCTTTCCATATCTTCATCGCTTGGTTCTATTGCATCGAAGTGATCGTCCATTTGAGTGATAACGCCAGGCAGCGCTCCTATCTGGCCTGGGGTGTCCACAATTTGTTGGTACCAATCTGTAACATGTTCAGCTTGAAGAAATACAGCATAACCCTGAACAATTTCCGAAGTGGCTTGGATCATGTGCTGCCTGAAGGGGAGCTCATATAAGTGGCACCAAGAAAATGGTTTGGTATCCTCATTTAACAACTGATCTTTGACCCCAACGAGCATTTGCTGTGCTTCGTCCGCTTCTGCAACAAATCTAGGCCAGAATTCAAGGAGGAGGCGCAGTTCTTCGGCGGAGATATCCTGCGCGTAGTGATTCTCTGTCATGCCGAAATTTAAGAGTTGCGTGAGTGGTGAGCATACTACCTAAGAAAGATCGAAAAAAGTGACGCTAACGTCCATAAAAGAAATACTACAAGCAAAATTCACTGCCCGAAACCGGACATTGGCCACAGGCAGCAAACGACACTTTTCGGTCATTCAAGGTTCTACATAGCGGACATTCAGACGAATCACGTGAGCTTGATTATGACCTAACAGTCAGCACACATTTTTGCCCCATGTGCCAACAGTAAATCCTGAATCTCTTTTGTGTTGGATGGAATTTTAAGCATTGATACCCACCCTACTGCAGCAACATTTGCTCCATGAGCAATGAGTAGCTTTACAAGGTCAACGTCTCCTGAAGTTATAGCCCAAGCCAACGGAGTACTCCCACCCCGATAATGATCGATTTCGACATTGACATTGGCCCCATTTTTTACAAGCATTTCAACTAAACCCTTTCCTCCTTTACCTACCCCATAATCTATGGCGCCTTGCAAAGGTGTATAGCCGTCTTTATCTCCAGCATTTACGTCTGCCTTATACGCAAGCAATACTTCGACAACCTTTATCGATCCCTGTTGCGCCGCATAACCGAGGGGAGTTCGGCCACCTTTGTTTCTAACATTTGGATCGGCACCATGTTTCAACAAAGTTTCTGCCGCTGCGACGTAATAGTCGCTCTGTGCTGTGTATTCCAATGCGGTGCCGCCTTGTTGATTAGTTATATTTGGATTCACTCCCTTGGAAACCAAAAAATCGATGCACTTAGCATTCCCTCTAAATGCTGCAGCTTGTATTGGATATAATCCGTTTGGACCTAAGGTATTAACATTTGCGCCATTATCAACAAGCAATTGCGCCATTTCAACATAATCACCATTACCCACTGCCGCCATTAAAGGCCAAGCACCTTTCTCTCCAACATCAGCGCCATGTGCAATCAGAAGCTTCGCCATATTTATTTTATTGAAGAAAGCAGCAACATATAGTGGCCCCCCGTTAACATCAGCCCCATGTGCAATTAGCACCTCTGCAGTTTCCACCATGTCTTGTTCACCTTGTTTGCCGATTCCCCCGCGTGCAATCCATGTTAGGGGTGTCTCACCCTTGTCGGTTTTTGCATCAACATTAGCACCATGTGAAAGAAGAATGTCGGCGACGGCTTTATTTTTAGCGTAATGAAGGGCTGTAGCATCGTGTTGATCTTTAGCATTTACATCCGCTCCTTTTGAAAGAAGCAATTCAACCATTTCCGGATGTCCTTGCGATGAAGCTAATGAAAGGATATGCGCACCATATTCATTTTTGCAATTTACATCAGCAAAAAAAGTGATCTGTCTTTTTGCTTTTGCAATGTCGTTAAACATAATTGCATCGTCGAGAACGCATGCGTAGATGTTTGATGTAAGCAACATTGCAATAAGTACTGGCAACAAAGCTAATAATGTTCGAAGCCATGTTCTAGTCATTATCAAGATCACTCCTTATGTTAGTGCTGAAACACGAAATTTCGGGACAACTATGAACGTCCGTTTCTGGC
>CAVWTZ010000178.1:0-6581 GCA_963757485.1 uncultured beta proteobacterium
GTTAGTCTGCTTCAACTAGTTACGTATTGCTCCAGCACCATTGTTGATAGTCAAAAATTATGGGTCGCCGGCTGTTGCGCTATTCCCATGGCCCAAACGTATGCTCGCCTAGTGTAGGCGAACCGCGCGGATTTATGTGGGGTAACGCACAGAGTGGCCAATCTCGGCGAGATAATCTGCTGCACCAGGGATATCTGTCGGCATTTTCCTTTGGCATTTTTTTGCTCTTCGTCTTTGCAAATTCCAGGATGCCAAGTATGTTTATAATGCTGCAGCTGGTTAAGTTCGTTTCAGGGACATATATTCCGGTTCATTAACAAACAAGAAAAGGAAACATCATGAACGTAAAACTATATCAACGGATAGGCGGACTGGTACTCGGCGCCGCGCTGTGTCTGCAAGCATCTGCAGCTATGGCGGCGATCATCACTCCCGATAATATGACTGGACAGAATCAGAGCGTGATGGAAAGGGCCAGGCTACAGAGCTTCCTGGACAGGGCCGATGTCAAGGATCGCCTGCAGGCGTTGGGCGTCGCCGAACCGATGGCAAAGGATCGGGTGGCAGCCATGACTGACCAGGAAGTTCATGCTTTGGCGCAGAAAATCGATTCGATGCCGGCGGGAGGCAGCCTGAGCAATGATGATTTGACCGTGATCCTGCTCATTGTGCTTCTGTTATTACTGATTTAGCCCGCCGGCACGATATTCCAACAGGGCAAGTGTCCCGGTAAACAGGCAGCTCGGGAGGATGGTCGTCAGACTGCGAAACATTGAACCGGATGTTTGATGTGCACTTTTTTGCTTGTTGCGGTCCGCGGCAGCTTTTTGCAGGTTGAACGCTGTCGCGTTCACGGTGCCGGGTTCGGATACAACCTGTGCACCGCCTCGATTTTCTCCAGCACCTCTGCCGATAGCACCACTTCGGCGCTGTCCAGATTTTCCTTCAACTGGTCCAGGTTCGTCGCGCCGATGATCACGCTGCCGGTGAACCAGCGGGTGCGCGCAAAGGCCAGCGCCATCGCCGCCGGGGTCAGCCCGGCTTCCTGCGCGATGCGTGCATATTCCCTGCTGGCCGCCGGCACATTGGGTTTTGCGTAGCGCTGGCCGAATCCGGGGAACAGCGTGATGCGTCCCTTTGCATGCGGGTCGGCGAGATACTTTCCGGTCAGATGACCGAACGCCAGCGGACTGTATGCCAGCAAGCCGACCCTGGCGTGATGGCACACTTCAGCCAGGCCGGTCTCGAAGCTGCGGTTCATCAGGTGATAGGCATTTTGCACCGTGATGATTTTCGGGAGTCCCATTTTCTCCGCACACTTCACGAATTCGCCGACGCCCCACGGGGTCTCGTTGGACAGGCCGATATGGCGCACCTTTCCGGCCTTGACCATGTCCGCCATCACCTGCAGCTGTTCGGCAATCGGCACAGTGTCGTGTTCCTGGGATACGTCATAACTGGTCGCGCCGAACATCGGCACATAACGGTCCGGCCAATGGATCTGGTAAAGGTCGAGATAGTCGGTCTGCAACCGTTTCAAGCTGCTGTCTATCGCCGCTTCGATGTTCTCGCGGTCGATGCGCGGTGTGTTGCGTATCCAGGCGAACCCGCGCGACGGGCCGGCAATCTTTGTCGCGATGATCAATGAATCGCGGCGCCGATGTCTCAGCCATGTGCCGATATAGCTTTCGGTGCGTCCCTGGGTTTCGGCGCGCGGCGGCACCGGATACATTTCCGCGGCATCGATGAAGTTCACGCCGCGCGATACCGCCAGATCGAGTTGTGTATGGGCTTCGGCCTCGCTGTTCTGCTCGCCGAAGGTCATCGTGCCCAGGCACAACGCCGACACTTTCAAATCGCTATCACCCAATTGCCTGAATTCCATGTTCGCTCCTGTAAAGAATCCGCAGCCATTTTAAGCCAGATGGAATATTTAGTTCCCGGCTTTACCGTGCCGGCATTTGCAACATGAAATTGCCCGTCCGATCCGTTTTACATGGCGCACCCGCCTTGCCGCTGGAGCCGGGCGACACCGGTGCTGCATGGCGAAAATTGGGCGAGCAGACGCCCAAACCATCCGCCATCCTGATGATCTCCGCGCATTGGGAATCGGCCATTGCCACTCGCGCTGCGTGCTCCCGCACCAGACTGGGTGACAGAATTCCGCGCGTGGATGGCGGAGACAATCGAAGCCCGGGATCTGGATGCGCTCAGCGACTATCATGTCCGGGCACCCCATGCCATGCAGCATCATCCCGCCGATGAACAGCTGTTGCTGCTGTTCGTGGCGCTTGGCGCCGCGGAAAAGTAGGACAGCGCCCGGCATCTGAATCGTGTGATGACCTGCGGCCTGCTGGCGATGGCTTGGTGGAATGGCTATGCAAGGCCGTCGGGCGATTGATTGCTCAACATTCGCGCAGCACCGCAAAGGGTAGGCCGGAAGGTGCCCAGCAGCTTCCCCCGCGAAGGGGACGCCGCCAGACACTCGCCCTTTGGGCGGTCTTGGCGCAGGCAGCGAGCCTTCCGCGGCAAGCTGCACTCCTACAAAGCCTTCGCGATTTCTTTCAAAACATCGGCTGACAAGCTGTCCAGCGGGACGCGCTGTGCCTTGTCGAGGTTCACATAGTGATTCGATGTCGCGCGAAAATAACTGGGGTCGTAATGCAGTGTGAGCAATTCCGCGACCATGGTTGCGAAGTCTCCCTGACGGATCAGCCAGACCCAGTGTTCAAGCTGTTTAGTCCCGTGAAAACGCTGCAGAGGCTTCAGGTGCTCGATAAAAACTTCCGGATTCTCGATGTGGTGTTTGTAGTCTTCCAGCAATCCGGCAACGCGCGTGGCCAGCGGTGTTTCCACCAACAGGCAGGTGCCGGCGTGCATTGCGGCGACGAGTGCCGGGGGCAGGGTGATCAGGCCGATCTTGCTGCTCTCCGCTTCCACGTAAACCTGGCGGTCCGGGTCGAGCTTCTGCAGTGTTTGCAGCAACGCGCTGTCGAACCACTTCTGCGCGGGCTGCGCCTGTTCGGGCATCCTGCCCAGCACCGAGCCGCGATGCCGAGCCAGCATTTCCAGATCCAGCACCTGATGTCCGGTGTCGGCCAGCGCCGCGAGCAAACGGCTCTTTCCTGAGCCGGTGGGGCCGCAGACTACCCGGAATGTGAATCGTTGCGGGAATGCCTCAAGTTTTTCCAATACATCGCGACGGTAGGCTTTGTATCCGCCTTCCAGTTTGTGCGCCGCCCAGCCGACTTGCGCCAGGATGATGCTCATCGCGCCGCTGCGCTGCCCGCCGCGCCAGCAGTAGACCAGCGGGCGCCATGATTTGGGATGGGCATGAAAACGCGTTTCCAGGTGATGCGCGATGTTTTTTGCAATCAGCGCCGCGCCGACCTTGCGCGCCTCGAACGGCGATACCTGTTTATACAGCGTGCCGACGGCGACGCGCTCCTGATCGGAGAGCACCGGACAATTGATTGCGCCGGGAATATGGTCCTCGGCGAATTCTGCAGGGGTGCGCACATCGATAATTTCGTCAAAGTCACCCAGCTGTGATAGGTTTGCAGTTCTGAAAAGCATTTATGCCTGTATGTATCTTGTCGAAAATATGATGAAAGAGGAATGATTCGTGTCTGAAGCTCAAGTAATGCCGGAAATCAGGTTAACCCAATTGTCGCACGGTGGCGGCTGCGGCTGCAAAATAGCACCGGCCCTGTTGCAGGAAATCCTGGGTGTCGCAAAACAGAAACTGCCGTTTGCCGACCTGATGGTCGGCACCGAGACCAGCGACGATGCGGCGGTATACCGTCTCAACGACCAACAGGCGGTCATAGCCACCACCGACTTTTTCATGCCCATCGTCGACGACCCGTTCGATTTTGGCCGCATCGCCGCGACCAATGCGCTGTCAGATGTGTACGCGATGGGCGGGACTCCGATCCTGGCGCTGGCGATCGTCGGCATGCCGGTCAGCAAGCTGCCGGTCGAGACGATACGTGCCATTCTGCACGGCGGAGAAGCGGTATGCGAAGCGGCGGGGATTCCGCTGGCGGGCGGACATTCTATCGATTCTGTCGAGCCGATATACGGGCTGGTGGCGATCGGCATCGTGCATCCCGAGCGCCTGAAAAGGAACAGCGGCGCGCAGGCGGGCGACGTGCTGATACTGGGCAAGGGGCTGGGTGTCGGCGTGCTGGCGGCGGCGCTGAAGAAGGACGCGCTGTCCGCCGAGGGTTACGCGCAGATGATCACGGCCACTACACAGCTCAATGCCGTGGGCAGCGAATTGTCAGGCCTGAAATCCGTGCACGCGCTGACCGATGTGACCGGATTCGGCCTGCTCGGTCATTTGCTGGAAATCTGCCGCGGGTCGGGACTTGCTGCAGAATTGCAGTTCGGACAAGTACCGATTTTGTCCGAGGCGTTGCCGCTGGCGAAGCAGGGTATCGGCCCCGGCGCGATCGAGCGCAATCTGGCCAGTTATGGGCATGAAGTAAATTTCCCGGCGCATCTGGAAAATTGGCAGCGCCGTGTACTGGCCGATGCGCAGACCAGCGGCGGGTTACTGGTGGCTGTTTCGCCCGACGGTGTGGACGAAGTGCTGTCCGGTTTTTTGCGCGCCGGTTTCGTTCAGGCTGCAGTGATCGGTATGATGAAAAGCGGTGCGCCGAGAGTGACGGTGATTAACGGTTAGGCTGCCGCAATTTGCGATTTACGGCCGTGAGTGAACTTCTGCTTGCCAGTTGCTGCCGTTCGCAAGTGGCGCCTTTGCGGCAGTGAGTTTTGGGAGGGTACAGGAATTTTGCGTAAACGGTCATTGGGGAGGAAATGGCCGCCGCCTTGAAAGGAGTCGCAATGACTGAACTGAAAAAAGGCTTTGCGCCCTCGTCGCGGCTACTGCAATGAATTAAAAAGGCGGCCCCTTAGGCCGCCTTTAGCATTGCCAATTCCAAACGGGCTTACATCTTGCCTGATTTAACGGCTGCAAAAAGTGCCTTTGCCGCTTCATCTTCATGGCCCTTGATCAAGGCGTTATACTGCGATGTCATAACGGCCGCCTGGCCCTTATATTTGGGCTCAGTGCTTGCTATTTTACGATCTTCCACCTTAAAGCCAGACTTGAACACCTTTGCCAGAGCTGCCTCACTGCCATATTTCTCTGCGACTCTTTTCCAGGCGGGACCTACGACATCTTTATCAACTGCATGGCAAGCCTTGCATGGTCCAGTTGAGAAGGCGCTCGCCGTTGCAGACATGGCCAGCAATCCAGCGGCAACTACCAAAAGCTTCAATGATTTTTTCACCCTACATTCCTCCCCTTATAAATCCGAATCAAAAAAACAGGGCAATTAAAGAATTTAATTACCCCGAATGGTAAGCACCTCCGGAGAGACGCTAAGCACGTCTGAACGCTACGAATCGTGCTAGTAATGCAATATATCACAATAATCGAAATGTATATCCCTATAAGTAATATCTTGCCGCAGGTGTAAGAAGTCCGAATGTCCCGTTTCGGGCTGCGAATTCAGATGTTCATTTGTCGCTTGTGTGTCGAAATCTGAACTTCGATCAATGCGAGTTTGCTGTTGTCAGTGAAGCAAATGTCTTATCGGGCTACCGCCAGTTCATCCCAATCCGTGGCATAGCGTTGCGACACATTCCCGCGCCGCATTGCCCAGCTTTTCCTGACCCCTTCGCCGAGCAGTTGCATGGTCCCGCTGCCCATGCGGCAATTGATATGATCGAGTGTTCTCATCAGCGCTGCAGATTTCTGTTGTGCCGCGACATCATCGAACAGCGTGCGCGGCCTTGATGTTGCGGGGATGATCTCAGTGAGCATCACGCCGGCTTTCTGGTACGCGTAGCCGCTGCGGTAGATCTGCCGCAGTCCGTCCAGGGCGGCGCGGCACAGCAGGCGGGTGTCATTCGTGGGCGCGGATAACGGCAGCAGCATGGCTGGCTGATATTGCGAACCGCCTTCCGTCCGGGAATTGGCCTTGTGCGGATGGCTGCGGATATGGACCTGGATACCACCTGCAAGCGAATGTTGGCTGCGCAGTTTTTCGGCGGCGCGGCTGGTGTGTGCGATAACCGCCTGTTCCAGGTCTGCCAGCAACGCAACCGGTACACCGAAAGAACGCGAGCAAATGATCTGCCGGCGCGAAGGAGTGATCTCTTCCAGTCCGATGCAGGCTTCGCCGTTCAGTTCCGCGACGATGCGCTCCATGACCAAGCCGAACTCGCCGCGGACGCGCTTGGCAGGGCTGTATTTCAGTTCCAGCACCGTGTCTATGCCCATCTGTTGCAGGCGTTCGGCGCTGCGCCTGCCCACCCCCCAGACTTCGCCGACCTCGATCTTTGCGAGCAGCTTGTCCAGCATGCGTGCGGTCAGCGCGTTGAAGTCGCACACGCTGTGATACTGCTTGTGCTTTTTGGCGACATGGTTGGCGAGCTTGGCCAGGGTCTTGCTCGGTGCAATGCCCACACACACCGGTATGCCGACGCATTGTTTGAGGGTGCCACGTATTGTCTGCGCATAGCTGGTCAGGTCGGATATGCCATCCATCCCGCTCAGGTCCAGAAAG
>CAVWTZ010000179.1:0-10462 GCA_963757485.1 uncultured beta proteobacterium
GATGTCGGCCTCTTCCCAGCGGATATAGGCATCCTTGAACAGCGATACGAGGTCATAGGTGATCGGGCCGTACACCGCGTCCTGGAAGTCCAGTATGCCGGGATTGCTTTCCTCGAGCTTCATCAGGTTGCGGGAATGATAGTCACGGTGCACATACACGCGCGGCTGGGCGAGGCTGTTCGCGACGATGCGCGCGAACACGGTTTCCAGTTTGGCGTTCTGCGCATCGCTGAGCGTGACATTCAGGTGCCTGGCAATGTACCAGTCGGGAAACAGGTGCATCTCGCGCATCAGAAGGGCTTCGTCGTAGGGCGGCAATTCGTTGTCGCGCGAGGCAAGCTGGATGGCGATCAGCGCATCGGTGGCATCGCCGTACAGTGCCCGCGCGGCGCCGCCTTCTTCGCCTGCCAATGCCTGCAGGTAGGTGGTATTGCCGAGGTCGGACAACAGCAGAAACCCCTGTTCCAGGTCTTGCGCATACACGTGCGGGACATGCGCTCCTGCCGCTTCAAACAGCCCGGCGATATGCAGGAAAGGGCGGCAGTCTTCGTGCTGCGGCGGGGCGTCCATTACGATGCGAGTCTGGCTGTCGGCAAATGTTGCGCGGAAATAGCGGCGGAAGCTGGCGTCGGCCGAAGCCGGGGCAAGCGTGAATTTCTCGCTGGGAAACAGGCTGTGCAGCCAAGTGGCAAGCTGTTGCTGGCGTTGCATAACGGGCTCTCATGGGGACTTGATGATAAACTTGCAGAAGTTTAACACCTTACTATTTGCTGCGCGTTATGCGGTTTCGATTCACATACCCTTTCGTTGTCCTGATGTTCTGCATTGCGCAGCATGCTTACGCGGGTGAAGACCTGCCCGGTGCAGGCACGGACAAAAAATCCGCGGCGCTGACGAACACCGGCCCGGAAGGGCCAGCTGTTATTGAGGCAGACAAACTGGCGGGGAAAGCGAATGGTCAAATGAAGGCGACCGGAAATGCGACGATAAGCCAGGACGGGAAGTCGATCCGCGCCGATACCCTGCTGTACAACCAGAGCACCCGCGAAATCGATGCAAATGGCTCGGTGATGTTGAAGCAGGATGGCACGACCATAAGCGGTCCGCATTTAATGTTCAATATGGACAAAAGCAGCGGGACCATGGAGCAGCCGCAATACTATCTTAAGGGAAATGACGCCCGCGGTTCGGCGGATAAGCTTCAGATACAGGATCGCCTGCACTACAGTCTGGACGATGCCACCTATACGACCTGTCCGGCAGGGAACCAGGACTGGCTGATGACCATGGGGTTGCTGCAGATCGACCGCGACCGGCAGGTAGGTGTAGCCCATAACGCATTGGTCGAGTTCAAGGGGGTTCCGATCCTTTATTCGCCCTGGATGGACTTCCCGCTGAACAGCCAGCGCATGTCGGGTTTCCTCGCCCCAACTTTTGGCGGGACCAGCACCGGCGGCAGTGAAATCACGCTGCCTTTTTACTGGAACATTGCGCCCAACTTCGATGCGACGATTGCGCTGCGAGCGATGGCCAAACGCGGCCTGATGTTCGACAACGAGTTTCGCTATCTCGAGCCCGGTTATCGCGGCGAGCTGGAAGTGGACGTGTTGCCCAGCGATAAGATAACGCAAAGCAGCCGTTCGTTTCTCAGCCTGAAACATGACCAAGCAATATCCAGCAACTTGAATGGCTATGTGAATTACTCCCGCGTCGGGGACGAAAATTATTTTCGCGACTTGGGCAATACGATAAATGCCACTTCGCAGGTCAATTTGCTGCAGGAAGGCGGGGTTAACTATAGCGGCGGCTGGTGGGATGCGATGGCGCGTGTTGAACACTACCAGACCCTGCAAGATCCCGCTGCGCCGATCGTCGTGCCCTATACCCGCGCACCGCAATTGACGCTGGATGCACGGCAGAACTACGCAGGCGCAAATATCAATTTTGCCGGAGAAATCGTGGATTTCACCCATCCCACGATGGTGAACGCCACGCGCCTGGTGCTGAACCCCAGCGTCAGTTATCCGTTAATAAACACGCCGGCATATTATGTGACGCCGAAGGTGTCGTTGCACAGTGCGTATTACAGCATGGGTGCGAATAATACGGGAATGTCGTCCAGTCTATCGAGTAGTCTGCCGATTTTCAGCGTCGACAGCGGCGTAGCCTTCGAGCGCGATGACAGAATTTTCAATAATAACTATATCCAGACGCTGGAACCGCGCGCATTCTATGTATATGTGCCATACAAGGATCAATCGCAACTGCCGAATTTCGACACGGTACAGGCCGATTTCACTTTTGCCCAGATGTTCATGGAGAACCGCTTTTTCGGCAACGACCGGGTCGGCGATGCCAACCAGCTCACACTGGCGTTGACCTCGCGTCTGCTGGAGCAGCAGAGCGGAGAGGAACGCCTGAAGGCAATGATAGGTGAACGCTTCAGTTTTACAACGCCCCAGGTAAACCTGAACGCTCCGCAAACGACCAGCAATTCGGATATTCTGCTGGCCCTTTCAGGGCAGGTGAACAGACGATGGACCATGGACAGCGAGATTCAGTTCGATCCCAATCAATCCCAGGTCCAGCTTTACAACATTTCGGCGAGCTATCGTCCTGAACCGGGCAAAGTGCTTAATTTTGGCTATCGCTTCTCACGCGGAACCTCCGGTGCGCTGATTCCCGGCGGAGCGCCCGTCACGCCCACTGGATATACGACGTTAAACGGGATCACTTACCCAACAATAGGCGGGGTGCCTTATACCCTGATTGGCGGAATACCCTACACCGTTGACACGGGTGGGATGCGCCAAGTCGTTGTGTCCACGCAATGGCCGTTATTCGGCCATTGGGCTGGGGTCGCCCGCTGGAACTATTCGCTGCAGGATTCCAGAATTCTGGATGCGATCGGCGGGCTTGAGTATAATCAGGCTTGCTGGACGCTGCGCCTGGTGGGGCAACGTTTTGCCACCGCAACACTACAATCCAATACCGGATTCTTTGTGCAACTCGAGCTGAATGACTTTGTCAAAGTCGGTTCGGATCCGCTGGACCTGCTCAAGCAAAGTGTGCCCGGCTATACCAAATTGAATGACAAGGCGGCCATTCAATCCCCGCAAGTTTCGCCCTGATGACTGAAAGAAAATAGATGCAAATAAAATTCCTGATGATGTGGTGTGTGTTGTTCACTGTTCAAGCCGCACATGCGGCAGACAGCCCGCCCGCCAAGCCCGCAATGGCAACAACGCAGGCGGTGAAATCCGTCCAGCCATCCGAGGATCCGCAACAGCAGGTGGGAGTTATCGATTCGGTGGTTGCGGTGGTCAACGATGATGTGATTACCCGCAATGAACTGGATGATCGTGTGCGCGAGGTGGTGCGCCAATTGCAAAGACAGAATACGCCGTTGCCGGCGGAGGATGTGCTGCAAAAACAAATTCTTGAGCGCATGATCACCGATATGCTGCAGCGGCAGTATGCGAAGGAAAACGGCGTGCGAGTGGACGATTCCGAGTTGAATCTGGCGATAACCCGCATCGCGCAGCAGAACAATTTCCCCACCCTGGACGCTTTCCGCGCCAAGCTCGAAGCGGACGGGGTGGATTACAAGAAATTCCGCGAAGAAATTCGCAGTGAAATCATTTCCACGCGGTTGCGCAAACGTGAAGTGGAAAGCAAACTCGTGATCAGCGAAAGAGAAGTTGACGATTATCTCGCCAACAAGGCCAGGCTGGGCAGCGAGGGAGAGGAGTTCCATCTCGCCCATATTCTGGTGGTGGTGCCGGAGCAGGCAAGCGCAGCGAAAATCCAGGCCGCTCGCGAGCGCGCCGAGCAGGCGTTGGCCAAATTGAATGGCGGCGCGGATTTTGCGCAGGTGGCGGCAAGCATTTCGGATGCCAAGGACGCGCTGAAGGGCGGCGATCTGGGCTGGCATTCCGGCGATACCATTCCTCCGCTGTTCTTGAACGTATTGCAAAATATGAAGCCCGGACAAATCTCCGGGGTGTTGCGCAGTTTGAGCGGCTTTCATATCATCAAACTGCTGGAAAAGCGCAGCGCCAATGCGCCGGTGGTGATTACGCAAACCCATGCGCGGCATATTCTGATCAAGACCAGCGAGATCATGCCTGAGGCGGAAGCCAAAAAACGCATCATGGAAATCAAGCAGCGCATCGACGCCGGCGCGGATTTTGCCGAGCAGGCCAAACGGTATTCGCAGGACGGCAGCGCGCAACAGGGCGGTGATCTGGGCTGGCTTTCCCCGGGCGAGACTGTTCCGGAATTTGAAGAGGAGATGAACAAATTGCAACCAGGTCAAATGGGCGTGGTGCAATCGCAATTTGGCTGGCACCTTATTCAGGTACTGGCGAGGCGCAATACCGATGTCAGCGAGCAACAGAAACGCCAGCAGGCGCGTATTGCGATCGGCACCTTCAAGTCGGATGAGCTTTTTCAGGACTGGCTGCGCCAGTTGCGCGACCAGGCGTTTATCGAATATCGTCTGAAAGAGAACAAGTAAGCGGTGAATGCCGTTACACATCACGCGCCGTTGGTGATTACCGCTGGCGAGCCGGCGGGCATAGGCCCCGATCTGTGTATTCAGCTTGCTGCGGCGTCTCCCGGAATTCCCTTCATTGTTATCGCCGATATAAACCTGCTGCAGCAGCGCGCCGCGCAACTCGGGGTTGATTTGCAGGTGCGCGATTTCTCAGCATCACCCGAAAATGCAGCCTGGCCCAATACCCTGGCAGTCATCCATGTGCCGCTTGTTGCGCAATGCCATCCCGGTGTGCTGAATGCGGCCAATAGCGACTATGTGCTGGCGACGCTGCGCCGGGCGGTGCGAGGATGCCAGACGGGGGAGTTTTCCGGCTTGGTTACCGCGCCGGTACACAAGGGTATCATCAACGATGCCGGAATCAATTTCACCGGCCACACCGAATTCCTTGCCGAACAGACCGGAACGAAGCAGGTAGTGATGATGCTGGTCGGGGGCGGGATGCGCGTGGCGCTGGCGACCACGCATCTTGCGCTGAAAGACGTGCCTGCGGCGATCACTGCCCCGTTGCTGGAGAATGTGCTGCGCACCATTCAGCACGATTTTCGGCACCGCTTCGGCATTGCCCGGCCGCGCATCCTGGTGGCGGGACTGAATCCGCACGCCGGCGAAGGCGGATATCTGGGGCGTGAAGAAATCGAGGTGATGATTCCTGTGCTGGACAAATTGCGCGCCGGGGGCATGAACGTCAGCGCGCCGCTGCCTGCCGACACCTTGTTCACCCCGCAAAAACTGGCGCAGTGCGACTGCGTGCTGACCATGTATCACGATCAGGGTCTGCCGGTGCTGAAACATGCCAGCTTCGGGCAGGGCGTGAACGTCACGCTCGGCCTGCCCATCATACGCACGTCGGTGGATCACGGCACGGCGCTCGACCTGGCGGGGACCGGAAATGCCGACGGCGGCAGCCTGCTCGAAGCGATCAAGCTTGCCGCCCGGATGTCGCAAACCGAGACGGCACAAGACGAACAAATGCATCGTGCATAAGGCCCGGAAAAAGTTTGGCGGCGGCGTAACACGCCGCGCGTATCAGCCTGCGCCGAAACGGTATTGCAGGCGCATGCGATGAGCCATCAGGCGAAGAAGCGTTTTGGCCAGAATTTTCTCGTCGATGAGCAGATCATCGGCGACATCATTGCCGCGATCCGCCCCGAGCCGGAAGACAATGTGGTCGAAATCGGGCCGGGCCTGGGCGCGCTGACCCGGCCGTTGTTGAAGAAATTGAATCACCTGCATGTGGTGGAGATAGACCGCGACATCATCGCCCGCCTGCAGCAAGACTACGCGCGGGATGTTGTTGAGTCGAAACTGCTTGTCCATCCCGGTGATGCGCTGGAGTTCGATTTCGCGCCGCTGCCCGCGCCGCTGCGTATCGTCGGCAACCTGCCGTACAACATTTCTTCGCCGCTGCTGTTCCACTTTGCCGCCTATGCCGGGCGCATACTCGACATGCATTTCATGCTGCAAAACGAGGTGGTCGAACGCATGGTGGCCGCACCTTCCACGCCCGCATACGGGAGGCTGTCGGTGATGCTGCAATACCGCTTCCGCATGGAAAAATTGCTCGACGTGCCGCCCGAGTCATTTCGTCCGGCGCCCAAGGTGGATTCAGCGATCGTGCGGATGATCCCGCTGCCTGCCGGGGAAATTGCGGTGCGCAACGAAAAATTGTTTGCCGCGATCGTCAGGACGGCGTTCGGGCAGCGGCGCAAGACGCTCAGGAACACGCTGCGCGGCTATCTGGACGAGGCGGGGTTTGACAGGCTGGGAATCGATCCGCAATTGCGCGCCGAGAATCTGGCGGTGGCTGATTTTATCGCGGCGGCGAATTACCTTGATCAGAAGGCCATGGATTCCCGGCCGAGTTCGGGATCAGTCCGGGACTAAGCGTGGGCGTTAACCCTGCTTCTGGATCAGTTCGATCTTGTATCCATCCGGATCTTCCACAAAGGCAATCACCGTGCTGCCGTGTTTCATCGGTCCCGCTTCGCGCACCACCTTGCCGCCAAGCTCCCTGATCTTTGCGCAGGCGGCGTAGGCGTCTTCGACCGCAATGGCAATATGGCCGAAGGCATTGCCGAGATCGTATTTTTCGACGCCCCAGTTGTGAGTGAGTTCGATCGCCGCACCGCTGGCCTCGTCTGTGTAGCCGACGAAAGCCAGCGTGAATTTCCCGTCAGGGTAGTCGTTGCGGCGCAGCAACTTCATGCCGAGTATGCCGGTATAGAACGCTAGAGATTTGTCCAGATCGACCACGCGCAGCATGGTGTGTAGTATGCGCATCTGATGTCCTCCAAATTGAAGCCGCGATTGTATTCGGTAGCCGCCATCATATAGGGTAAAATACGCGTCGTCCCGCATCTTACCCATATCCCAGATCATGCCTGAATCCTTCCCGTTAGTAATGACCTTCTCCGCATCCGACCCGAGCGGTGGTGCGGGCCTGCAGGCCGACCTGTTGACCATTTCCAGTATGGGCTGCCACCCGTTGTCGGTCGTCACGGCCATCACCGTGCAGGACACCAGCGGCGTGGATGATGTACTGCCGATCGAGCCGGACTGGGTGGTGGACCAGGCGCGCGCGATGCTGGAGGATGTGCCGGTTGCGGCATTCAAGATCGGTTTGCTCGGCAGCGTGGAAAACATCGCGGCGATTGCCGAGATCCTGGCGGACTATCCGGATATTCCATTGGTGCTTGATCCGGTGCTGTCCTCCGGACGCGGCGACGAATTGGCGAATGAAGACATGCTGGATGCGATGCGCGAGTTGCTGATCCCGCAGACGACCGTCATCACGCCGAACAGCATGGAGGCAAGACGGCTTGCGCTGGACGAGGAAAATGAAGAGGACGATCCGTCGCTGGAGGAATGCGCCAAACGGATCCTGCGCATGGGGTGCGAGTATGTGCTGATCACCGGCACGCATGAACAGACGCCCAAGGTCACCAACACCCTGTACAGCGAGCGCGGAGTCGTCAGCAGCGATAGCTGGGCGCGCTTGCCGGGGATATATCACGGCTCAGGCTGCACCCTGGCGTCGGCGATTGCGGCATTGATGGCGCAGGGCGTGGGGGTGCCTGAGGCGGTCAAGGAGGCACAAGAATACACCTGGCAATCCCTGAACGCAGGCTTTCGTCCGGGAATGGGGCAGCACATTCCGGATCGTTTGTTTTGGGCGCGCGGTGAAGAAGATGAGCAGGAAGAACGACCCGATTAAAGGCTTATATGCAATTACCCCTGACGAGGCGGATACCGCCGAGTTGGTGCGCAAGGCCAGGCTGGCGTTATCCGGCGGGGCGCGGGTATTGCAGTATCGCAACAAGGCCGCAACCGCCGCGCTGAAACTCGAACAAGCCAGCGCGCTGCGTGCGCTGACCGGGGAATTTTCCGTTCCGCTGATCATCAACGACGATGCGTTGCTCGCGCGGCAGGTGGGCGCTGACGGCGTTCATCTGGGCGGAACTGACGGGAATCTGGCGGCGGCTCGTGCGCTGCTGGGCAACGCCAGACTTGTCGGCTTATCTTGCTATAATCGTTTGGAACTGGCTCATCAGGCGGCTCGGCAAGGTGCGGATTACGTCGCGTTCGGCAGTTTTTTTGCGTCAGCCGTGAAGCCGCATGCGGTCACCGCTACTCCCGGCTTGTTGCGTCAGGCCCGCCGCGAGATTGAGCTTCCTTTGGTGGCCATAGGCGGGATTACCGCCGACAACGGCGCGCAGTTGCTGCAAGCCGGCGCGGATGCGCTGGCTGTGATTTCCGCAGTATTTGATGCGGCCGATATTCAGCAGGCTGCGCGGCAGTTTGCAAATTTGAATTACCCTGAACATAGTCCGGCAGACGGAACCAAACAACATGACCTCACATAATCAAGAGCTTTTCGACGAATCCCTGAAAGTTATCCCGGGCGGTGTGAATTCGCCGGTCCGCGCATTCCGTTCGGTCGGCGGCACGCCGCTGTTCTTCCAGCGCGGTCAGGGCGCTTATGTGTGGGATGCGGATGGCAAGCGCTATACCGATTACGTAGGTTCATGGGGCCCGATGATCGTCGGGCACTGTCATCCCGACGTGGTCAAGGCGGTGCAGCATGCGGCTGCCCAGGGTTTGGGGTTTGGCGCGCCGACAGCGGCTGAACTGGACATCGCGAAACTGTTATGCAAGCTGTTGCCAAGCCTGGAAATGGTCCGTTTGGTGAGCTCCGGCACCGAGGCCACGATGTCGGCGATACGCCTGGCGCGCGGCTTTACCGGCCGCAGCCGCATCATCAAATTCGAAGGTTGTTATCATGGCCATTCGGACGGCTTGCTGGTGAAAGCGGGCTCCGGCGCGCTGACCTTCGGACAGCCCAGTTCGTCCGGTGTGCCGGCGGAGATCGCCGCGCTGACCACGGTGCTTGATTACAACGATGCCGCGGGCCTGGAACGCGCATTTGCCGAGATGGGCAAGGAGATTTCCGCGGTGATCGTCGAACCCGTGGCAGGCAACATGAATCTGGTCATGCCCAAGCCCGAGTTCCTGAATGCTTTGCGCCAGCAATGTACCGAGCATGGCGCAGTACTGATTATTGACGAAGTGATGACCGGCTTCCGGGTCGGATTGCAGGGTGCGCAAGGCCATTACGGCATCAAGCCGGACCTGATGACGCTGGGCAAGGTGATGGGCGGCGGGTTGCCCGCTGCCGCATTCGGCGGGCGCCGCGACATCATGCAATGTCTGGCTCCGCTCGGCGCGGTGTATCAGGCAGGTACGTTGTCCGGCAATCCGGTGGCGGTGGCGGCTGGCATGGCCACGCTCAAGCTGGTTCAGGCCGGGGGTTTTTACGAGAACCTGTCCAGGCTGACCAAACAGTTGACCGATGGATTGTCGGCCAGCGCCAGGCAACACGGCATCCCGTTCTGTGCGCAATCCATAGGCGGGATGTTCGGCCTGTATTTCCGCAAGGAACTGCCGACCAGTTATGCCGAGGTGATGGGCTGCGACAAGGAAGCCTTCAATCGCTTTTTCCATGCGATGCTGGAGGCCGGCGTGTATCTGGCGCCATCGGCTTTCGAGGCGGGTTTCGTTTCGGCCGCGCATACGGAATCCGATATTGCCGCGACCATAGCCGCAGCCGACAAGATTTTCAAGTCCTGGAAGTAATGGGCATTTTTTCGCAAGCGGCTTTTTTCACCACGGTCAACCACATCAGGGATCTGCCGCAGCACGGCGGCAAGGAAGTCGCGTTCGTCGGACGCTCCAATGCCGGCAAGTCGAGTGCGATCAACACGCTGGCAAACCACGTGCGGCTGGCCTACACCAGCAAAACGCCGGGGCGCACGCAGCATCTGAATTATTTTTCCTTGGGAACCAATGGGGAGGGCGACAATAACTTCCTGGTGGATTTGCCCGGTTACGGCTATGCCAAGGTGCCGCCCGAAAGCAAACGCCATTGGGAAGACCTGCTCAGCGAATATTTGCAAACGCGCGCCGAGTTGAGCGGCCTGGTGGTGATCATGGACTCGCGCCACCCTATGACTGAACTCGATGAGAACCTGCTGGACTGGTTTGCGCCGACCGGCAAACCGGTGCATATCCTGCTTACCAAGTCTGACAAGCTCAGCAGGCAACAAGCTACGCTGACCTTGAATCGGCTAAAATCTTACCTGGTTCGAGCACTTTCCGCACTGTACGGTGCAATTATTTTCCAGCCTTAAGAAACTGGGGGTGGAAGAGGCTGAAGCCGTGATTTCGGGCTGGCTAAAAAATCAATAGGCAAGGAGGCTACCAAAACTTCACAGTTCGCCCAAATGCAAGGCGCGGAAAAAGTTTCGCCGCGCCGCATATGGTATATATGTAAGCAAGAAAACGAAGTTTCAGTGCAGGGTAACTTTTAAGTTGGCCCGAACTAAATTTTTTCCGCAACACAGC
>CAVWTZ010000180.1:0-3798 GCA_963757485.1 uncultured beta proteobacterium
AATGTATCGCTGGCCAGCGCGCGCCAGCAACGCATCCAGGCGACATTCAACTGGAATATCGACCGCGCAGCGCTGGCCCAGGCAATGGGCAGCCTGGACGCAGGCCTGTTGCAAACCTTGTCCGATAACAATGGCCAAAGGACCGGCGAAAATCCACCACAGAAAAACCAGCCATGAAAAATATATTCCGCTCACCGCTTGGATTAGCCGCCATGGCTACCATCGTCATCGCTGCCGGCAGCGTTTTTTATTGGCGACATGCTGAACAAGCGCCGCCGCAATATCGAACCCAAACGCTGGAAAAAGGCGATGTCAGCCAGACGGTGTCAGCCAACGGCACGATCAATCCGGTGACGCTGGTCAGCGTCGGCACGCAGGTTTCCGGCACCGTCAAGAAGCTCTATGTGGATTTCAACAGCAAGGTGAAAAAGGACCAGATTTTGCTGGAACTCGATGATTCCCTGCTCGCCGCACAGGTCAGGCAGAGTGAAGCGAGCGTGCAAAGCGCCCAGGCTTCGCTGGATCTGGCGGCCGCAAATGAAAAGCGCTCCCGCGATCTGTTCGCGCTGCAATATGTCGCCCAGCAGGATCTGGATACCGCGGTACAGGCCAAAAAAGCCGCCGAGGCAGCTTTGCTGTCGGCGCGTGCGCAATTGGATCGGGATCGCGCCAACCTTTCCTATTCGGTAATCCGCTCGCCCGTTTCAGGTGTGGTGGTGGACCGGGAGGTCGATGTCGGGCAGACCGTGGCTGCCAGCCTGCAGACGCCGACGCTGTTCAAGATCGCCCAGGATCTGTCCAAGATGCAGATCGATACCAATTTTGCCGAGGCGGATATCGGCAACATCCGCGTCGGGCAAACGGTGCGATTTACCGTGGATGCATTCGAGAACCGGCATTTCATAGGCGTGGTCAAGCAAATTCGCCTGAATCCGACCACGGTATCGAACGTGGTGACCTACGATGTGGTGATCAACGTGGACAATCCGGAGCAAATCCTGCTGCCAGGCATGACGGCGTATGTGAATATCGCGGTGGAGGAACGCAAGGATGTATTGCTGGTGCCCAATGCCGCATTGCGTTTCAGGCCCTCGACGGACGAACTGGTCGAATCGCCGGCCGGAAATACCGGGAAGAACATCGCCGGGAACAGCGGCGTTACGCAGGGCGGCAAACCCGCGGGAACAACGCCGGCGCCGGAACACCCGCGCGACACATTTCCCGGCAAGGTATATGTTGTTTTGGCGAACGGAAAGCTGAAACCGGTCAGCGTGACCGTCGGCATCACCGACAACCGCAATACCGAGATTGCCGGCGGCGATCTCAAGGTCGGCGACCAGGTTGTTGTTGGCGAGGCAGTAAATGCGGACCAAACGAGAAGCCTCGGCAGCCGGCCGATGAGATTGTTCTGATGAGCGACACCGTTATTCGCATCGAAAATCTGGACAAGTCTTACCTGACTTCCGCCGGACCATTCCCCGCACTCAAGAATGTAACGCTGAACATCGATGCGGGCGAATTCGTCGCGATCATGGGACCTTCCGGCTCCGGAAAATCCACTTTCATGAACATCCTCGGCTGTCTCGACAAGCCCAGTGCCGGGCGTTATCTGCTGGATGGCCGGGATATCGAAAATTTCAGCAAGGATGAGCTGGCGTTGCTGCGCAACCGCACCATCGGGTTCGTGTTCCAGGGCTACAACCTGCTGCAGCGCATGTCGCTGCTGGACAATGTCTCACTGCCGCTGATTTATTGCGGGGTGGAACATGAGCAGCGCAACCAGCGTGCACGGGAACTGCTCGCCAAGGTCGGGCTGGCGGATAAAGCGGATTCGGTGCCCAACCAGATTTCCGGCGGCCAGCAGCAACGCGTGGCAATCGCACGCGCGCTGATCAACCACCCCCGCCTGATCCTCGCCGATGAACCGACCGGTAATCTGGACAGCAAAACCAGCGAGGAAATCTTGGCCTTATTCGAGGAACTCAACCGGGAGGGTATCACCATCGTGCTGGTCACCCATGAAGAGGACATCGCTCGCCATGCCAGGCGCCAGGTGCGCTTCCACGACGGCAGCATCGTCAGCGACAAAATTACAAATGAGGTGGCGGCATGAACACGGTACGCGCAGCGCCGGTGCGGGTAATGCCGCCGGCCACCGAACCCACCCATCGCGAAGATCTATGTTCATTTGATGAGGTGGCGGCATGAACACGGTACGCGCAGCGCCGGTGCGGGTAACGCCGCCAGCCACCGAAACAGCTGAGTTTGAAATTTTACTTTCCGCTGATGATGAGGTGGCGGCATGAACACGGTACGCGCAGCGCCGGCGCGGGTAATGCCGCCGGCCACCGAACCCACCCATCGTGAAGATCTATGTTCATTTGATGAGGTGGCGGCATGAGACTGGCTATGCTCGGCGAAGCCTGGCGGGCGATGGGAGCCAACCGCCTGCGCACCTTCCTGACCATGCTCGGCATGGTGATCGGCGTGGGCGCAGTGGTGCTGATGATGTCGATCGGACAAGGCGCGCAATACGCGATCAAGCAATCCATCGCGGGAATGGGCAGCAATCTGTTCATTCTGCTTGCTGGAAGCACTTCGGCAGGCGGCGTGCGTTCCGGCGGCGGCGGCGGATATACGTTGAACATGGGCGATGCCGCCGCGATCGCCGAACTGCCTGGCGTGCAGGCGGTCGCGCCTATACAACCAGGCAGCGCGCAGGTTGTTTATGGGCCGAACAACTGGAATACTTCGGTAATCGGCACCACACCAGGCTATCTGGAAGCACGCTCCTGGCCGATAGCCTCGGGTGATGCATTCACGGATTCGGATGTGCGTTCGGGCACCCGTGTCGCATTGATCGGAAAAACCGCTGCGGACAATTTGTTCGGCGACGAGGATCCGGTCGGCAAAACCTTCCGCATCGGGCAAAGCCCGTTCACCGTTCTCGGGACGCTGGCGGTAAAAGGCCAGGGAATGGACGGGCGAGACCAGGACGATACCATCATCATCCCGCTTACCACCGCGCAACGCCAGGTATTCGGCTCCCAATTTCCGGGATCAGTGCGCATGATCATGGTGCAGACCACCACCCAGGAAATCATGCCTGAGGTGGAAAAATCCATGACCGATCTGTTGCGCCAGCGGCACAGGATACGCCAGGGCATGGATGACGATTTCTACCTGCGCAACATGACCGCCGCGGCGGATTCCGCGGCGGAAAGCACCCGGGTGATGTCGCTGCTGCTCGGCGCGATTGCATCAGTCTCGCTGCTGGTCGGCGGCATCGGCATCATGAACATCATGCTGGTGTCGGTCACCGAGCGCACCCGCGAGATTGGCATACGCATGGCGATTGGTGCGCGCGAACGCGACATCCTGCTGCAATTCCTGCTCGAAGCGATCATCATTTCGGTGGTGGGATGCTTCATCGGCCTGCTGCTGGGCATAGGCGCCGCACTGCTGACCGACTCGCTGACCGGTACCGCGGTGATCATCTCGGGAAGCTCGGTGATCGTTGCGTTCAGCGTCGCGGCAGCAGTGGGAATATTCTTCGGGTTCTATCCCGCGCACAAAGCCGCACGGCTTGATCCGATCGAGGCGTTGCGCTACCAATAAGTCGGGAGCAACCTTTCAATTCCCAATCACAATTGTCAACTATTCGGGTCGCGTGATATTCTTGGCCATTTGGTAATCATTTATAAAAATGTCAGTCTCCATCAAGACCCTGCAAGAAATCGAGAAAATGCGCATCGCCGGCCGCCTGACCAGCGAGGTGCTCGATTACATCGCCCCGTT
>CAVWTZ010000181.1:0-7887 GCA_963757485.1 uncultured beta proteobacterium
GACAGCGCAACAAATCCAGCCAGACTTTGCTGGATGGCGCGCATTTGCTGGCGGCATATCTGGATGGCGGCAATCGGCCGCAACACATTATCTTGAACCAGGCGGCGTTGCGCGACGCTGAAATTGCCGGATCGTTGCAACGTGTAAAAGATATACCCGTGACTCAGCTGGAAGACAGCTTGTTTGCCGGGCTCAGCGAACTGAAATCCCCGAGCGGCATTCTGGCATTGATCGATTTGCCGCAGCCGAAGGGAACGGTGGCCGACAGCAGCTTTTCCCTGCTGCTGGAAGACATACAGGATCCAGGCAATCTGGGTTCGATGTTGCGTTCTGCGGCGGCGGCAGGATGCAATTCGGTGTTCCTGTCCCGTGCCTGCGCCGATGCGTGGTCGCCAAAAGTGCTGCGCGCGGCGATGGGCGGTCATTTTTCGTTGTGCATTTACGAACAGCAGGATTTGCCGGGCGTGGCTAAGGCATTTTGCGAGCAGCCGCTACGCGGCTTGCCGGCTTACCCCGCTGCCGGACAATTACTGGCAACCAGTCTGCATGCCAGGCTCAGCCTGTACGACTGCGATCTGCGCGGTAAAACCGCATTTATGATCGGCAATGAAGGGGCAGGGTTGTCTGACGCTTTGCTGCGGCTCGCCACGCAAAAAATCACGATCCCGATGCACAATAAAGTTGAATCGCTGAATGCCGCAGCAGCAACCGCGATTTGCCTGTTTGAAGCAGTGCGGCAGCGCCTTGCAGGGTAGAGCTGACTGCCCTTTCCGGTTTGCATTGCAACTTTAACCGTGCCTGCCGCCCCCCCGCCGTATGGTGCGCGCATTAAACTCCTTGACCTGTAAGCTTATTTCGCTATAATGCGCCCCCCTGCGGGACTGATGTCCAGTCTCGCAAAATACCTTGCTCCACCGCACCGCAAGCGGGGGGCTTTAACCACAAGGAGAAGTAATGCGACATTACGAAATCGTTTTTATTGTGCATCCCGATCAAAGCGAGCAGGTGCCCGCGATGATCGAACGCTACCGCACGCTGGTCACGAGCAACGCTGGCCATATCCACCGTCTGGAAGACTGGGGGCGTCGCCAGCTGGCTTACCCGATCCAGAAAATCCACAAGGCGCACTATGTGCTGATGAATATCGAATGCAACCAGGAAACCCTGGACGAGCTGGAGCATGCATTCCGCTTCAATGATGCCGTGTTGCGTCACCTGACCGTGAAAACCAAGGCTGCTGTTGTCGAGCCGTCTGCAATGATGAAGGAAGAAAAAGCCCGCGCCATGCCGACTGAAAGCAGCACTGCAGCGGCTGCACCCGCTGCTCCGGCAGAAAGCGCGGAAGCTTGATCCGGTTGGCAATTGGCACTTAATCAGGTTGTCATCAGCGGGGAATTGATCGCGCTGGACAGTTTGCGTTATACCCCGGCAGGGGTGGCGAGAGTGGCACTGACAATAAGCCACGCGTCGCAGCAGTTCGAGGCAAGTGGTCTGCGGCAGGTACAGTGCGAAGTGAACGCGCTGGCATTTGCCGAGGTGGCCGACAGGGCTGCCCGGTTTGCAATAGGACAGAACGTAATCCTGACAGGATTTTTAGCGCGGCAAAGCATACGCAGCAGACAACCGGTTTTACATATAAACGACATAATTTTGGAATGAAGGAAATATAATGGCTCGTCCAGTAGACAAAAAGAAAGATGACAAGAACAAACGCTCTTCCCGCAACAATCTGTTCAAGCGCCGCAAATTCTGCCGCTTTACAGTCGAGAAGATCGCCGAGGTTGATTACAAGGATATCAACATCCTCAAGGAATTCATTGCCGAAAACGGCAAGCTGATCCCGGCGCGCATTACCGGCACCAAGACACGCTATCAGCGTCAATTGAGCACTGCCGTGAAACGCGCGCGCTTCCTGGCTTTGATGCCTTACACTGATCTGCATTAAGGAGCCCTGACATGCAAGTAATTTTGATGGAAAAAGTGACCAACCTTGGCCAATTGGGCGAAGTGGTCAAGGTCAAAAACGGATTCGCGCGCAATTTTCTGATTCCACAAGGCAAAGCCAAGCGTGCGACTGCGGCCAACATGACGGAGTTTGAAGTGCGTCGCGTCGAGCTTGAAGCGGCCGACAGGGCAAGATTGGCCGAAGCGCAGGCGCGCGGCGAAAAGCTGGCCGGTTTGACCTTGCAGATCGTGCAAAAAGCCGGTGTTGACGGAAAGCTTTTCGGTTCTGTCACCAATGCCGATATTGTGGAAGCGTTGGCGGCACAAGGCATAGACATCGAGAAGTCGCAAGTCCGCATGCCCCAAGGCCACCTCAAGCAAATCGGCGACCACCCGGTCAACATCGCGCTGCATACCGATGTGGTGGTTGGGATAACCGTTTCGGTACTCGGCGAACAGTAATTTGTCCCGGTGTCAACGCAGCACAAAAAAAGGACTGGCAACAGTCCTTTTTTTGTTTTCGGGTTTTGCCCCTTAGCAGGGTAAAATGACATCCGCTCAACAGCACTTGCGATTCAATTCCATGCAAAACTTTGCCCAAAATTTCTCCGGCGCCGACGCGCAGCTCGACCAGATCAAGTTGCCGCCCCATTCTGTTGAAGCGGAGCAGTCGGTGCTGGGCGGACTGTTGCTGGAAGCGACCGCGCTGGACAAGATTACCGACTTGATGACAGCCGACGATTTTTATCGTCAGGAACATCGTTTGATCTTCCGCCAAATTGTGAGGCTGAGCGAGCAGGCAAAACCGGTGGATGTAATTACCGTGGCTGAGGCATTGGAGATCGCCGGCGAACTTGACAAGGTGGGCGGCCTGCCATATCTGGGCGGCCTGGCGCAGAACGTGCCTTCGGCAGCCAACATCCGCCGTTACGGCGAGATCGTGCGCGAGCGTTCGATCATGCGCAAGCTTGCGGAAGTCGGCACTGATATCGCCAGCAGTGCCTACAACCCGACCGGACGCGATGCCGCGCAGTTGCTGGATGAAGCGGAAAGCAAAGTATTCGAGATCGCAGAGGCAGGATCGAAAGGCAAGCAGGGATTTCTTCCCATGCCCCCATTGTTGACGCAAGTGGTGGAACGCATCGAGACGCTGTATGCGCGCGACAATGCCAGCGATGTGACAGGAATCGCGACCGGATTTACCGATCTGGATCGCAAGACTTCCGGCTTGCATCCCGGCGATCTGGTCATAATTGCGGGACGCCCGAGCATGGGCAAGACCGCGCTTGCGATCAACATTGCCGAGAACGTGGCGATGGACAGCAAGCTGCCGGTGGCGATTTTCAGCATGGAAATGGGAGCGACGCAATTGGTAATGCGTATGATCGGCTCGATCGGCAAACTCAATCAACAGGATTTGCGCACCGGTAAATTGCAGGATGACGATTGGGGAAGGCTAACGCATGCGCTCGGCAAGCTGAATGATGCACCGATCCATATCGACGAAAGCGCCGCGCTGTCCTCTCTGGATCTGCGCGCCCGTTCGCGTCGCCTGCATCGCCAGAACAACGGACTCGGTTTGATTGTGGTCGACTATCTGCAGTTGATGAGTTCCAACGTAGGCAAGGCCAGCGAAAACCGTGCTACCGAAATTTCTGAAATTTCACGTTCCCTGAAGGCATTGGCGAAAGAACTGCAAGTGCCGGTGATCGCGCTGTCACAGTTAAACCGCAGCCTGGAACAACGTACCGACAAGCGCTGATGGTGAAGCTATTGGAGGCGAAGCCGCCGAGGCCGTCGGCTCCGTCGGACGCGTACAAATGATCGCTTCCCGCCCTGGTGACCGAAAGATCGCTGAACGTGGCGACTCCGTTCGATGCCGCCTGGACGGTCGCCACGCCGAGCGTGCCGGTGCCGTCCGACAGGGCCACGTTGGAGTCGTCCCCCGTCTCGACGTTCCCGTACTTGTCCTCGATCGTCACCTGTACCGAAGAGAGCAGCACGCCTGCGACGCCGTTCGCCGGCTGCGTGGTGAACACCAACTGGTACGGCGCCCCATAGCTGACGGCGAAACTGTCGGAAGTGAACTTGCTGAGGCCGTCGGCGGCGTCCGCCGCCGAGAGTGTGTAAAGGCCGATCTCGCTGATCGAAAGTTTGCCGAAGATGGCCACGCCTCCCACGGCCGCGACGGCCGTCGTCCCGCCGAGGGCGCCGCTGACGAGCGAGAGGTTCACGGTGGAAGTGTCGCTCGTTTCGACGTTGCCGTACCGGTCCTCGATCGTCACCTTCACCGTCGGCAGCAGCGCGTCGGCGGCGCCGTCCGCCGGCTGCGTGGTGAACACCAACTGGTAAGCCGCCGCAGGGCTGACGGCGAAACCGGCGGAGGAGACCTGGCTGAGGCCGTCGGCGGTGTCCGCAGCGAGCAGATGATCGGTCCCCGCCTTCGTAATCGAAAGATCGCTGAACGCAGCCACACCGGCCGAGGTTGCCACGGCACTCCCGCCGCTGAGCGTGCCGGTGACGTCCGCCAGGCTCACGAGGGAGGTGTTGTCCCCGGTCTCGAGGTTGTTGAACCGGTCATAGAGGGTCACATCCACCAGGCCCAGCGTCGCTCCGACCGTCCCGGCCGCCGGCTGCCTGGAGAAGACCATATAGTTCGGCGCCGCGGGGAGGATGGTGAAACCGGTGGAGTCGACAGGGCCGACGCCAACGTCGTTGCCGTCCGCCGCGGTCAACTGGTCGGGGCCCGCCTTGGTAACCGCAAGACCGGCGAACGTGGCCACGCCGGCGACCGTCGTCACGGCGCTCCCGCCGCTGAGCGTCCCGATGAGGTCCGTCAGGCCCACGCTGGAGGAATTGTCGGCCGTCTCGACGTTACCGAACGGGTCCTCAACCGCCACCGTGACCGTCGCCAGCGTCAGTCCGGCCGGCCCGCCCGCCGGCTCCAAGATGAACGCAAGCCGGCTGTACGTCGGCGCGGGAGCGACGGTGAAACCGGTGGAGTTGGCAGCGCTCACGCCGGCGTCGGTGTTGTCCGCCGCGGTCAGCTCATCGAGGCCCGCCTTGGTAACGACGAGATTGCTGAACGTGGCCACGCCGCCCAAGGTCATCGCGGGGCCCCGGCCGCTGAGGGTCCCGGTGACGTCGGTCAGGGCCACGAAAGAACTGTTGTCCTCGGTCTCGAGGTTGTTGTACTGGTCATAAAGCGTGACATCCACCTCGCCCAGCTTCGCTCCGGCCGTCCCGCCCGCCGGCTCCCTGGTGAACAGCATATAGCTCGGCGACGCGGCGCTGATGGTGAAACCGGTGGAGTTGACCGGGCTGACGCCGACGTCGTTGCTGTCCGTTGCGGTCAGCTGATCGAGCCCCGCCTCGGTAACCACAAGATCGTCGAACGTGGCCACCCCCTCCACCGTCTTGACGGCGCTCCCGCCGGCGAGCGTCCCGGTGGTGTCCGTCAGGCCCACGAGGGAGGTGTTGTCCGTCGTCTCGACGTTGCCGTACGCGTCCTCGATCGTCACCTGCACCGTCGCCAGCGCCGCGCCGGCGGCGCCGCTCGCGGGCTCCAGGGTGAACACCAGTCGCGAGGCCGCCACAGCGGCGATGTTGAAGCTCTTGGAGGGGAAGGCGCTGAGGCCGTCGGAGTTGTCCGACGCGTACAAAAGATCGGTTCCCGCCTTGGCAACGGAAAGATTGGTGAACGTCGCCGTGCCGTCCACGGCCGCCATAAGAAGTGTTCCGCTGAGCGTCTTGCCGGCGTCCGTCGAGGGTTACGTTCGAGCCATCCGCCGTCTCGACGTTCCCGTACTTGTCCTCGATCGTCGACCTGCACCGAAGCCATCGTCTGTCCGGCAATGCCGTTGACCGGCTGAGTGGTGAAGACCAGTTGCCCTGCGGCGCCCGGGGTGACGCTGAAGTTGTTCGAAGCGAAGCCGCTGAGACCGTCCGTGCTGTCCGAGGCGCGCAAAGAATCCGTTCCCACCTTGGTGACCACAAGGTTGCTGAACGTGGCGACGCCGCCCACGGCGGCCACGGTCCGGGTGCCGCCGAGCGTCCCGCTGGTGTCCGACAGGGTCACGTTCGAATTGTCGCTCGTGACCAGGTCGTTGTCGGCATTCTCGATGTCTACGGTCACCGACGGCCTGATTTTTGCGCCAGCGGGGGTGGAGGCAGGCTGCTGGACGAAGACCAATTGCGAGGGCGGGAGCATGATGGTGAAGGAGTTGGAGGCGAAGTCGCTGAGGCCGTCGGCGGCGTCCGCGGCGTATAGATGATCGCTTCCCATTGCAGTAACCGAAAGGTTGCTGAACGTCGCGACGCCGTTCACGGCCGCCTCGGAAGTCGTCCCGGCGAGCGTCCCGCTGTCGTCCGTCAGGCTCACGGTCGAGTGATCCGCCGTCTCGACGTTCTCGTACTTGTCCTCGATCGTTACTTTCACCGTCGGCAGTATCTGCCCGGCAAAGGCGGCCGCCGGCTGAGTGGTGAACACCAGTTGCGACGCGGCCACAGGGCTGATGTTGAAGCTGTTGGAGGCGAAGTCGCTGAGGCCGTCGGCGGCGTCTGCCGCGTATAGATGATCGCTTCCCGCCCTGGTAACCGAAAGGTCGTTGAACGTCGCGAGGCCGGCCGAGGCCGCCTTGGGAATCGTCCCGCTGAGAGTCCCAGTGGCGTCCGTCAGGGTCACGTTCGAGTTGTCCGCTGTCTCGAAGTTCCCGTACTTGTCCTCGATCGTCACCTTCACCGTTGCCATCGTCCCGCCGGCGGCGGCGCTGGTCGGCTGAGTGGTGAAGAGCAGTTGCGAAGCGGCGGCCGGAGCGATGCTGAAGCCGACCGAAGGGTAGTCGCTGAGGCTGTCCGTGCTGTCCGAGGCGTACAAGAAATCCGTTCCGGCCTTGGTCACCACAAGGTTGCCGAACGTGGCGACGCCGCCCACGGCGGCCACGGTCAGGGTGCCGCTGAGCGTCCCGCTGGTGTCCGACAGGGTCACGTCCGAATGGTCGCTCGTGACGAGGTGGTTATCGGCATCCTCGAGGGTCTATGGTCACCGCCGGGGAGATTGTTGCGCCGGCGGTAGCGGGCGAAGGTTGCTGGACGAAGACCAATTGCGAAGGCGGGAGCGCGACTGTGAAGGGGTTGGAGGAGAAGGGGGTGAGGCCGTCGGTGCTGTCCGCCGCGTACAGGTGATCGGTGCCCCCTGCGCCAACCGAAAGGTTGCTGAACGTCGCGACGCCGGCCGAGGCCGCCTCGTTCAGCGTCCCGCTGAGAGTCCCGCTGTTGTCGGTCATGTTCACGAAGGAGTCGTCCGTCGTCTCGACGTTCCCGTACTTGTCCTCGATCGTCACGTGCACCGCAGGGAGCGTCTGTCCGACGAAGACGTTGGCCGGCTGAGCGGTGAAGACCAGTTGCGACGCGGCCAGAGGGGTGATGTTGAAGCTGTTGGAGGCAAACCCGCTGAGGCCGTCGGTGGTGTCCGCCGCATGGAGATGATCGCTTCCTGCCTTGGTAACCGAGAGGTCGGCGAACGTCGCGACGCCGTCTGCGGCCGCCTCGGAAGTCGCCCCGCTGAGAGTCCCGCTGTCGTCGGTCATGTTCACGAAGGAGTCGTCCGTCGTCTCGACGTTCCCGTACTTGTCCTCGATCGTCACCTTCACCGTCGCCATTGTCCCGCCGGCAGAGGCGCCGACCGGCTGGGTGGTGAAGACCAGTTGCGAAGCGGCGGCCGGGCTGACGGTAAAGCTGTTCGAAGAGTAGCCGCTGAGGCCGTCCGTGCTGTCCGAAGCGGTCAAATGGTCGAGGCCAGCCTTGGTGATCGAAAGCTCGCTGAACGTGGCGACGCCGTCCTGCGCGGCCACGGAGACCGTCCCGCCGAGCGTCCCGCTGACATCCGAAAGGGTTACGGTGGAGTTATCGTCCAGTACGATGTTGCCGCTGGCGTCCTCGATA
>CAVWTZ010000182.1:0-7339 GCA_963757485.1 uncultured beta proteobacterium
TCACCCGCACCGCCAGCATCACCGGCGCTTTCGTCGCGCTTTATGACGCGGTAAGACTTCTGCTCGGCAAAGGGTTGATCAAGGAATCCCCGCTCAAGGATTTCATCGCCGCGGTTTCTGTCGGAATTTACCGGGGCGAGCCGGTGCTGGATCTGGATTATCTCGAGGACTCTGCATGCGACACCGACATGAATGTGGTGATGCTCGGCAACGGCCACTTTGTCGAAGTTCAGGGCACTGCAGAAGGTCATGCATTCACCCGTGCCGAGATGGATGAACTGCTGGAACTGGCGAAAAGCGGCATCACCGAGTTGATAGCGATACAGCGCACGGCGCTTGAAAATGATTAATGTTCTTAGCTTCTCCCCTAATCCCTCTCCCCAAGGAAAGAGGGATTGACGGAAAGGGTAGCTCACCATGCAAAAACTCGTCATCGCCTCCAACAACCCCGGAAAATTGCGCGAATTCCAGTTTCTGTTGCAGCCGCTCGGTATCGAGGTGCTGACCCAGGCACAACTCGGCATAGCGGAAGCAGCAGAACCGCATGTTACTTTCATCGAGAACGCGCTTGCCAAGGCGCGGCATGTCAGCCGCCTGAGCGGGCTACTCCGCGCTGGCCGATGATTCGGGCATCTGCGTCACCGCGCTGGGCGGCGCGCCCGGCGTGCATTCGGCGCGCTATGCTGGAGAGCCTAAATCTGACCAGCGCAACAACGAAAAGCTGCTGCAGGAAATGCAGGGCGTGACGGATAGACGTGCGCACTACTACTGCGTGCTGGTGCTGCTGCACCATGCCGAGGACCCGCAGCCACTGATCGCGGAAGGCGAATGGCACGGCGAAATCGCGCATGAGGAACGCGGCGACGGCGGCTTCGGCTATGACCCGCTGTTTTGGCTGCCGTCACTCAACAGGATGAGCGCAGAGCTGTCGCGCGATGAAAAGCACGCCATCAGCCATCGCGGCAAGGCGTTGCGGATATTGCTGGAGAAGTTGAAGGAAGCGTAGGATGCGCAGGATTCAACGGCCCACGCGGCAAAGCGGCGGGCAATTTTGCACGCCGTACAATTCATCGATCATGACCACACACCCGTTCCAACCCGCCGCAATCAAATCGCAAGCAGTAAATTTTCAGGCATTGCCGCCGCTGTCGCTGTATATCCACATACCGTGGTGCGTGCGCAAATGCCCGTACTGCGATTTCAACTCGCATGAGGTGCGCGTACCCACTTCCCCCGTCAAGGGGGAGGATAAAGCAAAAACGCTGCCGGAACAGGAATATGTTTCGGCATTGATCCGCGATCTGGAGCTGTCGCTGCCGCTGATCTGGGGGCGCAAGGTGTATACGGTATTCTTCGGCGGCGGCACGCCCAGCCTGTTGGGCGGTGAAAGCGTCGCGGAGATATTGCGCCAGGTGCGCATGCTGTTGCCACTGGATGTCAATGCCGAGATCACGCTCGAGGCGAATCCCGGCACGGTGGAAGCGGCGCGTTTTGCGGCTTATCGCGAGGCGGGCGTGAACCGGCTGTCGATGGGCATCCAGAGTTTCAACGACGCGCATCTGCAAGCGCTGGGGCGCATCCATTCCGCCGATGAGGCGAAGCGCGCGATTGAGACCGCACAGCAGCATTTCGACAATCTCAACCTCGACCTGATGTACGCGCTGCCCGGGCAGTCTTTGGAGCAAGCGCTGCACGATATGGAAACTGCGCTGACGTTCAAGCCGCAGCATCTGTCCTGTTATCACCTGACCCTGGAGCCGAACACGCTGTTCTATCGCAACCCGCCCCCGCTGCCGGATCACGATGCGAGCAGCGACATGCAGCAGCACATCGAGGAAATGCTGGCGGCAGCGGGTTACCAGCACTACGAGACTTCCGCGTTCGCGCAACCGAAGCGCCGCGCCAGGCACAATCTCAATTACTGGCAGTTCGGCGATTACCTGGGCATAGGCGCGGGCGCACACAGCAAGCTGAGTTTTCCCGGCAAGATCATGCGCCAGGCGCGCTACAAGCAGCCGCAAGCGTACATGCAGCAGGTCCGCAAAGGCGAGCCGATACAAACCGAAAACGAGGTCGGCAGCGAAGAACTGGGATTCGAGTTCATGATGAATGCGCTGCGCCTGAACGAAGGCTTCGATAGCGTACTGTTCGGCGAGCGAACCAGTTTGTCCCTGCTCGGCATCCGGCGCGAGCTGGATGAGGCCGAGCGGCGCGGATTATTGTTCAGGGACCACCGGCGCATCGCCCCGACCAGACTTGGGCAGCGATTCCTGAATGATCTGCTGGAAATATTTCTGAAGCGCCAGCGAGCCTAGAAACTGCGCCCGTCCACCTGCTTGATCTTCAGCGCGGACAAATCCACATTTTCCAGGCAGCGCACATTGATGCTGAACATCTCGACGCCGTTGTGCGCGCCGGTGCCCATGGTCGCGCAGCCGCATATCGCGCAGAAATGATGTTTGATGTTTCTTTTGCCGAACTGGTAGGTGGAGAGGTTGCTTTCCGGTGTAATGAAACGCACCTGTGTGCGCGGCACGAACCAGCGCAACGCGCCGAGCCTGCTGCATATCGAACAATTGCATTGTTTCACGGCGTACAAGTCCCCCTCGACCTCAAACGCGATGTGACCACAGTGACAGCTACCCTGATAAAGCATGATGCGCCCTCCTATGAGGTGATGTCAGGCAGAGACCCTTGCACTGGTCCGGCCAGCGCACCTGCAAACCCGCACTGGCGCCATGCCTCGAATACCGCCACTGCAACCGTATTGGACAAATTCAGGCTGCGGTTATCGGGCAGCATCGGCAATCGCACGCGCTGCCCGGAATCGAATAGTCCTAGCACCTCGGCGGGCAGGCCGCGGCTCTCGGGGCCGAATAAAAAGGCGTCCCCGGGCTGGTAGCGCAGCTGGTAAAAATCCTGCGAGCCCTTGGTGGTGAGCGCATACACGCGTGCAGGATCGAATGCCGACAGGCAATCATGCAAAGTGTTGTGCACGCGCAGGCTGGCAAACTCATGGTAATCTAGTCCGGCACGAAGCAATTGTTTGTCTTCCAGCGTGAAGCCGAGCGGTTTGATCAAGTGCAAATGGCAGCCGGTATTGGCGCACAGGCGAATGATATTGCCGGTATTCGGCGGAATCTCGGGTTGATACAGAATCACATGAAACATAACGGAATCTCCAGAGACGCATTTTGCGGGCACCCCGGGGAGCCGCGCATAACCGCGGTTTTTCCGCGTTCGAACGTGCTCGAAAGGATGTAGTTTTACAGCAAGCAATGGAACAACGTGCTCCATAGCCGCCGATTACAGCACAAAGCAGCCTTCAGGTCAGGATGGAAATTGCATATCTGAAAAATCTGTCGCAGACATTGGGGCCGGGTCGGCGTGTGATTTTGGCCGGATATGGATTCATGGAAATTCCCGTAAAAACACCCGCTAAGTCCTTGTCATCATCATGAAAAACGGCTAACTTCCAAACTTGGAAAAGCTGAGTCGCAGAAACATTTATGTCAGAGGAGAATTATGGCGCGTCCGGAGAAGGTTCGCTTAGGCGATTTGCTGGTCCAGCAAAAACTGATTTCACAGGAACAACTCAAGTTCGCGCTTGAGCAGCAGAAGCGCAACGGCCGCAAGCTCGGGCGCCTGCTGGTGGACAATGCTTTTGTCACCGAAGAAAATATTTCCGAGGCGCTCGGCAAGCAGCTTAACATTCCATACATCAATCTCAAGTACTACAACATCAATGTCGAATTGGTAAGGTTGCTGCAGGAAAGCCAGGCGCGGCGTTTCCGCGCGATGGTACTGGAAGAGCGCAACGGCACGCTGCTGGTCGGCATGGCCGATCCGACCGACCTGTCTGCCTTTGATGAAATCACGCGCATCGTCAAACGTGACATCGACATAGCGGTGGTCACCGAAGGGCAGTTGCTGGAAAGCATCGATCGCGGTTATCGGCGCACCGATGAAATCTCCGGACTGGCGCGTGAACTCAGCGAGGACATCGGCGACAGCTATGTGGACTTTGGCGCGATGACGGAATCCGTCGGCACGGAGGACGCGCCGGTAGTCAAGTTGTTGCAGACCATGTTTGACGATGCCACCCAGGTCCGCGCTTCGGACATTCATATCGAACCGCAGGAAGGCCGGGTGGTGATACGTTTCCGCATCGACGGCGTGCTGCACGTGCAAACCGAAGCCGACAGCAAAATTGCGCCCGCATTGGTGTTGCGTCTCAAACTGATGTCGGGCCTGGATATTTCCGAAAAGCGGCTGCCGCAGGACGGGCGTTTCAATGTGCGGGTGCGCGATCAGGTGGTGGATGTGCGCATCGCCAGTTGTCCCACGCAAAACGGCGAATCAGTGGTGATGCGGTTGTTGCGCCAGGATGGCGGAATGATCGGTCTGGAGAAACTGGGCATGCCGCCGGAAATGCTGGCACGCTTCCGCGAAATCATCCGGCGCAGCAACGGCATGGTATTGGTGACCGGACCAACCGGTAGCGGCAAGACCACCACCCTTTATTCCGCATTGTCCGAGATCAACACCTTCAGCAAGAAGATCATCACCGTCGAGGACCCGGTTGAATACCGTTTGCCCGGCATTAATCAGGTGCAGGTGAACGAAAAGATCGATCTGACTTTTTCACGCGTGCTGCGTTCCGCACTGCGGCAGGATCCGGATGTGATACTGGTCGGTGAAATGCGCGATGCGGAAACCGCACAGATCGGACTGCGCGCCGCGATGACCGGTCACCTGGTATTGTCCACCATGCACACCCGGGATGCGGCAGGCACATTGTTCCGCTTTGTCGATATGGGCGTGCCGCGTTTCATGGTGGCTTCGTCGGTGCAGGCAGTGCTCGCGCAACGTCTGCTGCGTCGCGTGTGTGAAAGCTGCAGTGAGCCTTATACCCCCACATCCCAGGAAGTGATATGGATGGAGTTGGAAGGTTTGACGCGTGACCAATGGAGTGGCTTGAAGAAGGGCCGCGGTTGTTCCCATTGCAACGGCACCGGTTATCGCGGCCGTATGGGTGTGTATGAAATGCTGGAAATGAACCAGGAAATGGTCGAGGCGGCGGGGCATGAAAGTGCCATCCGGTTCCTGGAAGTGGCGCACGATCACCTGCAGGGAGAGACAATGTTGAGTCATGCCCTGAAGGAAATGAAGCGGGGAATACCACGGTCGCCGAAGTGATGGGCATCAGTAACCGGGTAGAAGAGTAACGATGGGCGTGTTTGCCTACAAGGGGCGCAACGGCCGCGGCGATCTGGTGGAGGGCACACTGGATGGCGACGACAGCGGCACCATTGCCAACCAGCTTCTGAACACCGGGATCACGCCCGTCGAAATCACCCAATCTCGCGGTTTGCTTGACGGCGCGTCCGGCAAGCAGGGCTGGCTCAAACGCCGGCTTACCGAGAAGCCGGTAAGCCCGATGGACCTGATGCTGTTCAGCCGCCAGATGTACACATTGCTCAAAGCGGGTGTCCCCATCATGCGCGCACTGGCGGGTTTGCAGGAATCCACGCAGAACCCGACCTTTTCCGCGTTGATTCAGGACTTGCGCGAAAGCCTGGACAGCGGGCGCGAACTCAGTGCTGCGATGCGCCGCCATCCCAAGGTGTTCTCGCCGTTCTATGTCAGCATGGTGCAGGTCGGCGAAATGACCGGCATGCTGGATGAAACATTCATCCGGCTGTTTGACTATCTCGAATTCGAGCGCGATATGCGCGAGCGCATCAAGACCGCGATGCGCTACCCCAGCTTCGTGATCATGGCGATGGCGGTCGCCATCATCATCATCAATCTGTTCGTGATTCCCGCTTTCGCCAAGGTATATGCGGGGTTTCATGCCGAACTTCCGACTATCACCAAAATGTTGATCGCTTTCTCCGGTTTCATGGTGAATTATTGGCTGCTGATGCTGGCGATGCTGGCCGCAGCGGTAATGGGTGTGCGCTTCTACATCAACACGCCGGATGGCCGCTACAAGTGGGACAAGCACAAATTCGGGCTGCCGGTGGTCGGGACCATCATCCTCAAAGCCACGCTGTCGCGTTTTGCGCGCGGCATGGCGCTGTCTTTCAAGAGCGGAATGCCTATCCTGCAGGGAATGAACGTGATCAGCCTGGTGGTGGACAACGAATTCATGCGCACCCGCATCGAACAGATGCGCGATGGCGTGGAGCGCGGCGAGAGTATCCTGCGCACCGCGGTCGACGCAGAGGTGTTCAATCCGGTGGTGCTGCAGATGATCGCAGTGGGCGAGGAAAGCGGCGACATGGACGGCATGATGTTCGAGGTCGCCCAGATGTACGAACGCGAAGTCAAATATGAAGTCGCCACCCTCAGCGCAAAGATCGAGCCTATCCTGATCGTCGCACTCGGCATTATGGTGCTGATCCTTGCACTGGGCGTGTTCCTGCCGATGTGGGATCTGGGCAAAGCGGCGCTGCATCAATGAGACTCAGCATCGAGGACCAGGGACCGAGGATAGGGCTCATCTCTCCCGCATGCGGGAGAGCGGCTGGAGGAGAGGGTAATTGCTTGATCCTTGATCCGGTGCATAGCGGTCGCAGCTCAAGCTGCGGGAATTGCTCGGCCTCCGCTTTGCGGGTAGGTAGCTTGCAAGTTTTACCCCGGCTCTCAAAAGGTTTCACGCTGCTCGAACTGGTCGTGGTCATCACCATCATCGTGTTTCTGATGGGACTGTTCATGAACCGCATGATGTTCTACCAGGAACAGGCCGAGAAAACGGCCATGGAACAAGTGGCGGGGGCGCTGCAAAGTGCGCTGACCCTGCAATACGGGCAGATTCTGACGCGCGGGAAGCCGTCCGATGCGGCGGCTTTGGCCTTGGACAATCCGATGAACTGGCTGCAGAAAAAGCCGCGCAATTATTCAGGCGAATTCTATGATCCTACGTCGCAGGCGGTGGTGCCCGGCAACTGGATGTTCGATCTCAAGACGCGCGACCTGATTTATGTGGTGAGGGATGGCCATTACTTCAAGCCGGGCAAGGATGGCAGGTCACCGCCACCTGCAAGCTGAAGCGCGTGAGCCGCGATAATGTCGCTCTGATCGGAGATGCATCTGGCACCGTCGATCCATGCCGGCGAGGGACTCTGCCTCGCTTTCAGCCAGGCGATGGTGTTGGCGGATTGCTTGCAGACGGGAGATCTGGCCCGTTACGAGCACGAGCATCCCTAGCCCTACGGCCGTTTCTAATGGCCCGATTGATGCTCACGCCCATGGACGTCCCCGCCTGCAGCGTCGTACGCTCCAAGCCCTCCAGAAACACCCGGCCGTTTTCCGGCGATTGCTGGAGTCGCAT